>QWQF01000080.1 GCA_003669125.1 Planctomycetota bacterium
ATTGTGGTGCGGGAAGCTCGCCCGTACTGGCGTGGAAGAGATGTCCGCGCCACCTTTAATCCCGCCCGATGTGTTTGATTTTCTCCCAGTAGGAGTCAAACGCCTCGGAATTGAAGTGCGGGTCGTTGTCGAGATCGTGGCAGGTGACGCAGTGCGACTTTTTGGCGTCGGCGAGCGTCAGACGGATCTCTTTGTTCGCCGCGTCTTTGTCGCCGGCCTCGATCAACTGGATGTGCCGGCTGCCGGGGCCGTGGCAGTTCTCGCAGCCGTTGTGCAGCAGGTGGGGCGTTTTTTCTTTGCTCTCGAAGCCGCTGGCGTAGCGCAGGACGTCCTGAGCATGCCAGCCGGTCGTGTGGCAGGCGAGACATTCGGGATCATGGATTCGCGAGACCCAGCGAGCTTTCAATTCTGGTCGTCCTTTGACGAGGCTGTCGTAAGCGTGCGCGTGGTCGCTCTTCTCCCAGACGGCGAGGGCTTTGGAGTGGCACTCGCCACAGGCTTTCGTGCCGACGAACTTCGCACCGCTGGAATGTTTAATCGCCGGTTCGGTTTCCGCGAGCGCCGAGTCTTTCAACAGCTCTTGATACAGCCGCATGTGCTCGACCATTTTCGGCGAGTCCTGAAAACCTTCTTCGGTCAGTTTGATCAGCTCGAAGCGGACGCGGTTCTTGGCGTCGTCCGGGAAGAAACCGATCACGCCGGTGTACTTTCCCTTGCGCCCGACTTGGACGAAGAGCGTTTCACCAACCGTTTGGGGGTTATCGTACTCCGGGTCTTCCGCACCGCCGGAGGAGAGCACGACACCGAACTGCGGAAACTGTTTGGCCAGCGCTTTGCCTTCCGCGAGCGTGCCGTGTGCGAGCAGCACCAGCAAGTCCGGCTGCTGAGTCTGCAACTCTTTGAGCACGGCCGGCAGTGCCGTGGCGGGATCGTCGATGGTGATGTCGACATTGGCACCTTCGGGAGCGATCTCTTTGCGGAAGCTGGCACCCAGCACCGAGGTCACTCCGACTTTGTGCTTGCCGAGCATGAGCAGCTTTGAACGAACCGGCGTCCCCAGTTCGGGGGAACCAAACAGCGTCACGTTGGCGGAGACGAAGCTGATGCTCCCCAGCGGATCCTTCGGGTCGGGAGCGTGATACGCCAGCAAGTCAGCGGCACCGAGTTTCAATTCCTCGGGACCGAGATTGAGCACGCTGTACTGCATGTCCTTCATCGCGGCGAGGAACGTCTGAAACTTCAGTTTCGACTGCGGGCGATTGCGATTGACGGTGCCGCCGAGATCGAGACCGGAGACTGGCCAACCCTTCGCCTGAATCTGCTTGACGAGTTCATGTCGCCGCGACACTCCTCCGGACTGTTTGAGGGCACAGCCACACGGCTCAAGGTAACCATGCTGCTCGCCGGAAAGCACGAGAGCGAGCGCCGGCTTGTTCCAGCCGTCGAACGGCGGTTTTTCGGACGCGATCGTGTTCTTCGCGGCGGACTTCGGTTGGTTGTCCGAGGCTTGAACTACCTGCGACGTCGCGCCGGATTTGTCGGCAGCATCGTCGGCGCGAGAAACTTTCGACAACGGATCGGACGTCTCGGAAGTCGCCGAGACGGCGTTGGTCGGCTGCGTGGAATGTGTGCCGCCGGTTGACGGCGCGGGATTCGGAGCGTCACCGCAGCCGCTCAAAAGCCCAAGTGTCATGCTCAACAGACTCAGGGCCAGTCCATTTCGGAGTCGGCTCATGCGATGAACTTTCGTCGGCGGACTCTCCGAGTCCTCCAGCAGCGGAAATCGGTCAACTCAAAACCTCGCACGACGTGCGGAGCGTCGGCTCAGTAGGAGGTGAACTCGATCCCCAGCCTGATCGATTTGGCGTCCGGGTGGTTGGTGCTCAGAATGAGGGAGCCGATCGTTTCTCCACCGAGACTGACGGGGCGTTCGCCGGCCGGGATCTCGATGAACAAGTCGTACCGATCTCGCCCCAGGCCCTTGAAATTCTCGTCCTTGATCAGTTGATACTTCAAGAACGAGGGTGAGACGTTGGCGTCCGTGATTTCCCACGGCGTCTCGGTCTTCTTGACGAAGACCAACAGCTTCGCTTTCTTGCCCTCTTTGGCTCGAAATCTGGGAAACCTCAGGAGGGCTTCGGTCGGCGACCAACCGGTACCGGGTGTGCCGAGAATCTCGATCGGCCCCGCGCGGCTCCCCTCGAACATGATCACCATCGAAGACGTTTCGGGGATGTCGATGTCAGTGTGAATGGTCAACGATTCTCGAAATTTGCCGATCGGCAACCCGGAATTGAAAACCACTTTCAATTCGTAACCACTTTTCACTTCTGGTTGCATGCCGGTGGCCAGATTTCCATCCGGCCCTGGGACGGCGTGGTTGTGGCCTTCATGTCCGGCTTCACTGGGTTTCTTGCCCTCCGCCTCGGTTTGACGAGCTTCTCGCATCATCCGTGAACTGGCTTCCATCGCGGGATCGAGCGTGGCCTCTCGAAGTTCGGCTCCGAACAACGGGCGCGACGTCACCACGATCGCCGGGTTCGACGATTCGAGCTTCGTAATTTCAAAAGCATCAACCGTCTCGGAATGCACGACCAAAATTCGCTCGGTCACCTTGGTGTCAGAGAGCTGGCCGACCAACACTTCGGACCCCGTGCGGATCGTCAATCGCTTGCCGACCAGGCCACGGACGAGAAACGTGATCACCGGATTATCGGGGTCGTCCGTACGAATCTTCGCCGAATGCTCGAAGGTCGTCGCCGGATTTTTGATCTCCCAATTCATCGTGACGGTCGATTCCTCGCCCGGCTTCAAGCCATCGGCTCCCAATGTGCCCAGCGTGCATTGGCAGGTGTGGTCTCTTGCGAGAGCCACCATTTTCAGCGGCCCTGGCCCGTCATTGCGAATCTTGAACTCGTGCGATCCTTTCTGACCCAACTCCATGACGCCGAAGTGATGCACCGGCTCGTCGGCCACGACAAACTTACCGTAGGGGCCGGTCTTCGGCGGCACGGGAACATCGTCGGTCTTCACCGGACCACTCGGGACTCCCGTGATGCTCTGCTGGCGAAAATGGACCATCAGGCCGCCGGAGACGACGACCAGAAACACGACAACGACAATCGCCCGAAAATTCATGAATCCTCCGTCCGACGCGCGATCGGTCTCAGACCTGCTCGCACGACCTTGGCTCAAACGTCACTGGAAATCAAAAACGACAAATCTCGCCAGAGGCTGCGGAGAATCCGCGGAGCCTCGAAAAACAGGACCGCATTGTGATGGCGACTCGGAAAGTGGTCAATTCGCATCGAGCGCCGCCGAGCCTCAACCCGCCAGACGTTCCATCCGCCGCCGGACGTTGGCATTCAAGTATTTGTCCGAATGTCCCGCCTGTCGGTTGAGGTCGTCTTGCCGGATTGCTCGCCGAGCCGCCTCGCGAGCCGCCTCGCTCAACGCCGCCCCGTCGCAGGCGATCGCCCATTCGGAAAGCAGCGCCGCGTGATGCGGATACCGCCCGACCGCCGCCGCGAACGACTCGGCCGCCGTCCGTGCGTGGTCCGGAAAATGCGAACGGTCGAACCGCAACATCCACGCTTGTCCCAGCCGTCGGTGCGACCGCGAGGCGAACGGCAGACGGTCGTGGACGGCTTGCAGGCGCCCAATCGCGACCTCGAAATCGGCATCGAGTTGAGACTGCTGCCAGCGCTGCACGGCGACATCCGCCAACCGCTCCCACGGCTCGATCGCCCAGCGATCCGCTGCGGCCGCGTCGAGAAACCGCGCCTGAGCCGACTCGATCTGACGACGTCCCCACTCGAAATCTCCCGCTTGCAACGACGTGCGACACAGTAATTCCGGCATCATCGCCGTCCAGAAACAGACACCGCTCAACGCCGCCGCGGCGAGCGCACACCCCGCGGCTGAAATCCGCCCGGCCATTACGCCTCGCCATGCCGACTCGCTGGGTGTTTTTTCGTCTTGCGAGCCAATCGCCGACTCCCGGCAGGTGGTTCGCATTGTCCAGACGAGCCACAACAACTGCGTGATCACCGGCATCGCGATCCCGCCCGCTCCCAGCA
Source organism: Planctomycetota bacterium (assembly GCA_003669125.1). Classification (GTDB taxonomy): domain Bacteria; phylum Planctomycetota; class Planctomycetia; order Planctomycetales; family Planctomycetaceae; genus SXKJ01. The sequence continues at coordinate 4,080 of QWQF01000080.1, forward strand.
AATGCACCAGCAACGCGACGATCGCCCCCTCCAACGCCAGCGGCAGCCGCGAGCCAACGACCTCCGAGTTCGCCTCGGTGCCGTTGCCCCACCGTCGCGACCAAATCACTCCGATCAACCACAAGCCCCACCAAATTCCGCCGAGCCACCACAGTCGCTCGTCGTTTCCATGCCCGACGAATTCCATCCCCAGCGCGCTCAGCGGAAACGCCAGTCCGACGCCCCAGACTGCTGGCGACAAAAGGGATCGGGAGTCTTTTTCTGAGCGGCCATCGCGACCCATTGAATGCTGGTCCGAGTCTCCGCCGCTCGAAAAAAGACTCCCGACCACGTCGCGCAGCATCAGCCCAACACACGCCAACAATCCGATCAGCCCGAACGTCCCCGCGTTGGCCCACACGTCGAACACAAAATTGTGCGGATCGGCAATCTCTTCGCTCGACTCCGGCAACTTGTGAGGCAAGTAGTGATCTCGAAAATTGCCCGGCCCGGTTCCGAACCAGAAGTGTTCGCGAATCGTGGCCCACGTCCCCTGCCACCACTCCAGCCGATAACGCAACGACTTCGGAGCCTCCGACAACACCGCCAAGTCCAGCCCTCCGCTTGACACTGCGATGCCAATTGCGAATCCCACGACGCACAAGCCGACCAGCAACCAGACTCCGATTCGCAACCACCCATTCTTGCGAGCGGACCCTGCCGAGCCTCCCCACCGCGCGGCGATCCGCCGAAACGTCCACCAACCAATCCCCGCAAGCAGCCCCGCGTAGGCCGTGCGGCTCTTCGTCAACAAGAGGCAGAACGCGATCATCGTCGCCAACAACACCAACACCCACCGCGACGAGCGACCGCCACCGATCAATCCCACGAGGACCAACCCCATCACGATCAACAGTCCCGCGAATGAGTTCGCCAGCGCGAACATCCCAAACGGCTCACTGCTCGCCTTCACGCGCAGTTCGAGCGATTGCCGAGCCTCCTGCTCGATCGGAATTTGTTGCCGAGACATCTCGGCCCGCAACGACTCCAACTTCCGCACGTCAGCGGCCGAGACACTTACCGGCGAAACTCCATCGCCGCGCAGCCGCTCCGCCAGGCGATCGTGTTCCGAGATCAGCCGATCGTATTCGCGGCTCAGCTCGTCGTACCCGACGTAATGCTGCCACATCCCGAACCCCGCCAACACACCGGCCGCCAGCGACAGTCCGAGGCAGAGTTGCCGGACGATTCGCAGAGACGTCAGCTCTTGCCGCAACATCCAAATCAAGGCGCCAGAGCCGATCCACTCCCACGCGACATTGATGGCCGCTCGTGCGTTGCCGACTCCGAACACGACCGTCAGTGCGGAAATCACCTGAGCCAAAATCAGCAACCCGATCGCCGCATCCACCACATCGAACCGCAATTGTTGCTCACCGCAGCGCCATCCCCAAGCCGCGCGAGCCACCGCCGTGAACAACACCAACTGCGCCAGCCACAACGTCAGACCCTCGGCCGCGCCTTCGGTCGGCATCAGCCAGCGAGCCGCGAACAACGCCGCCAACCACGCGAGCAGCAGGCCCTGAGGGGGTGACACGGTGACAAGATGAGGGGGTGACGGAGTGACGGAAGGCTGCCCGACAACTCGTTGTTTGCGCGACATCGATCACCTCTTGGACGAGTCGCTCGGCGACGAACCGGATTGTGATTCTTCTCCCAATCTACCGATCTCCCCATCTCCCGATCCCTTCTGTCCCGTCCCCCGTCCGACAGTTTCCAAAATGGCGACAATCGCCAGCACGCACAGCACCAGCGCGATCACCAGCCAAGCCCCCGACCAATCCGCGACACGATACAGCAGCAAGGCTCCCAAGCCGGTCGTCAACGTCGCGAGATGCACGGTCAGCACCGCGTGCTTCGGTTTCAAGCCCAGCTCCACCAAGCGATGCGAGAAGTGACTCTTGTCTGGCTTGAACGGACTGCGTCGTTCGATCAGCCGGATCAGCAACACCGACGCGAAGTCGTACAACGGCACCGCGAGCACGCACAGCGGCGCGAGGATCACATGCCGGCCATGCTGAGCCGCTCCGCCGTGTTCGTAGAACGTGCCGAGTACGACCATCGACGCCAACACCACGCCAATGAAATAGCTGCCGGTGTCTCCCATGAAGATCCGAGCCGGCGGCCAGTTGTGACACAGGAAGCCCAGCAGCGAACCGGCCAGAACTAGCAACACTCCCGCGACCAACCATCTTGGTTCGGACAGTGATGTCAGCATGATCGTCGCGAAGATCAACGCCGCGATCAGCGCGATCCCCGACGACAGCCCATCCATGTTGTCGAGGAAATTGAACGAATTCATCAGCACGACCAGCCACAACACGCTGATCGCGAACTCAGCCGCCGGGATTCCGAGAAACGCCGTCCCGCGAACTCCGACCGAGACCAGTGCGGCGGCGACTCCGAACTGCACCGCCAACCGAGGCTTCCAGGGCAGGTCTTTCAGGTCGTCGATCAAGCCCATGATCGACAGCACCGTCCCGCCCGCCAACACCGCCCACATTTGTCCCGACCGAAACAGCACGCCGTCCAAATGCGGAGCCAACTGCTGCGGAATCCAGTCGCTGGGCAAAGTCCCCGCATGGACCAGCCAAGCGACCAACTGCACGGCGGCCAACGGCGAGACGACTCCCAGCCAAATCCCGATCCCACCCCCCAACGCCGTCGGCGCTTTGTGGACCTTCCGAGCCGCCGGCTGATCGATCAATCCGAACTTCGGGGACAGCACACGCATGGCTCCGGTCGCCACCGCCGACACCAAGAAGGCCGGCACCACGCACGCCACGACAAAAAAAAACATCTCGATCCTTTGCTTCGACAGGTCGCGGCATCGTCGCAACTCAGCCCGGAAACGCAACTACGGCCATCGGTCGAAAGCTGATGGTTGGGTTCTCAACAATTCGCTCGCCGCCATCCAGTGAACCTGACGGAGGCCGCACACGAAGGCACGAAGATCTCTCGCTTTCGACAGAAACGACCCCCGTAATGGGTCTTGTCCACGAACGCCGATCAGGGCTACAAACCCGCCCCGAATCCGGCGTTGGATCGCTGGAGAGTCCCCACGATTTTGCGGTCACGGAAGACCCATGTTTCATCGACTGCGCCGATTTCTCTGCCCCGACCTCGCCATTGATCTCGGCACCGCCAACACATTGGTCTCGGTGCAGGGCGAGGGAGTCGTGCTCAACGAGCCTTCCGTCGTCGCGCTCGAAAAAGGGACGCGACGAGTGCTCGGCAAAGGGACCGCCGTCGGCAAGCTGGCCAAGCAGATGCTCGGCCGCACCCCCGATTCGATCACCGCCATCCGCCCGTTGCAGGACGGAGTCATCACCGACTTCGAACTCTGTGAGGCGATGCTGCGGTACTTCATCCAAAAGGCATCGCGACAAACACGCGGCCTCAAACCGCGAGTCATCATCGCCGTCCCCGGAGGCATCACGCCGGTCGAAAAACGTGCCGTCTTCAACTCCGCCGAACGTGCCGGAGCCGGCCGCGTGTACCTCATCGAAGAGTCGAAAGCTGCCGGCATCGGAGCCGGCCTCCCGATCTCCGAACCGATCGCCAGCATGGTCTGCGACATCGGCGGCGGCACCAGCGACGTCGCGATCTTCAGCCTCAGCGAGATCGTCGTCTCGCAATCAGTGCGAGTCGCCGGTGACGAACTCGACGAGGCCGTCGTCGAATATCTCAAGCAACGCTTCTCGCTTCGCATCGGCACGCCGACGGCCGAGAAAGTCAAAATCCAAATCGGCAGCGCGTACCCGCTCGAACAAGAACTGACGATGCAAGTCCGCGGCCTCGACACGATCAGCGGCATCCCGCGCAAAGCGGTCGTCACCAGCGAAGAAATCCGCGAGGCTCTCCGCGAGCCAGTCACCGCGATCCTGAATTGCGTCAAAAACTGCATCGCCCAATGCAAACCGGAACTGGTCGGCGACATCGTCGATCACGGCCTCGTCCTGACCGGCGGCGGAGCATTACTGCGCGGACTCGATCAACTGATGAACGAGCAACTCGGCATTCCCGTTCGAGTCGCCGATGACCCGCTCACCACCGTCGCTCGCGGCACCGCCATCTGCCTCGACCATCTCTCGCAGTGGCGATCGAGCCTCGACGACGGCGCGAAAGATTTCTGAATCACGAGCAAAACTAACCCGAAGCGTCAGCGAGGGCGAACGCTTCACCGACGTCGAACTCCAAGATCGTCGCCGCTTGGAACGCCTGCCCTCGCTGACGCTTCGGGTTAGTCAATCAGCCAATTCAAATGTCGAAACTCATCACCATCCTCTGCCTGCTCACCGCGATCGGACTCGGCTTCGCGCCGCCGAATGTTCAGAGTTGGCTGCGGGCCGCGATCCGTGATGGATTTCTGCCGGGAGTGACTCTCGTTGCCGCCACGCAACAGTCGGTCGCTCGGCAACTGCAACAGCGATTCGTCGGCGACGACGAACAGCAACTGGCCGAGCAAATCGCGACTCTCAAATCTGAACTCGACAGCCTGAAAAAAAGTCTTCGTCGGGAGCAACTCGCACGACGAGAAACCCGCGAACAAAAGTTTCTCGCGCTGCAACGACACGACGAGGAGCGACGTCCGCTCGACCCACCGCCACTGATCGTGCCGCAGGTAGTCGAAGCGAACGTTCTCGGCGACGAACTCGCCGCGTCATGGCGACGGGGCAAGTTGCTCGATCGTGGTAAGTCGAACGGCGTGGTCGAAGCTTCGCTGGTGCTCGAGGCAAGCGCCAAGTTGCTCGATCAGGGCGAGGACAGCGGGCTCGCCGCCGACTTGCCGGTCTTCGCGGGGAGCTGCATCGTCGGCAAACTGCAACACGTCGGACACTGGTCGAGCACATGGGTGCCGCTCACCGACAAACGTTTTGCTGGCCGAGCACGTCTCGCTCGCGTGACCAAAGAAGGTTTGATTTTCGGATCGGACGGAGTGCTGATCGGCAACGGTAAAGACGCCTGCCGGCTCACGAAGATTCGCGCGACCGAACCAGTCAGCGAAGGGGACGAAGTTTTCGCGTTGGAAACTCCCGGCGGCTTCGAGACGCCACTGTTCTACGGCACCGTGACTCGCGCGGAATTGGTGGACGGTGCGACTCACTGGGACCTCGAAGTCCGGCCGGCCATTGATCCGCAGTCCGCAAGATCGGTTCGCATCGTGCGACCTATGGTCAATCCAAAACGATTGGCGAACTGATCCTCCAAATATGAAACACCTCCTCATCACCCTCACGACGTACCTCGCCCTCGCCACGCAAGCGGCGTGCGGCACCGCGCTCGCCATTGGCGACTGCCGGCCTCCGTTGATGTGGTTGCCGGTGGTGCTCGCGCTGACGTGGTTCGGAGATGCACGAGGCATTGTCTGGACGGCGCTGATTGGCTTGTTGGCCGATGGTTTTGCCGGAGGACGATTCGGTGTCGAGATACTCGCCGCGACTCTGACCGCCGCATTGACGTTGTCGCTGCGACCGGACGAAGACGTTCGCTCGCGCGGGGCGTGGTTCGTGTGGCAGTTCGCGGTGATCGCAACCGGCCTCGTGTTGTCGCACGGACTGAACAGCGTCCTGTCCGATGGTCCTGCGGTGACGATGGCTTCGCTCGTGGCACTGGCCGGTGAATCGGCCTACGGGCTGATCTTGTGCGGTTGCTGCGGGATGCTCGGAACACTGCGAACAAAGAACGTGGCACGTTACCACCATGCGTAATCGCCCCACTCCAATTTTCGAAAGCGGTTCGACTCGCGGCGGCGGTTCGGCGTTCGACGTCGATGCCGAACCGGGTGTGCGGCTGGTCTGGCTGTTCGTGGCGATGGTGCTGCCGCTGCTGGTCGTCGCCGGGCGATTGATTCACTTGCAAGGTTTCGTGGCCGAGGGCTTCGCGGTCGAGACTCGGCACGAGGTCGAATCGGTCGAGCCAATCCCGACTCGCAACGGCCGCATCTTGGCCAGCGACGGAACCGTGCTGGCGTTTGACGACGAGCGTCACCAACTACTGGTCCACTTCCGGTGGCTCGAAGAACCACCGAACGAGAATTGGCTGCGACACGAAGCGCTGTCTCGATTGAGCCGTTCCGAACGCCGCGACAAAGCGAAAGTCGAGCAAGCAAAAGTCGAGGTTCTCTCGCGACGCGACGAGTTGTGGCGGTCGCTCGCCGATCTGACCGAGCACCGCTCCGACAAACTGGCGGAACTGCGCGGCCGAGTGCAGCAGCGCGTCGAACGAATTTATCGGCTGGTTGATGAGCGTCGTGGAGTTCATCGAGCGAACGAACAAGAACCAGCCCGACGCGCCAGCGAGGGGTTCGAGAATCGAGGCACCGACGACCACTCGCTGGCGCGTCGGGCTGGTTTTGTCGAGCAAGCCTGGGACGTCGTGAGACACGAACTCACGACCACGCCGACGCGCGAGCGGCGGGAAGCGCTGCGCATCCCGGAGCAATCGGATTATCACCTGTTGCTCGACGACGTCTCACTGGAAGTTGTGGCCGAGATCGAAACGCATCCGGAGCAATACCCCGGCATTCGCTCCGGCGTCACGAGCCGGCGCGTTTATCCGCTTGGCCGAGTTGCTCCGCACCTGGTCGGCTATCGCGGCGAGATCGACGCGGAGGAACTGAAGGCTCGCCGCGAACGATTTCCGAACGGCGATCCGTTGGACTATCTGCCGGGGGATTCGATTGGCCGCTCCGGCATCGAGCAGTCCTACGAGCACGCGCTGCGCGGCGTGCGCGGTCAACGGAAGATCGTCCGCGATCGTCACGGCACGATCGTGCGTAGCGAAGTTGTCCGTCCGTCGAAACCGGGGCGGGACGTCGTTCTGAACTTTTCCGTCCCGCTGCAAGAGCGGGCGACGGCACTGTTGGAAGAGACTGTTGAGGCTGACACCCAACAGAACGGACAGGCCGGAAACCCGCCCCACGGCGGTTGCATTGTCGCGATCGATGTGCGGACGGGGGCGATCCTCGCGGCAGCGGTCGCTCCGACGTTTGATGTCAACGACTTCTTGTCCGGCAGCGAGGATGTCCAGCAGGCATTGAACAGCGACTCGCGGCGTCCGATGTTTCCGCGAGCGACACAGATGGAGTTGCCTCCCGGATCGGTGTTCAAAGCGGTCTCGGCGGTGGCGGCGTTGCAGAGCGGTCGCATCGATCCGGATCGGCAATTCGAGTGCATCGGATATCTCAAAGATCCGAACAAGCTGCGGTGCTACCACAGTCAGGCGCACTACGGCACCGATCTGAAGATGGCGATCGCTCGGTCATGCAACGTCTATTTTTTCAAGGCAGCCCAGACGCTTGGCCCGCAACCGCTGGTCCATTGGGCCGACGAATTCGGTTTCGGCCAACGGACGGGAATCGATCTTCCCGGCGAGCGTCGCGGTCATGTGCCCCGTCCACCGGAACGGGAACAGAAAGGGCGGACGAAGGAGTCGTCCACGATTGAACTCGTGAGTGCGTCGGACACGCTGCGGCCGGCGTCTCCTTGGAACGAGGGCGAATCGTCTCGCACAGCTCAGTCCGCAAGTCGAGCGAAGCGCGAGCCGTGGTACGACGGGGACACACTCGGCCTGGCGATCGGGCAATCTCGGCTGACGGTCACGCCGTTGCAGATTGCTCGGCTGATGGCGGCGATCGCGAATGACGGATGGTTGGTGACGCCGCATGTCGCGCGGGAGTTGAACGGCTCCGGACAAGCGGAAGCGTCCGTGACGATCGAGCCGGAGCGACATCGCCTTCGGAATCTTTCGGAGGGAACTCTGGCTCGCGTCCGCGAGGGCTTGGAGCAGGTCGTCGCTCACCCGCAGGGAACCGGCTTCAAGCACGTCGGTCTGAAGGAGGTCGCGATCGCCGGCAAGACGGGCACGGCCGAGATCGGTGGCGGTCGTGCCGATCATGCGTGGTTCGCCGGCTACGTCCCGGCGGATCGTCCGCGGATTGCATTTGTCGTCGTGCTTGAACAAGCTGGTTCCGGCGGCAAGATGGCGGGACCGGTCGCCAAGAAGTTTGTCCAACTCCTGCTGGATCAGGACATGATTCGTCCCGATTGAATTCCTACCGACCGAGTCGAGGGCATCGTGAAGAGCAGTGGTCGCGCGATTGCCGAACATCGCTTTGAACCGGAACGACTCCAAGACGTGCTGGAGTTCTTGAAGCGGACTCGCAGCGAGTTGCGGATGCTGCGCAAAGTGCGCGTGTCACGCGAGTGGGTCCGAATTTTCGACGTCAACGGAGATTGGTTCGAGGTCTCCGGCGTAGGCTATGCCGATGCGGACGTCGTCGCGGTACTCAAAGCAGTGAACACGCCGTTCAATCCGGAAACGATCCACCAACCGGTACCGGATGAATTCAAGGAGTTTCTCACCAGTCGCCGCTATGCCTGGGCCGCCGATCGGGTGATGTGAACGTGGAGCAATCCGAAACTCGCCCGACGCGCAAGCGAGGGGTTATTGTCGCAGGAACCCCCTTGCTTGCGTGTCGGGCTAGTTTGTGTGATCGACTCACGCCGGTTCGAAGCGACCGTCGGGATAGCGGCGCATCCCGATCTCGGCGTGAACCGGCGGAACGCTGAAGATTTGCAGGCGGACGGATTGCTCGGCAACGACTCCGGCAATCGTGACGTAGCTGCGTGCCCAGGAGGACCGCGTGTCTCGCGGCGAGGGAAACGCGCTCCAGACCAACTCGCTGACTTTGTTGAAGTGAGCCATCAGCTGTTGCAGATCGAACTCAAAGTTGATGTGACGAGCCTCACCATCATGCCGGCCGCCGATAATTTCGTAGGAGCCGAGGTACAGGCCGACGACCCACGAGCCTTCGACGAAATTGCAGTCAAAACCGACACGAGCGACACCAATCAGCGGATCAAACAAGTCGGCGATGCTGTCGATGAAGTGCGTCAGCCACTCCGGGCGGGTTTCGCGTTTGGCGGCCGAGCGGTCTTGCTCCTCCGTATCCAGTTTGGTCAGAAAGTGCTCGATGGGAAGGTGGTGGTGGTTCACGATCGGTCTCCGGGTTGCGTCATCCACGGCTCAGGGTCATACAGATATCGGGGGCCGAAGCCCTAAGCCTTCTTCGCAATTGTGCCTCACAGAATCGTTCGTGCCTCGTTTTGCTGAACGAGTCGCAAGATACCGGCGTTAGCGTGTCTCGCGGCAACAGAGTTGACGGTCAGGCCAGTCGAGGCCGTTGTTCGGGTTTGGCAACCTGTGCGGACCACGCGGCGAACGGAAGAAACGATCAAGCCGGACAGGCAGAGATTGCGGACCAACGCATCGAACGCATCAACGTAGTCGCCTCGCTCCACGAGGCGACGTTTCCGGGAGACGGACTTCCTCGTGTTTCAAAAAGCCCACGTCTTTCGTGTGGTTGCTCCGCCTCTTGGAACGAGGCTGTTACGCTCACACACTCGCAGCCTGTTGGGCTTTTCGCTGCGTCATCAATGAGACGCCGATCAGCACCGCGAAACCCAGCGGGATCGTCACGATGCCCGGTTGGCTGAACGGCACGAGTGCCTTCGCGGGATCAATTCCATACACGTCTTTGAACGTATCGGCGCTCAGCAAGATCCACGACAGCGACGAGATCAGGCCGACGGTGATCGCGACCGTGATGCCTTGCTTGGTCGTGCCCTTCCAGAAGATGAGCATGATCAGCGACGGCAGGTTGGCGGACGCGGCGACGGAGAACGCCCAGCCGACGAGATAGCTCACGTTCATTTTCTCAAACAAAATCCCCAGCACGATGGCAATGACGCCGACCACCACCGAGGCGATCTTGGCGATGCGGATTTTTTGGTAGTCGGTCATTTCCATTTTCAGCAGCGTGCCACAGATGTCGTGAGCGACGGCCCCGCTGGCGGCGATGATCAGGCCGCTGACGGTGCCCAGCACGGTGGTGAAGGCGATGGCCGAGATGACGGCGAACAGCCACTCAGAAAAACTCTTGGCCAACAGCGGGGCGGCCATGTTGCTGTTGGTCACGTCCAAGGCCCCGCTGGTCATGGCTCCCAGGCCGATGTACAGCGTCAGCACGTAAAAGAACCCGATGCTGGCGATCCCCACGATCGTGCTCTTCCGAGCACTCGCCTGGTCCTTGACCGTGTAGTA
>QWQF01000262.1 GCA_003669125.1 Planctomycetota bacterium
GCAGTTCGGTGTCGTGCTCTCCTCCGGCGGTGCGGAAGACCCGGAGTACGATAACCCCCAAACGGTTGGTGAAACGCTCTTCGTCCAAGTCGGGCGCAAGGGAAAGTACACCGGCGTGATCGGTTTCTTCCCGGACGACACCAAGAACCGCGTCCGCTTCGAGCTGATCAAACTGACCGAAGAAGGTTTTCAGGACTCGCCGAAAATGGTCGAGCACATGCGGCTGTATCAAGAGCTGTTGAAAGACTCGGCGCTCGCGGAAACCGAACCGGCGATCAAACATCCCAGCGGTGCGAAGTTCGTCGGCACGAAAGCCTGTGGCGAGTGCCACTCCAAAGCCCTCGCCGTCTGGGAGAAGAGCGACCACGCGCACGCTTACGACAGCCTCATCAAAGGGCGACCGGAATTGAAAGCTCGCTGGGTCTCGCGAATCCATGATCCCGAATGTCTCGCCTGCCACACGACCGGCTGGCATGCTCAGGATGTTCTGCGCTACGCCAGCGGCTTCGAGAGCAAAGAAAAAACGCCGCACCTGCTGCACAACGGCTGCGAGAACTGCCACGGCCCCGGCAGCCGGCACATCCAGTTGATCGAGGCCGGCGACAAAGACGCGGCGAACAAAGAGATCCGTCTGACGCTCGCCGACGCCAAAAAATCGCACTGCGTCACCTGCCACGACCTCGACAACGACCCGCACTTCAATTCCGAGGCGTTTGACTCCTACTGGGAGAAAATCAAACACATCGGGCGGGATTAAACGTGGCGCGGACGTCTCTTCCACGCCAGTGCAGGCGAGCTGCCCGCACCACAATTGCGACCGTGCCAGCCGTCCCATAACGTACCGCCCCGCGCCGTTGTGGGGCAGGTTTTCCACCTGCCTGTCCGCTTCCCAGCAGGTTGAAAACCTGCTCCACGTCAGGTTGACATGAGCAAGATCGAAAAATTATTGGTGGCGAATCGCTCCGAAATCGCGATTCGAGTTTTCCGCTCGGCGTATGAGCTGGGCATTCGCACCGTCGCGATTTACACGCACGAAGACCGCTTCGCCCTGCACCGCTTCAAAGCAGATGAGGCGTATCAGATCGGCAAGAAGGGCGAGCCGATCAAGTCGTACCTCGATATCGACGCGATCATCGACATCTGCCGCCAGCACGGCGTCGATGCCATTCACCCCGGCTACGGGTTTCTGTCCGAGAATCCGAAGCTCGCGCAGGCGTGTGAAGACAACGGCATCACGTTCGTCGGGCCAAGTGTTGAGGCGTTGCACAAGCTCGGCGACAAAACCATCGCACGCGAAATCGCGCAGGCTGCCGGTGTGCCGGTGCTCAGTGGCAGCCTGCGAGCGATCATCAACGGCGATGAAGGACTCACGCTCGCGAAGTCCCTCGGCTTCCCGGTGATTCTGAAAGCGGCTCACGGCGGCGGTGGACGCGGAATGCGCGTCGTTCGCGACGAAACCGACTTCATCTCGCAGTACGAACAGGCGAAGCGAGAATCGATCTCGGCCTTCGGCAGCCCGGACATCTTCATCGAAAAATTCATCCAACGAGCACGGCACATCGAAGTGCAGTTGCTCGGCGACCAACACGGCAACCTCGTGCATCTCTTCGAGCGTGACTGCTCGGTCCAGCGACGGCATCAAAAAGTCGTCGAGATCGCACCCGCTCCGAATCTCGATCCGAAGGTCCGCGAGGCGCTCTGCGAGTCGGCCATCAAGATCGGCCAGCAAGTCGGCTACTACGCCGCTGGGACCGTCGAGTTCCTCGTCGATGCCGACACCAATCAGTTCTTCTTCATCGAGGTCAACCCGCGCATCCAGGTCGAGCACACCGTCACCGAAGAAGTCACTGGTCTCGACATCGTGAAGTCGCAGATCTTGATCGCTCAAGGCGAACCGCTGTCGGACGAGCGCATCGGTATCAACTCGCAAGCGGACGTGCGGACGACCGGCTTCGCCGTGCAGTGCCGAGTCACGACCGAAGACCCCGCCAACAATTTTCTTCCCGACTATGGTCGCGTTGCGCACTATCGCTCGGCGGGCGGCATGGGCATTCGACTGGATGCCGGCTCGGCCTTCAGCGGCGCGGTCGTCAATCCGTTTTACGACTCGCTACTGGTCAAGGTGACGGCACGCGGTCGACGGTTCGTGGATGCGCTCAAGCGGCTTGATCGGTGCCTCGCCGAATTCCGCGTGCGCGGCGTCAAAACTAACATTCCGTTTCTCGTGAAGCTGTTGCGGCACGACACGTTTCAGTCGGGCCTCTGCACGACCCGCTTCATCGACGAGACGCCGGAACTCTTCCAGTTCCCGAAGCGGCACGATCGAGCCACGAAACTGTTGACGTATCTCGGCGAGATCATCGTCAACGGCAACACGCTCTTCGGCGGCCAGCGTCCGCTCCCTGCGCGACGCGAGCCGGCACCGGTCCCGGATGTCAGTCATTTGAATGCGATCCCGCTGGGCACGCGCGACCGCTTGCACGATCTCGGCCCGACCAAGTTCGCGGGTTGGGTGCGCGAGCAAAAGTCGTTGCTGATGACCGACACGACCTTTCGTGACGCGCATCAATCACTGCTGGCTACGCGGCTACGCACGAAAGATTTTCTGGAGATCGCCGAAGCGTACTCGCGGCTTTGCCCGGAACTCTTCTCGCTGGAGATGTGGGGCGGGGCGACCTTCGACACCTCGATGCGGTTCCTCAAAGAGTGCCCGTGGCAGCGGCTCGCCGACATGCGTGAGAAGATCCCGAATATCCTCTTCCAGATGTTGCTGCGAGCCTCGAACGCCGTCGGCTACACGAACTATCCAGACAACGTCGTCCGCGAGTTCGTTCACGAATCGGCGGAATGCGGCATGGACGTGTTCCGCATTTTCGATTCGCTCAACTGCATCCCGAACATGAAGGTCGCGATGGACGCAGTCCTGTCGGCAACGCCGAGCCACGGCGTGCGACCGATCTGCGAGGCGGCGATTTGCTACTCCGGCGACATCACGAATCCCGGCCGCACGAAGTACTCGCTGAAGTACTACCTCGACATGGCCAAGCAGCTCGAAAAGATGGGCGCGCACATTCTGTGCATCAAAGACATGGCCGGCCTGTGCAAGCCGCGAGCGGCTCGCGAACTCGTCCGAGCACTCAAGCAAGAGATCGGCATCCCGATCCACTTCCACACGCACGACACCGGCGGCATCCAGTCCGCGTCGATCCTGATGGCCGCCGAGGAAGACCTCGACATCGCCGACGCCGCGATGGCTCCGATGAGCGGCGGCACGTCACAGCCGAACCTCAACACGCTCAGCGAAAGCCTACGCTTTTCGCCGCGTGAGACCGGCCTGAACTCGCAGCACCTCGACAACCTCGCCCTCTATTGGAAAGCGGTGCGTCAGTTCTACTCGCCATTTGAAAGCGAACAGCAGCCGGCGACGACCGACCTGTACTCACACGAGATGCCCGGCGGCCAATACACGAATCTGTATCAGCAAGCGAAGTCGCTGGGCCTTGCGGGACAATGGCCAGAAATCTGCAAAGCCTACGCGCAAGTCAACCTGATGGTCGGCGACATCGTGAAGGTCACGCCCAGCTCGAAGGCCGTTGGCGACATGGCCTTGTTCATGGTCGCGAACCGGCTCACTCCCGAAGCGATCCTCGATGGCGGCCGAGAACTCGCGTTCCCCGAATCGATTATCGAACTGCTCAGCGGAGCGATGGGCTTCCCGGAAGGTGGCTTCCCCGAACGCATCCAGAAAATCATCCTCCGCGACCGCAAACCGTTCACCGCGCGCCCCGGCGAGACATTGCCCCCTGCCGACTTCGACAAAGTCGGCGAGACGTTGAAGGTCACGCTCAAGCACGAGCCGACTCGTCGCGAGAAGCTCAGCAGCGTGCTGTACCCGAAGGTCTTCGACGAGTTCTCGAAACACGTCGCGGACTACTCAGACACGAGCATCTTCCCCACGCCGGTCTTCTTTTACGGCATGAGCACTGGCGAGGAAATCTCGATCGACATCGAGTCCGGCAAGACGCTCATCATCAAATACCTGACGACGAGCGAACCTCGCGCTGACGGCTCGCGCAACGTCTTCTTCGAACTGAACGGCCAGCCGCGCGACGTGACCGTCATCGACCGCTCGCTGGAACCGACCGAAAAGCGCGCCCTCAAAGCCGATCCCGCCGACACGAAACAGGTCGGAGCTTCCATGCCCGGCATGGTCGTCACCGTCGCCATCCAACCCGGCGACAGCGTCAAGAAGGGCCAAAAACTACTGACCGTCGAAGCCATGAAAATGGAGACGACCATCGCCGCCGAACGCGACGGAAAAATCGCCGACGTCCTCGTCAAACCCGGCAGCCAAGTTTCGACCGGCGACCTGCTGCTGAAGTTCGCTTGAAATCACGTACCGACGTGGGGTCACTGATGAAGCTCAAGCTCCTCATTTGCTGCTTGCTCCTGACGATACTTCGGACCACTCAGGCCGAAGAGATTGGTTATCAACAGTCCGTCACCGTTCGCGAAGCGACTCGGCTGGACTGGGTCTTCGCGGTCTCCAATCAGAGCGTGGCAAATCCTCCGGCCGAGTGGCTGGAGGGATACGACTCGACCAAGCAACGGTATGAGGTCTTTGTGCCACCGGCCGCGAAAGGCACGCCAACGAAACCCAAGCCGAAATCGAAAGCCAAGGGGAAAGAAGCTGAACAGTACGGTCTGCCGCTGGTGTTGTTCATCTCGGCGGGAGATCAGCCGGCCGGGTGGAGCCAACTGCAAGCGGTCTGTCAGCAAAAGGGGATCGCCTTCGCGAGTCCCTACGGAGCCGGCAACAACACGTCGATGCCGAAACGCATTCGGATCGTGCTCGATGTGCTGGACGAATTGCGGCGGCGACATCGCATCGACTCAGATCGGACGTACCTCGCGGGATTCTCTGGCGGCGGTCGAGTCGCCTGCGGCATCACGTTCGCTCTGCCCGAACTCTTCGGCGGTGTGATTCCAGTTTGCGCGAGCGGCGATCTGCGCGAGGAGCCTTGGTTGCGACACCGAGTCATCGACCGGCTGAGCGTTGCGATGATCACCGGCACAGGCGATTTCAATCGCGGCGAAGTCGAACGCTTTCGCGGACCAATGCTGACCGATATGAGTGTGCGAACGAAAGTCTCGACCGTCGAGAAACTTGGCCACGGCATTCCGGATGCCAAGACGTTTGCCGAGGTGATCGACTGGCTCGATGCCGGTGCGGCGGATCGCCGGAAGCTGGCGGCGAAACATCCCGCCAGCCGGATCGGGCCAGAGGCGGCACCGACTCGCGAGGAGTGGGCGAAGTCGCTGCTGGCCGAAGGGCGATCGCGACTCAATGAGCCGAAGACGCTGTACTCTGGCTTGATGCAGTTGCAGGGAGTCATGCAGCGTTGGCCGGACCTCAGAGCGACGGACGATGCGAAACAGATTCTGCTCGACTACGAAGCTCGCCAAGAGAAGCCGTGGGAAGAAGATGACGTCGACGAGCAGCGTCGGTTCTTGATTGCTCGCGCGCGGGCATTGGATGCCTACGCGACCGGTGAGCTGCCGCCGCAATACGTCAACCAGCGGAAGGAGATGCTGGAAGCGGCCATCAATCTGTGGACGCTCGTCATTCAAGACGGTCAGGACGACAAAGCCGTCGATGATGGCCAGCGGCGTTTACTCAAGTTGAAGGCGTTGTTGATGTCTGACGGCCAAGAAAAGTAGACCGCAGCTTTTCAAGCTCGCATTTCCAACCCCGTGAGCGTCCCCGTGCTCGAGCCGAACTTGTCGGCTTCGATGTCCATGCGTTGGAGCATGCTCACGAACAGATTGCTCAGCGGCGGGTTATTGTTTTCGTCGAAGGCCAGATGTTGACCGTGCTTGAAACCGCCGCCGGCCAACAGCACCGGCATGTTTTTGACGCTGTGCTTGCTGGCGTCGGCCAGGTTGCTGCTGAAGAACACCATCGTCCGGTCGAGCAGGTTTTCGCCTTCCTCCTGCGTTTGCTTCAACTGCGTCAGGAAGTCGCGGAGCGTCTTCATCTTCTCCACTTCGAGGATTTTGAGCTGGGCGATCTTGGTCGGGTCTTTGCCGTGATGCGACAGATCGTGATGGCCCTGGTTCACGCCCTGAATCGGCGGCACGCCGCTGGTCCCGATCAGTTGCAGCGTGACCAGCCGGCTGGAGTCGGTTTGCAGCGCCAGGTGAATCAGGTCGAACCACAGCCGAGTCTTGCCAATCAGGTCGGTGCTGTTTTGGATGTTCTGAGGCGGTTTCGCTTCGACCTTGGGCTTGGGCTTCTTGGACCAAGCCGCGGCCTGAGCCAACCGAACTTCCAACTCGCGGATGCTCGAAAAATACTCGTCGAGCTTTTCGCGGTCGCCGACTCCGACGTTCGTTTGCAGCCGCTTCGCCTGATCGCGGACCGCGTCGAGCACGCTCTGACCATCTTCCAATCGCCGAGCCTGAGCCTGGACCTCGTCCGGCCGCCCCTCCAGAAACAGTTTGGCGAACACGCTCGACGGCCAACTCTCCGTCGGCACCGACGCTCCGCTGCGAGTCCACGACAAACCAAACCCCTCGCACGACAGCGGCAGGGCGGCGAATCGCGTCTCGCCGTGCAGGTGTTCGGCCGCGAACTGATCCAGCGAAATGCTGTTGCGAAATCCGGCCCGTTGCTCCGGATGCGGTGCGGCGGTCAGAAAGCTGAAGTTGGAATCGTGGCTGGGCCCGACATCCGGGTGCGACAGCCCGGAGATCACCGTGAAGTCGTCGCGAAAATCCTTGAGGACTTCCAGGTACGGAGACAGCTCATAGTCCCGCCCCGCCTTCTCCGGAAAGAAGTACTCTGGATGCACTCCGAGCGGCGTGTTGATGCAGACCATGCGTCGCTTGACCGCCGGCGTGGCGGCAGCAGCGCGCCTCGTCATGACATCCAGCAGAGGCAGCGCCATCGCGACACCCGCGCCGCGAAGAAAGGTTCGGCGATCAAGTTTCATGACAAGTTCCTTGTTGAGCGAAGTTTTGGTCGCTTGCCAACATCTGTGATTGTCGTATCAGACATCGGACGGATTCTTCGCTGAAGCCAACAGGTCCGCAACCTTTTTGGCTGACAAAAGCCTGGCGAGGCTGGTGTATTTAGGCCCCATCATCGACGCCAACGGCGCATCAGCAAATGGTATTGGTTGCGGAAGAGGTTTAGCTGGCTCGGTGAAGATCAGCCGATACTTGCCGTCGTCACCGTAGGGTTCGATGCGATCGACGCGCGCGTAATGGGTGATTGCTTGAACGGGGGCGCATTGATACGCGGCGATGTACTTGATCTTCTCAAGCATGCCTCCGCCAATGCGGATGGCGTACCATGCGTTTTCACCAAGAAACCTATCTGTGAACCCAGAGATCTGCGCCGGAACGACCACAGTGTCTCTAACGTCCGCAGGCGTAACGATGGAAGGTGAGGCGAGCGCAGTGCCAGGCGTAGCCACTGCGGTGGGCTTCTCAAAAACGCGAACGCCGAGGAGTGGGAGGATACGCAACATTTCGCGTAAAAACCCCTGGGTATCGGCGCGATCGGGCTCCGAAAGACCGGGTTCTTTGGGTTGGTTGGCGTTGTCTAGATGACAGCGATTCGCTCGCTTTGCGAGTTCAAGCAGCGTGTGTTCCAGCCAGGTGATGTGAGCTCGATTAAGGACGTTTCCCTTAGAAACAAACGCAAAGCACCAGTCCCAGAAATCTTTTTCGGCATGGTGGGCTTCGATACGAGCACCAATGCCATCGCCCTGCCCAACATATACGGTTGGCAGTTCGTCGTCGGTACCTTCAGTGGGTCCAGTCAGGACGTAGATCCCGCTTCGCTTGAACTCGTCTCGCCCGCGCAACTGGGGCCAACACGAGCGCGGAAATGCAATTCCGACCCCAGTCCAGTTCAGGAGCTCAATGATCTTGGCCCCCTCTGGATCACCGTCGGGCACCAAAATCCGAATCGTATATGGCTCACCCATGTCAATTTTGTCCGTTCTTGCTCGGCGGTTTGCACGTTCGCATCAGGATTGAAACCGCCGAAAAGTGGAGTCAGCCGCGAGCGATCACGGACTGACTGAAATGGGTTCACCGCTCGCTTGGTGAATCAACGTCTCATTCCGGCTGTGGTTTGTCAATCGGCTGGAAGGCCCCGCTTGCGGCCTGGCAGAACGAGGGGAGGAAATTGGGTCGTGGTCCAGTTTGAAAGTCGCAGGGTCTCACGGTCAGACCCGCCCGGAATGACGATGCACGCATTCTCGCGGACGTTTTACACAAAAAACTATAAAATATGGACTTAAATCGTGCCCTGGCTGTCCAAAACCGCCTCGAACTGGGGTCGTTTCCCGTGAGTCTTGGCTCAGATTTTCCAAATCTGAGCCCAGACTTATGACATCCAATCCAAAACTCGCGAATCTGGGTTCAGATTTGGCAATTCCAAGCCAAAACTCCGGACATCCAAGCCAAAACTCCGGACGTCCAAGCCCAAACTCCGGACCTCTGAGCCAAGACTCGCGGAGTCTTTGTCAAGTTTCTGCCAACCGCGTCCAGACTTGGCGGATCCTGCGCAAGACTCCGCAAGTCTGACCTCAGACGCGCGGCGTGTGAGTCCAGCCATCGCCGTCTTGGTCAAGATCGCAGAAGTCTTCGCCAAGGCCGCGCTGATCTGACTCCAGATTTCCGCCGCCTGACCCCTAGTTGCGGCCGGGTGGCACGCCCCGTGTCTTCGACGGGCGTAGTCGGGTTTCGGGTGCCACGCCCTTCCCCAAGCCTCAGGGCGTGCCGCACCAAACTGGACCACTACCGGAAATGGAATGCGTCCTGGCGTTTGCCCCTCTCGTTCGACCCGGATCGTCCTGCCCCCATTGTTCTGCCATTTCCCAGCAAAGTCGTGAACTCGATGTCGTGGTGGTTCAGGTTGATCCACTGGAAGCGGGCCAGTCGTGTGTGGCCAGCGTGGCGACGTTACTTATTCTGAAACAGGCTGCTCTGTACGACTTCGTGCAGGAGCGATCGGAAGCCGTAATTCTTGTCTCGCACGCGGGCCACGATGGCTTCGATCTCTGGACGATCGGCCTTGGTCGGTGCTCCGCCGGTGGAGTAGGTCAACAGCTTCGTGGTCAGAGATCGAGCGAGTTGGTCCTTGTCGCGCAGCAGCAACTGGCGGAACTCGTCGATGTTTTGGAACGGCTGGCCGTCCTCGGTCACGCTGGAGGGATCCACTCGCGGGCCGCGGTAGTAATTCATTTTGCGACCGTCCAAAACCACTTCTTCCGCATCTCGTCGCCAGCCCGAGATCCGATACTTCTCCCGCCAGCCGCCGATGCAATCAAAACTCTCCAGCGCGAAACCCGGCGGATCGATCTTCGAGTGACAACTCGCGCAGGCGGCGTCGGTGCGGTGCTTGGCCAGTTGTTCGCGGATCGTCGTCGCGCCGCGAATGTCCGGATCGATCGCCGAGACACCTTCGGGCGGCGGCGAGGGCGGCGTTCCCAAAATGCGATCGAGCACCCAGGCCCCGCGCATGACCGGCGAGGTTGTCGTGCCGTTGGCCGTCACCTTCATGACGCTCGCCATCGTCAGGACGCCGCCGCGATGACTGTCCGCCGGCAGTGGCGTCTTGTGAAACTCCCAACCGACCGCGCCGGGGATGCCGTAGTGCTTGCCCAAGCGGCCGTTGAGCATCGTGAAGTCGGAGGCCACGAAGTTGGTCAGGCTCAGGTCGTGCTTGAGGACTTCGTCGAAGAACAACTCGGTCTCGCGGATCATCGACACCTTCAGCAGGTGGTCGAATTCGGGATAGACGAGGTGGCTTGGTTCCGTCGCGTCGATTTCGCGCAACCCCAGCCACTGGCCGACAAAGTTCTCGGTGAAAGTCGCCGCTCTCCGATGCGAGAGCAAGCGCTCGACCTGCTGGCGGAGCACCTCCGGTTGACTCAGTTTCTGTTCTTCGGCGAGCTTGAATAACTCCTCGTCGGGCATCGTGTTCCAAAGGAAGTACGACAACCGGCAGGCCAACGAAAAATCGTCGAGCTTGCCCGGTCGCTCGCGGAGGAACAGGAACTCGGGCGAAATCAGCACACCTTTCAGAGCGGCTCGCATCGCTGGCTCAAACGTGTATCCGGCAGCCAGCCTGGCCTGCACGACGGCCACGAACGGCGCGACGTCGTCAGCGGTCACGATTCGGCGAAACGCTCGACGCGTGAACTTCGTCAGGATGCGTTCGGCCTCGACGAGCGGTTCGTCCGAGACCACTTCGACGCGGTCGGAGAAGTTGTAAATTGGAAACTTCTTTTGCGGCATGTCGCCGAAGATGCGGCGATGACTTTCGGGAGGCCAAGTCTCGTTGAGCGGACCTTCGACCTCGACATACTGCACCGCGAGACCGGGTCCATTCCAGTATTCACCGCCGGTTTGCTTCACGGTGTTCGCCCCAGCCAATCCGTAGGGAAGCATCGTGATGGTCGTGCGCGGTTCCATGTAGCGGACGAACTCGAACACGGTCGGCTTGTCGGGTGGGGCGTCGAAGTAGCTGATCAATCCGCTCGTTCCCGTCAGTCGCGTGCCGCTGGCCGTCACCCGAAACGTGACCGGCTTGTCGTCGCCTTGAATCGTCGATGCAGAAATGCGGAAGCGATAGTTGCCGGCATCCGACGGATAAAACTGAGTGGCTCCGACGTTGTGCCATTCGGACGAGCAGAAGCAAACGACTTCGCCATCATCAAGGAAGCGATACACGTCTTCGGTCGTGTTTCGTACCGGGTGCCCATCCTTGAGGCTGTAGCGCTTTGTGGTCGAGGTCGGTGGTTTGGGGCGGTTGGCGATCGCCATGTTGAGCGCGGTGTCGGCCGCTTCGAGATACTTCTCCATCAAGAACGACGACGTGTGGTTTGCCGCGGCGGCATTGTCGAACCCGTCGGCCGAGCCATCCGCAGGCAACTGCTCCTTCAAGTTGACGTTGATGCCAAGCAGATCGTTGACGGTGTTTTCGTACTCGAGCCGATTCAACCGGCGGAGGATCACACGTCCCTGAGTCGCTCGTGCGGCGGCATCCGCAGCAGTAACGCGAACGGCCAGCCAGTCGGTCAGCACCGCCACGTCCTTCTCAGGCGGACGCGGCTTTTCCTTGGGAGGCATCTCCCCCGCTCGGAGTCGTTCGACCACGACCGACCATCGCTTTCGCGTGGCGGCGTCCGCCAAGTCCAGCGTCAGGTTGTCCAGCCGGAGATTCCCCTTGGGTTTGTCTCCGCGATGACACTCGACGCAATGCCGAGCCAACAGCGGCCGGAATTGATCCTCGAATTGCTGGGCGTCATCGGCTTGACCGACGGCCGCCGCACTCAGCAGCGTCAACCCGACGCCAGCCCACATCCCGATCCACCTGCGACACTCGGCCATAGCATCTCTCCGGTTCACTGACTTGCGATCGATCAAACACCAATCACCGGCCACTCGCGATTTGATTGTCAGCGATCGGACTGAGTACGACAAGCAAACTGCGAAGAAGTACGTCGCGGCGGCTGTTCGTCGGCCGAAGGCCTTGAAACAACAACGGGTCCCACAGAGCCAATTGATGCGTCTTGGAGGAGTGGTTACTGTGACGTCGCCTACCTGAAATTTCCCTCCGCGATTTGGTGAACCTTCCGATGGTCTCACTCCTTTTCAGAACCGTCTTGCTGACACTGGCATTCGTGTTGCTTGAGTTCGATCGCTCGGCGTTTGCGGCCGAACCGGCGAGTCCCACAAAGCCAGCCGTGTCGGAGATGTCCGCGAACGAATTCTTCGAGCGGAAGGTCCGACCGCTCTTCGTCGAGCACTGTTATTCGTGTCACGCGAAGGGACAAAAGAAGGGGGGCCTCAGCCTGGCGGATCGGGCGGGACTGTTGGCCGGGGGCGAAAGTGGAGCAGTCGTCGCGCTCGAAAAACCGGACGAGAGTCTGCTGATCGCGGCGGTCGAGCATCGCGGTGGAATGCAGATGCCTCCCAACGGCAAGTTGTCCGTCGGCGAGATTGCCGTGCTGAAGAAGTGGGTCGAACTCGGTGCTCCGTGGCCGGAGTCGGCCGCGAACAAGAGCGGCGGCATTCGGGCCAGTGGATCGATCACTGCTGAGGATCGTCAATTCTGGTCGTTCCAGCCGGTGAAGGATCTCGCGCCGCCGGTCGTAAAAAACGGAACGTGGCCGCGACAGCCGCTCGACCAGTTTGTGATGGCTCAACTGGAGGCGAATGGCTTGTCACCGGTAGGTGAAGCCGACAAGCGGACGTTCATTCGCCGGGCGTCCTTCGATTTGATCGGCCTGCCGCCAACGCCCGATGAGGTGGCGGCGTTCATTGCGGATGAGAGTCCGCTTGCGCACGAACGGCTCATCAACCGACTGCTCGAATCGCCGCATTATGGCGCGCGTTGGGCGCGGCACTGGCTCGATGTCGCACGCTACGGTGAGGATCAGGCACACACGTTTCAGGCCCGCATGTATCCCAACGGCTACCGGTATCGAGACTGGGTCGTCGCGGCCTTCAACAGTGACCTGCCGTACGATCGGTTCGTCGTTGCACAGATCGCGGGAGATTTGCTGCCCGAAACGAATGGCCGGCTGGAGCGGCTTCCGGCACTCGGATACCTCGCGCTCGGACCGATTTACTACAAGGATGCCGGGTGCGCGGGGAAGGCGGAGTCGGACGAGGTCGATGACCGAATCGACACGCTCAGTCGCGGGTTCCTCGGCCTGACGGTGTCGTGTGCCCGCTGCCACGATCACAAGTTCGATCCGATCCCGACGCAAGACTACTACGCGCTGGCGGGAGTCTTCGCGAGCACTCAGTACTGCGAAGCACCGCTCGCGGCGGACGACATCGTGCAGCAATACGACGCGCGGGCCGAAGCCCTCAAAGGACACGAGAAGCGGTTCGCCGATGCGCAGGCGACGGAAGCTCGCAAGCTGGGTGAATCGTTCACGCCACGAACCTCGAAGTACGTCCTCGCGGCTTGGCGACTCAAGCATCGAGGCGAACAGAAAGCCGATGAGCTGGCTAAAAAATTGGCGGATGAGTTGGGCTTGGAGCGATTCTTGATCGAACGCTGGTCGCAGTTCCTGATGACGGACCTCGTGCAGAAGCGGGCATACTTCGCCGAGTACAAGCGGGTCATCGAAGGACATGCAGGCAAGTCGGACATTGCCAACGATCCGGCTGCGGTGACGGCGGTCGAACAGGCGGGAGTCGCGTTGCAGGAGCAGTTCGTCGCCGCACTGAAAGCTCGCGATGAATTGGAAGCCGCGTACGCGCAGCGTCTTGCCGAGGCGGCCGATGCCGACAAAGGCAAGGTCGAGAAACCAAAGCACGATGCGGCGCAGGTCGAACTGTTGAAGGATTTGCTGACCGAAAACAACGCGCCGCTAGCGATTCCGAAAGATCGTGCTGACAAGCTGCTGCCGGAAGCGAGCAAGTCTTTGCTGGCCGAGATTCAGAAGGAACTTGACGGGGCCAAGCGAGAGTTGGGTTCGAAGTATCCGATCGCCCACAGTCTGACAGACGGCAAGCCGACGAATACGCAGGTCAATCTGCGAGGCAACCACAAGGAACTGGGTGACGAGGTTCCGCGCCGGTTCCTGGCGATCCTCAGCCCCGGTGAGCCGCAGCCATTCCGCGAGGGAAGCGGTCGTCTGGAGTTGGCTCGCGCGATCGCCGATTCCTCGAACCCGCTGACCGCTCGCGTGATGGTCAACCGCGTCTGGCAGCATCATTTCGGACGCGGGCTTGTCGGTACGCCGAGCAACTTTGGATTGCTGGGTGAACGACCGACGCATCCCGAGTTGCTCGATCATCTCGCCGCAAAGTTCGTCGCGTCCGGCTGGTCGCTCAAGCAACTGCATCGCGAGATCATGCTGTCAGCGACGTACCGGCTAGAGTCGAGCGGTAACACAGATGCAGAACTCTCGTCTCTCGACTCTCGTCTCTCGACGGACCCCGACAAC
This sequence comes from Planctomycetota bacterium, assembly GCA_003669125.1. Classification (GTDB taxonomy): domain Bacteria; phylum Planctomycetota; class Planctomycetia; order Planctomycetales; family Planctomycetaceae; genus SXKJ01. The sequence continues at coordinate 13,989 of QWQF01000262.1, forward strand.
CGCTGGCTGTGGCGTCAGAATCGCCGACGGTTGGAGATCGAGACGTGGCGGGATTCGGTCCTGGCAGTCTGTGGAAATCTTGATCGAACTCAAGGTGGTCCGTCGGTCAATCTCAACGATGGCAACAACCGGCGTCGCACGCTGTACGCCGCCGTCAGCCGGCATGACCTGAACAGCACGTTGCGATTGTTCGA
>QWQF01000293.1 GCA_003669125.1 Planctomycetota bacterium
TCGCGCCGAGCGAACGAGGTCAGACTTGGGGCGGCGTCATGTCCAACAGCCACGGCCTGCGCAGCCGCGAAGTCTCGGTGGAGGACGCGAGCCAGCGGACTCGCGTGCTGTGCTTCGGCGACAGCACGACGTTCGCATTCGGAGTGGACATCGCCGACGCTTGGCCGAACCAGTTGCACGAGATGTTGGATCAAGAGAGTTCGCCAGAGATCCAATTAACCCGAAGCGTTAGCGAGGGCGAACGCTCCACAGATCGTCCGCCCCTGAGTTTTTCGGAGCGATCGCCCTCGCTGACGCTTCGGGTTACAGACGTGCCCCACGTCGAAGTGCTCAACGCCGGCATCCCTGGCCACACGAGCTTTCAAGGACGGCAGCGGCTCGCGGCCGACTTGGAGAAGTGGCAGCCGCATCTGACCGTCATCACGTTTGGCAACAATGACGGCTGGCGCTGGGACGGCTTGGCCGACAAGGACCACGCGGTGACCTCTGCGAATCCCGCGACCGCTTGGATGAATCACAGCCGAGCGTTGTCGTGGCTCCGGTCGTGTCGGCTGCAATCGGTACAACAACAGGCCGCTCGCGACGAATCGCGCTGGGCCGAGCAGGCGACTCTGAATTACTTCGACCCGAACCTGAACTGGACTCCGCGAGTCAGTCTCGACGACTTCGCCGACAACCTGCGAGCGATGATCGCGATGTGCCGCGAGAACGGCAGTGAAGTTGTGCTCATCGTCTGGCCCGATCAGCGGCAATTGTTGAATCAACTGACGTGGCGACTGCCGTATCAAGAGGCGACTCGGCAAGTGGCCGACGAGACCGGCATTGCGTGCGTCGATCTCGTCCCGCCGTTCGAGTTGGCCGGCCGCTGGGGTGTCGAACGCTTCCTGCCGCGCGACGTCATTCACGTCGATCGCGCCGGCAACCGATTGGTCGCGAAGGCGATTGCTCCGCATGTGCGAGACCTTCTGCGGCGCGGCGATGTGTCCCAAACGCCGCAGTTCGAAGCCCGCTGACAATTCTCAAATCGCCAATCGTCGGTCATGCTCCGACCGATGGAGCCGGGCAAGTTTGTCCAACCTCTGAACATTGGGACGCGGCACGATGGGTTTGCTGATCGGCATGGATGAAGCGGGATACGGCCCGAACCTTGGTCCGTTGGTTGTGACGGTCACGGTTTGGGAAGTCCCCGGTGCGCCGCGCGAGTTTGATCTGTGGGCCGCGATGGCGGACATCGCTTCGCAGTTGCCCACGAGAGAGCCGCTCCGATTGCAGATTGCCGACTCGAAGCAGGTCTACTCGCCGGGAAAGGGACTGGCCGCGTTGGAGAAGTCGGTGCTGAGCGCGCTGCGGCTGTTGGGGCAAGTGCCGCAGACGCTCGGTGAGTTGAGTGCGGATTTGAATTCTCAAATCTCAAATCTCAAATCTCAGATCCCACCGTGGTTGATCGGCCGCGACTTGCCGTTGCCGACCGAGTTCGACACATCGCTGATCGGAGACATCGCGACGGAATGGCTCGGATGTTGTCGCCGTGCCGGTGTCACGCTGCGAGCGATTCGCAGCGAGATCGTCCAGCCGGAACGATTCAATGCGCTGGTGCGTGACTGCGACAACAAGGCGCTCGCACTGTCGCGGATCAGCTTGAATCTGCTGCGTTCTGTCTGGAATCCGGACGATGCTCGGCCGACGCTGGTGATCTGCGACAAGCATGGAGGTCGGAATCGTTACGACGATTTGCTGGCCGAGGTGCTCGACGACCGCATGGTGTTCGCGGTTGGCGAATCGCGGGAACGGAGCGTCTATCGCGTCGGCTCGACGGAGTTGCGGTTCCAGATGAAGGCCGAGGCGAATTTTCCGGTCGCGCTGGCGTCGCTGGTCTGCAAGTACGTCCGCGAATTGTCGATGCACGTCTTCAACCAGTTTTGGGCGGAGCAGGTTGCCGGTCTCAAGCCAACGGCCGGTTATCCCATTGACGCGGCGCGGTTCCGGGCGAACATTGCCGAGGCTCAGCAGCGGTTGGGCATCATCGACGATGTTTTGTGGCGAGAGCGTTGATAGGCATGTCTGAAACGATTCCGAACCGTCGAGATTTTCTGGCTGGCCGCGCGCTGCGTGACGAGATCGTCGCTGTTGGCCAAGCCGCGGGCGACGCGATCTTCGAGACGGCTGACGAGCCTCGCCGCGAGCCGACCAGCGGTGCGACGGTTCGGCTGGCGACATCGGCGATGGCGACCGACTTCGCGGTGATTCTCAACGAGGCTCTGTCCGACGATCCTCGGCAGCCGTTGCGGTGGGCGAGCGAGGCGTTGGATGTCGTACATCTGCTCGAAGACCAGATGAGCGTCTATCGGCCGCACACCGAGTTGTCGCAGCTCAATCGAGTCGCGGCGTCGCGGCCGGTGCAGGTCGAGGAGCGGCTGTTTGAATTGCTCCGTGTTGCACGAGACATCTCGCTCGAAACGGATGGTTGTTTCGACCCGACTTCGGGTCAGTTGATCGCGCTCTGGCGGCAGTGCCGGAAGGAAGTGCGTCTGCCGACGGAAGCGGAGTTGGCGGAGAGGCTCGCGCTGGTCGGGATGCGGCATGTCGAGACGGTCGATGGCTCAATGACGTTCGCGCGAGCGGGCGTCGAACTGAATCTCGGCAGCATCGGCAAGGGATATGCGCTCGACCGCGCGGCCGAGATTCTCAACGAACACAAACTCACCGAGTGGCTGCTGCAAGGCGGGCACAGCAGCGTGATCGCGCGCGGCGGTCACAACGGACTGCCCGGCTGGCCGGTCGGCTTGCGGAATCCTCTGTTGCCGCAGCGGCGGCTCGGCACAATTTTGCTGCGCGATCAAGCGCTCGCGACCAGCGGCACGGCGGTGCAACATTTCCGTTTCGAGGGGAAGCGGTACGGCCACATCATCGACCCACGCACCGGCTGGCCGACGGACACGATGCTGTCTGTGACGGTTCTCGCACCGACCGCTGCGGAGGCTGACGCGCTTTCGACCGCGTTCTTCGTCGGGGGAGTCGAATTGGCCGAGCGATATTGCTCTAATCACCGATCCGTTTCGGCCCTGTTGATTCCGCCGCCGACTGGCGGGCAACGGCTGGAGCCGATCAACATTGGCGTCCCTCACGACGTCCTCTTTTGGAATGACGAATGACTGACTCGAAGAAACTTTACTGCGTCTCCATCACGCTCATCGTGTTGCTCCGGCTTTCGATCGGCTGGCAATTTCTGTACGAGGGGCTGTGGAAACTCCACACGCTCAGCACGCCGACGCCTTGGTCGGCCGAGGGGTATCTCAAGAATTCTCAAGGTCCGTTTCGGAATACGTTCCGCAACATGACCGGCGATCCGAATGACCTCAATTGGCTCGACAAGGAAAAAGTCGCGGCCAAGTGGGACGACTGGGTCGCTCGGTTCGCGGGCCATTACCAGATGGACGAGAAGCAACAAGCCGATCTGTCGAAGTTGCTCGACGGCGCGGCGGACTATCGCGTCGAACTCGCTGTGCTGCCGGAAGGAGTCACGATCCCGAAGGAATTAGCGAAGGTCGTGACGTTCGATGCGAAGGCCAAGCGGCTGATTTGTCCCGGCAACTGGCGGATGCTCGCGAAAGAACGTGAGGCGTTGCTCGCATTGGCGAAGGTCGACGAGGACGCGCCGGAGGCAAAGCAGAAGTCGGTGAAGGCGTACCGCGCCGCCGTGCTCGCATTGTACAACCGCGCGACCGATCCCAAGTCGATGAGCATCAAAGACCGGCTGGCGATCGCGATCATCGGCAACAACGCCGCGACCGATCCGTCCGTGACCGAGCGGGCATTCGCCCTGTTCGGCGATCCGCCGCGAGACGTGAAGGTCTATTACGAGAAGATCGCTGAGTACGAAACGAACCTCGCGAAAGCGGACAAGCAATCGGCGATGCACTTCCCACGTGACCATTTGCAGAAGCAGTGGACCGAACTGCAACAACTCCGAGGCAAACTGGTCGGTCCCGTGAAAGCACTGGAGTCGGAACTCAAAGTCTCCGCTCAAAAGTTGCTAACGTCCAAACAACTCGCTCGCGGCCCGATGCGTCTGCCGTCCACACCCGTTGACAGCATCAATCAGCAAACCATTTGGGGCCTGACGATTCTCGGCGTGCTGCTGCTGATCGGTCTCGGCACGCGCTACGCCGCGCTCGGCGGGGCGGTGATACTGACGATGTTTTACCTCGCGATGCCGCCGTGGCCCGGCGTCCCGGAAGCTCCTGGCCCGGAGCACAGCTTCATCGTCAACAAGAACTTCATCGAAATCATGGCCCTGCTCGCCATCGCCGCGCTGCCCACCGGCCAATGGTTCGGGCTCGACCGCCTGTGCTCGAAGATCTGCTGCCGGAAAAAGGCCGGATGTTGTGTTTCAGGCCCCGCGAGTTCCTGTGAATCGGCAGCGCCCGTTCAGGCCGAATGAACTCACTTTGACACGAAGAAACTCACAGCGAGAATACCTCTGACCGACCACGGAAAACCGGCGGTCGGAAAACTGAAAAAGGAGAACACCATGCAACTCACACCAGAACAAAAACAGCTTGGCAAGGACAACTTCAACGAGGCGGTCGGGTACAGCCGGCGCGAGTTGCTCAAAGGGGCGGCGGCGGCCGGGACGGGACTCGGTGCGTTTTACTTCGGCTATGAAAAGCTGAAGGGAGAGCGTGTGCGAGTCGGCTTCATCGGCAGCGGCGACGAAGGGTCAGTGCTGCTGACTCAGCATCCGCCGGAATACATGGAGATTGTGGCGGTCGCCGACATTCGGCCGACGAATCTGGAACGGGCGAAGCACGGCGATGGAAACGAAGACCGCGCGGGCTTGATCAAAAAGCTCGGCGAGAAGACTGCATTGACGACGATCAAATACTACAGCGACTACCGTGATTTGCTCGCCCGTCCCGACATCGAGGCGGTCGTCATCGCGACGCCGCTGATCTCGCATCACACACTCGCCATCGAAGCCATGAAGGCTGGCAAGCACGTTCTGTGCGAGAAGCTGATGGCCAAGACCGTCACTGACTGTAAGTCGATGATCAAGGCCGCGAAGGACACCGGCAAGCTGTTGGCCGTCGGACATCAGCGGCACTACAGCGTGCTGTACGACAATGCTTACAGCATCATCAAGATGGGACTGCTCGGCGACATCAAGCACATCCGCGCGCAGTGGCATCGCAACAACAGCTTTCCCGGTCGCGACTCGTGGAACAAGAAGGTCGATCCGAAAGATCTCGCGGCGCTCAAGGACAAGAACGATTACCTCAAAGGATTCGGCTTCGATGACGTCGAGCACCTCGTCAACTGGCGAGTCTACAACGCCACCGGCGGCGGCTTGATGGCGGAACTCGGCAGCCACCAGCTTGATGCCAGCAGTATTTTCCTCGGCAAGGTGAAGGCACTCGCGTGCAGCGGCTACGGCGGCAAGAACTTCTACGGCGTGAAGGGGATCGGCTCGAAGGACAAGCAAGAGGACAAACGTGAGATCGACGATCACGTCTACGTCACGTTCGAGTTTCCCGGCCCGCACTACGAAGAGGACCACAACGACGTCGCGATCGTGACGTACTCATCGCTGAGCACGAATCGCCTCGAACCCTACGGCGAGCAAGTCATGGGCAGCCGTGGCACGCTGGTCGTGCAGACCGAGCAGCAAGCGTTGCTCTTCAAAGAAGCCAGCCCGGAAACCGGCGGCGGCGGCGTCGAGCAGCGACTGTACGTCATCAACGGCAACGACAGCGGCCCGGTCCTCTCGGCCAGTGCTAGCCTCGCTCCCACCGCCAGTGCCGCTGCGGCCGGAGCGACCGTCGAGAAGATCAGCCGCGGCTACACCGAAGAGATGGAGCACTTCTGTCATTGCATCCGCAACAACATCCACGCCGGCCCGAAAGACGGCGGCCTCCGCTGCAACGGCACCGTCGCGATGGCCGACGCCATCATGGCTCTGACGTCGAACCTGGCGATGAAGCACAAGAAACGCATCGCCTTCAAACCCGAATGGTTCGATCCGGAGAGTCCCGCCGCGCCGGAGACAGACAAGGAAGTCATCGGATGATGTTGGCCGCGAAAGAACGCAAAGAGACGCAAAGAATCGAACCGCAGGCGGTCAGAACTTTTTTGTGATCCTTGCGTTCTTTGCGGCCATCGAATGAGCTTTCCCCGCCGTTCGGAAGTTTCCGGGCGGCGGTTTTCGTTGGAGGAGTCGCTCATGTCACGCATTGCTCAATGGTTCGTCGCTCTGCTTTGGTTGGCCGCCGTCGTTCAAGAAGCTCGCGCGGCAGAGATCGTGATCGACACGCCGATGTCTCCACCGACTTGGGCGTTGCTGGAACGAGAACTATTCAAAGCCAACACGATCGCGTGCCAGGAGTTCTTTCAGCGGTACTTCGATGATCGCGGCTATCTGGAATGCGTCGAGCGTTGGGGCGGGGACGACGGGCCGGATGATGCGATTGAGAATTTGCAGGACTGGCCGACGCTACACATGCTCGGTGGGCCGGATGTCGTGCGCGACATGGTGGCCAAGGCGTGGGAGGGACATCTCCGCCAGTTCACGGCGGCGAAGACGAAGGACGTCGAGTTTGCTCGCGACGGCATGTACTACCGCGAGTTCCCCGTGATGATGGATTGGCTGCACAACGGCGAGGGTTTGTGCGTCTTCAATCTGATGGGCCTGTCGGCTCCGCACGCTCCGAAGTTTGCCGATCGAGTCCGCCGCTTCGCTGACTTCTACGTGCCGGCCGAGGACAACCCGCTCAATCACACGGCGTCGGCGAATTACGATGCGAAGTTGAAAATGATCCGCAGCATGTTCAACGGCAGCCGCGGCCCGTTGCTCCGCAAGGCAACCGCGCTCGATTGGGCGGGCGATCCGATTGAGATTGAAGGTCGCTTCCGACCGGGACACGGTGAGCGAACGTTTGCCGAAATGCTCAAGCACTTCGAGGAGTACACCGAGACGCTCGGTGATCATCCGCAGAACTTGCTGGCGACGTCGCTGGCGTTCAATGCGTTCGCGCTGACTCACGAGGAGAAGTACAAACGCTGGCTGCTGGAGTACGTCGATGCGTGGTGCGAACGAGCGTCCGCGAACAACGGGATTCTGCCTTCGAACATCGGCCGCGACGGCAAGATCGGCGGCGATGCCGGTGGCAAGTGGTACGGCGGCACCTACGGCTGGGGCTTCACGGTGACGGATCCCGTCACTGGCAAGAAGGCTCATCGCAGCACGGTGCGACTGAGCCTGACCGGCTTCGGCAACGCGCTGTTGCTGACGGGCGATCAGAAGTATGTCGATGTCTGGCGGAGGCAGATTGACGCGGTGAACTCGAACGCGAAGGTCGTCGACGGCAAGAAGCAGTATCCGCAGATGTTCGGCGATCAGGGTTGGTACGACTTTCAATCCGCGCCGTGGGAGCCGGGCCTTCTGGAGATTGCGTACTGGTCGATGCGCGACGACGACCTTGCGCGAGTCGCCAGCAACCCGTGGATCGCGTACCTCCAGGGGCGAGCGCCAACGTATGCCGAGTCGGCGCTGCGAGCGGACCTGAATCGCATTCGCCAGCGAATCGCAGAAATGCGGAAGGACACGACGACTCCCGACACACGCTTGTCCGATGACCCGATGAAGTTCAATCCGTGTTCGGTCGACAGCTTGGTTCATTTGGTGCTCGGCGGAATTGATCCCGGAAAGATCGGTTCTCCGCTGCACGCTCGGTTGAGGTATTTCGATCCGCAGCACGGTCGCCCCGGATTGCCGGCCGATGTCGCGGCACTCGTCGATCGTCTGACAGCCGATGAAGTTCGCGTCACGCTGGTCAATGTGCATCAGACCGAACCACGAGCCGTGCTCGTGCAAGCAGGGGCGTACGGCGAGCATCAAATCGAGTCACTGACGCTCGATGGTCAATCGCGGCCGGTCAACGATCGCCGAGTCGTCGTCCATCTGCCTCCCGGTTGCGGCGGGACGCTGACGCTGCGAACGAAGCGCTATCAAAACGCCATCCGCTTCGATTAAGAGCGGTGCGGCAACTTCACGAACAAGAGATTTCAGATGGGACGCTGGCCCGACAATCAACGATCGCAATTGGCGACGTTTGGAATTCTGTTTGTGCTGTTTCCATTGTTGTGCTGGCTGACGTGGTGGTTCGTGCGGCGATGACCAGACGCGCGCGAACCGCACATCAACCGTCGATTTCAGGCGAGCGATCCGGTGCGGACGGAAGGGGAGTCCGTTCGCTGCGTTCTTTCAGGCCGCGGAGCACCACCAGCCAGAGCGTGCCGATCAAGACTCCGCTGAGCACAAGTGCCCACGCACCGTCGCGACGCAGGCGAGCAGCCATCGCATCGACAGGCCGCAAGACGGCCGACTTGCGCTCTTGAACGATCGCGAACCAGCCGGTGTCGCCAACTCGACTGAACGCGGCGAGCCATTCGCCGCCGTATTCGTCCGGGCTGAATTGTCCGACCGGATCGATGTAATCTCGCATTTGAATGACGACTGAAATCGCCGCCGGCTCGCCGGATGCTGTCGCGGGGCGCAACCGCGCGATCGTCTCATCCGATAATCGCAGCGAAGGGACATCTTTGGTCGGATCGTCACGATGCTCGTCGCTGATCCACGGGTGATCGAGCAGTTGCCAATTGCGGTCGTCAATCAGCACGATTCTGCGAGAGCTGTCCGCCTCCTCGTCAGCCTCGGCGTCACGGTGCCGGCCGGGGACATAAGGTGACAGCAACTGTGCCAGTTCCATGGAGCGGCCGAGGACTCCGATCACTCGCTCATGCTTGTCATCCCACACCGGCGCGGTCAGCGAGACCATGTTGAGTCCCGTGGCCTGGCTTTTGTACGACAGCGAGACGTGCGGTTTGGTGATCGGCTGGATGTTTGGCGGGGTCGTTCCTTCCTCGAATTGTTCGCCCAGACCGTGAAAGTAATCGCGGTACGAAAAATTCTTGTCGAAGGTCTTTTCGTCCTGTGGTTCGCGCCAGCGTTGGAAGCCGAGGTGGTCGGTGAGATACCAACTGCCATCGCGGTTGAGACCCAATTGACGCTGCGACTGGTCGGCTCGCGCTTTCGCTTGAGCCAACAAGTTTCGCAGCTCCGTGCGGTCTGACCAATTGCGTGCCGCGGCGGATTGGATGGCGTCCACCAGATTGGGATCGTCGGCGACTTTTTCGAGTTCCGCGGATCGCTTGTCGATCTCGCGAGCGACGCTGCGTGCCAGAATCTCGACCGAGAGGACGTCGCTTTCGAGCGCTCGCGTGGTGACGTTGCGTGTCGCCGAATTCACGGCGTCGCGCATCGAGTCGAGATAAAACATCCCCAACGCGAGCAGCAGCAGCACCGGGCCGAGTCCCCCCAAGGCCAGCAGCGGACGAAACGATTGTGATCGCTCGCGTTGATCGAGTGCGTCGAGCACCGCCTGTGCGTTCGCGAATCGTTTTGCCGGATCCGGTTCGAGGCAGCGATCGACCAACTCCGCCAGTCGGCGATCGACACCGCGCACACGCCGGTGCGCCGTGGGCTTCGCTCCGTCACGCACCAGCCGGCGATACTCGGCGAGACGCTCATCGAGCGACGTCGCGGATTCGATCTGGCGTTCGGCTTCCGGCGTGCGATGCGGCGGTGCTCCGCAGAGCTGGTGATACAACACTGCCCCGAGGGCGTAGACATCCCAGCGAGCATCCGGCACCGCTTGCAGGTCCGCCTGTTCGGGAGCCATGTAGAACAACGTGCCCAGTGCCGGAGATTGCTCACACGACAACCGCGACTGGCCGAAGTCGCACAATCGCGGTTCGAGATCCGCGTCGAGCAACACGTTCGCTGGCTTCAGATCGCAATGCAAAACTCCGCTGCCGTGCGCGTGCACGAGCGCCTGCAGGATGCCCTTCGTGATGCGGACCGCTTCGCGAACCGACAGCGGCCCATCGGCCAGCAACGCGGCAAGCGAGCCACGCTCCAAGTACTCCATGACGTAGTACGGCGGGTCGCTGCCCCAGCCGACCTCCAACAAGCCGACCACATTCCGTGACGTGTACAGGATCGCCAGCTTCTCGACTTCTCGGCTGAGCAGCGACCAGTCCAAGCCGCCACGATGCGAATACACCTTCACGGCCACCAGCTTGCCGGTGTTTTTTTCGCGAGCTTGCCAGACGGAACCGTACGCCCCCTCGCCGAGGCAACGCAGGATCGTCAGTCCCGGCACGCTGACGGTCGGGGGACGCCGTTGGCTCAGGATGACAGATTTTGCCAACGCGGCTTCGTCCTGCCGTTCGGTGTCGCCGGACAATTGCGGGGCGTTCGTGGCGGAATCGGTCGCATCCATTTCGGCGGCATCCGAGAAATTGTGATTCTGGTGGGATTCTCGCGAGCAATTCGACGAATCGAAAGGCTGGGCATTCCGCCGACGGCGAAGCGGTCTTGCCTCGGCAAAAAAAATTGGGCTAGAACCCCCGGCAACCCAGCGAGTCGGCGGAGCCGCAGCGCGTCGGGATCCTGTCGAAAACACTCAGCGGAAAGGATGCCGCATGATGATTACCGTGGATCAATTAGCGAGACAACTCAACGGCGAAGTCGTCGGAAACCGAGAACGCGAAATCACCAATGCGAAGGCATTGCAGAAAGCGACCTCGGACGACGTGACCTTTGTGGCCGATGACCAGAACCTGCGAAAGCTCAACAAGTGTTTGGCGGGAGTCGTGCTGGTCGATGCCGAGCGTTTGGCGACGGCTCAACAATTGACGGCTCTGAGTGACACGACGTTTATCGTCGTTGCTGATCCAATGAGGGCGTTCATCACGGCGATGACGCACTTCCGGCCGCAACGAGCGCGACCGTCGTTTGGCGTTTCGCCGCAGGCTCACGTCGATCCGTCGGCGACAATCGGAGTGGACACGAATATTCATCCGACTGCGGTCATCGGGCCAGAGGTCGTCATCGGAGCTGGCTGCGACATTCATCCCGGTGTCGTCGTTGGAGCCGGTTGTCACATCGGCGATCAGACGACGATTCACCCCAATGCCGTCTTGTATCCCGAAATCACGATTGGCAACCGAGTCCTGATTCACGCGAATGCCGTGATCGGCGCAGACGGATTCGGCTACCGCTTCGAGCAAGGCCGGTTCGTGAAGATCCCGCAACTCGGCACGGTGCGTGTTGACGACGATGTCGAGATCGGAGCCTGCACGACGATCGATCGCGGCATGGTCGGACCGACGATTATCGGCGAGGGGACGAAGCTCGATAACCTCGTGCAGATTGCCCACAACTGCGAGTTGGGAAAGCACAATGCGTTCGCCTCGCAAGTCGGATTGGCCGGCTCGGTGACGACTGGCGACTACGTCCGCTGCGCAGGTCAAGTTGGCGTCGCGGATCACCTCCATCTGGGGGCCGGCTGTACGCTGGCGGCAAAGGCTGGAGTCCACAAGAACACCCCTGAAGGCCAAACTCATGTCGGGAGTCCCGCCGGTCCGATCGACGAGCAATTCAAAATCATGATGGCCGTTCAGAAGGTTCCGGAAATGCGAACTCAGATTCGGCAACTCGAACGGCAAGTCATCGAGTTGACCAAGCAATTGACCGAACTTCGTGACCAGTTGACGGAGTCACTGCCCGAAGCGATTGCCGCTTGAACCAATGATCGAAGATGCCTAGCAACCTTTCATCACCGCCGACGCTCAAGCTGATCGGGCACTCTTCTGGCCAACGGATCGGATTGTTGGCCGGAGCGGGTCGCTTTCCGATCGTGTTCGCCGAGGCCGCCCGTCGCGAAGGACACTCCGTGCATGGCGTGGGAGTCGAGGGACTGTTCCCCGAGGAACTGCGTGAACTGTGCGACACGTTCGCGACGACGACACTCTCGAAGATCGGTCGAGCGATTCGGCTGTTTCGGCGGGCCAAGATTGATCATGTCGTGATGGCCGGAAAGATTGAAAAGGTCGCGCTCTTTCAAAAATGGCGGTGGATAAAACTCGTGCCTGACTGGCGCACGCTGCACATGATGCTGCGATTCTGGTCCGACAAAAAAGATGACACACTGCTGCTGGCAGTCATTCGTGAGTTCGAGCGTGACAACATTCACTTTGAATCGGCCCTCAAATATTGCCCGGAGTTGCTCGTGAAACATGGCTTTCTGACACGCCGCAAGCCGACGCCGGCGCAATGGACGGACATCCGCTTCGGCTGGGAAATGGCGAAAGAAATGGGCCGCTTGGACATTGGCCAGTCGATCGTCGTCAACGACTCGGCGGTGATTGCCGTCGAGGCGATCGAAGGGACCGACCAGTGCATCCGCCGCGCGGGTGAACTGTGCCGCCGCGGATTCACGGTCGTGAAGGTCGCGAAGCCGCAGCAGGACATGCGTTTCGACGTGCCGACAATTGGTCTCAAGACGATTCAGACGATGCACGAAGCGGGTGGCCGAGTGCTGGCCATCGAATCCGGGATGACCATCTTCCTCGATCAGGAAGAGGTCATCGATCTCGCGGACAAGCTGGGGATCGCCGTCGTGTCCGTGAAGGCAGAAGAGCTGGCTTTGCGTCTGGTCGGCTAGCAAACGCACTCGCTGCCGCAACACGTGAGATCGTCGAGGTACATCCCCCAGAAGCGGTACTTCTGCAAGGCGGATGTGTCGTGCCCCAACCGCAGGCCGATCTCGTTGGCGACGACACCGAAGCGTTGCCGAAATTTGTAAACGAAGCAGAAGACCAACCGCTCGTGCCGGACCAGTGAACCGACGAGAAACAATCCCGGTGCGACCGTCGATTCATCGACCGAGTTCAGCTGTGGGACGCCGTCGTCCCGCCATTCGAAGAGTTCACGGATCAGCGTTGGGCTGCCTTCAAAGCCAGTCGCCAGGATCGGCTTTCGCTTGGTCAACCAGCGTTCTCCGGAAGCCTCGATGACCGCGTAGCTGCCGCGCTGCTTTTCAATCCGTTCGATCTCGACTTCGTCGATGAGCTCAATGAGCTTGTCGGGAGTCTCCAACAAACGGTCCCAAGTGAAGGGAGACAGCGCGATGCTCGGGTCGCTGGCGTCGCTGGACCAGACGGAATTGCGTTCGAGCACGCGGACTCGTTTGCCGGCATTCGCGAGATGTACGGCGGCGTCCACACCACTCTCGTAGCCGCCGATCACGATGAAGTCGTCACCAGCCAGTCGCTTCCAAGATTTCACACGGCTGTTGTGAACGCAGTGCTCCGCGCCGGGAAACGGACGCAGTTTTGGATACTGAAACTCACCGGCGGCCCAGACGACGGTGGCTGCCAGGATCCGTCCGGCAGAGGTTTCGAGTTCAAAGCCACCTCCGGAACGAGCCGTCATCGACAACACGTCGATGCCGGTCTGCACGGGAAGATGAAAGTACTCGACGACGGACTTCAGATAATCGGCGTACTGAGCTCCGGTGGGATGCTCGCATTCGAGCGTGAAGGCGGGCGAGGTGCCGATCGCGATGCTGTTGAGATCGAGCGTGCCGAACGAATTCGACGGAAACGACGGCGTGAGGAATCGCATCTCGCGCGGCCAGCGGCGAAAGGAACCGCCAATCTCGTGGCGTTCGAGAATCACGGCCGGGACATCGATCTCCTGCAAGGCCCGCGCGATGCCGATTCCCGCTGCACCTGCACCCACGATGACGCACGGCCACTCGTGCGGGACTTTGTGTTTTCGACGTTGAGCCATTCGATTTCTCGTGCTTGTTGTGCGTGCTGGCATTTCTGCGTGCGAAAAAGCACGGAACGCGGCTTGATCGGTCAGAGAGGGGAGGTACGCGAACCCCGCAGACGTGATTGGACTGCTAGGTTCCAAACAGATTGTCGTCGAAGGGCGTGCGGTGGCTCAAGAAAGCTAAACCTTTTTTCACGGATGGGGACTTCGATCCAAGTTTGGCTTGCTCAGGAAGGCTCCGGTGAGAGGGCCTACTGGGTGAGCCTCGAAATCTGCAAATGATTCGTCACCAAGTGTCGTTGTTCAGATTCCAGCACGACAGCAAGTAACGTAGCTCGTGCCCGTCCCAAATTGTGTTTGAGCCGAGAATCAGCGAAGGAGATTTGAGAAAAAAGCCTCGAAGATGAATCGGTTTGGTTCAAAAAGGCGTAACACACGCCGACAAAATCGAATTTCCACCAAGTCATCTTCGAGGAGCGA
>QWQF01000179.1 GCA_003669125.1 Planctomycetota bacterium
GGCCGAGCGAATGCCGGTCGAGCTGGCTGCGAAATGGCGACAGCGGATTCAAGTCTTCGTGCGAGAGACCTCGTGGGAAGGTTGCCGCGGCTTGGCCATCACCGACGAAGTCCGCGTCGTCATTGCGGGGTACGCGACACTGCTGGTGCTCGGCTTTGACGACGAATGGCTGAGCCGCGTGCGGCATGTGCTGGTGCATCCCACACCGTATCAAGGTCGCCGTGCGAGAATTGGTGTCGAGGGCATCGATTACTCACAGGGCGATTGGATGCAGCAGCTCGAAGACGACGTCGAGGACGAGCATCTCGGCGAGGCGTGGGTCGAGGGCGGCACGGTCATCATCGTCTGGAGCGAAGTCCCGACCGTCGAGCACATCGTGCCGCCGGGGACAAACGTCGTGCTGCACGAGTTCGCGCATGTGCTGCACGAATTGCTCAGCAACTGGTTTCCGAACGCTCGCACCGATCGCGATGAACCGTGGCTGGAGGCCTTTCAGAACGAATACGACCGGCAAGTGCGAGATTCCGATCGCGGCCGACGATCGTTGTTGGATGACTACGCGGCCGAAAGCCCTGAGGAGTTTTTCTGTGTCGCAACCGAGTGCTTCTGGGAACGTCCCGCCCGCATGCAATCTCAGTCGCCGACGCTCTTCAGTTTGCTGAGGCAGTGCTTTCGCATCGACTCGATGAACTGGATGACCTGAGTAAGCACCCGCGTTTGACGTCTTTTGGTCATTCCTTGACGAAGCACTGAGGATGTCGCGTGCGAAAGTCTTTGATCGCTGCGAGACTGACGACCGTGTTTTGCAGATCGAGGTACGTCAGCTTGGGCAGAGAGTCCAGATGTTTGAGCCCCGCATCCGTAACGGCTGTGCCGTCGAGAGCCAGGAAACGGAGTCGAGGCATATCACTGAGATTTGGCAATTCGTCATCGGTGATCGGCAGCGCGGTCAACTTAATCGCCTCCAACTGCGGAATCTTGGAGATGTGCTGCAAAGCTGCGACCGACAAGTCCGTGTCGCCCAGGTACAGCAGGCGCAGCGACGGCATTTCTCGGAGGAATTCCAAACCCTCATCGGTGATGTGCGTGCGATTCAACTTCAGCAACCGCAGATCGCGCGACGCGGAGATCAACTTCAAACCACGATTGGACAGTTGTGTGGCCGTGGCGTTGAGCACATGCAGGTTGGGCAACAGAGCCAGATCCGGCATGGCGTCATCACTGACGTGGGTATTGATGACGCCCAAAAATAATGCTTGGATCTCGCGAATCAGCTTCAACACCTCCTCTTGCACTCGGCCTTCGGGCGTGAAGTGCTCGCGGAACAGAATCACATACGTGCCGCGATCGTGAGTGACTTCGTCTTCGACATCGCGGACCTCAGCTCCGAGATCGATCAATGCCTTGACGGCTTTCGCGTGCCGCTCGGCCGCGAGATCGATCTTCGCTCCGCATCCCGGAAGAATCACCAGCAACACGGCAAGCAAGTGCCAGAAGTTGTTTTTTGCGGATCGAAGCATCGCCGGAATGACCCAGCCAACGAGCGGGGCCGCATCCTGCGGGGCTTGGCACATCATTGAGAGAGTTCCAAGTTGATGGTCTGTTTGCCTGCGTTGACTTCGACTGTCTCAGGGTTGGCCTGGCCCAAGTAATCCGTGGTAATGATTTCGACTCGGCTTTTCCCAATGACCGCCCCTTGAAGGCCACTTTTGGGATCGTACATCAATTCGTAATGACCAGTCGTATCCGTTTGACTAACAGACGAGCCAACAAAGAAACTTTTGCCCTTTGACTCTTGTTTCTTTTGCTCGGGATGGAACCAAACCATCGCTCCGGCCAGCGGCTTGCCGTTGACGATCACCGTCCCGGTGACGGTTCCCAACTTCGGCACGAAGCCCTTGCCACCGAACATGGGGGCCACCAAGAAGTAGACCAACAAGAGCAGTGCCGTACCGCCTCCCAACACCGGCAACAATTTGGTGCGGGCCTCGTACAGCAAGCCTTCCCAGTCGAATCCGGGCTCTTCTTTTTTCGACGATTCCAACTCGTACCACTTCGCCTTCTTGCCCTTTTTAGCGGACTTCGACAACAGGTCACTGGCGATGTTGGCGGCAGGAGCGTTGGGATTCGTCCCCGGCGGTCGTCGCGAGGGAGTAAGCTGCTCGCCCGACTCGTCGTCCAATCCGGGGATCGAAGCCGAAGCCGATTTTCCAGGCGCGTCCGGCCCACGTCGAATTTGAAAGACCTCGGCGGTGTTTTCCTCGTTAGGCCGCGATTTCGAGCCTTTCGCTTTGGATGGCTCGTCCGGTTCGTCGAGCGAACGATCCGCATCGATGTCCTTGGTTGGTCGCGAGCCCTTGGCTGCTTTCGATGTCGAGTTCACGTCCGAATCGTCGTCACTCGATAGAAAGGCATCCACATCGAAATCGCCACTCGAATCGGCGGGCCGGCTTTCGGCCAGATGAGGTTCGGAGTTCTCCGAGGACTCTGTGGTAGCCACCTCATTAGTAGTCTCGGGCTTATCAGCCGTAGCAGGGACGGTGAACGGTGTCTTGCACTTGGGACACTTGCCCGGCTTGCCTGCCAGATCCTCTTTGATCTTCAGAACCGATCCGCATTGGTCACATTCGTAGCGAATCGACATGCAGCCTGCTCCAGCAGAACCCGATGGCGAAGACAAGAAGGCAGCTCTCGCAACACGACGTTTTGAACGCTGCCTTCACGAGAAATCTGCAAACGCGGGAACGTCGTTATTGCCCTTCGTACTCGCCAACGGTCAATCCGTCGGCAATGCTGGACAAAAGGCGGAATGTGTTTTGCTCGAGGTTTTCGTTCATGAAGCCGACATGGCCATCGACGAACAGGAACCACGCTCCGCTTTCGTGATCGCTACCGGGACCGTCGTAGTGCTGATTTTTGTTCAAACCAGTGCGAGTGGTGAAGAGCGTCGCCATGCCGCCCCACGCCCAGCCATCGTTGCTCTGCAACAAGAGCTGTGTTTGATGATTCAGCCGAGTATTCTCCGCCACCATGAAGGTCTGAGTGGTGCCGTCGGAGACATCCGGAAATCGCACGCTGCTGTTGACGTAGAAGACACCACGATTAATCGGCGACGAGTGGTACATGAACGTCGTATCGTTCTGGACCTGATCGGGCGTCATTGCGAAGATGGCACGCGGGTTTCCTCCAGCACCGCCGCCACCACCACCACCGCCGACCAATGGGTCATTGACGAGGAATCCGCGTCCCGCATTGCCGCTGTAATCGTTTCCGCCTTTTGACCAAAGACCGGTCTGCGGCATCGGATTGAGGCTGTCGATACGCTTGACGTAAGTCAGCTTGGAGGTGTTCATGTCAGCGCGACGCGTGGGGCAGTAAAAGCTAGGAATGTCGGTGTGCGCCGGCCGAAATGGATTGTAGAGGGTGCTGGTCGTCATTCCGTTGTCATACACATTCAACGTATACAGCCACTGCTTCGTGAGCGTCCCGAATTCCAAGGCTGGCAGAATGTGCAGCATCCAACTCGTCCCATGAAGACCCATGGTGGTGGAGTTCTGCTGGACGGCTTCGACGGGATTGGTTTGCCGCTGCGCCGTCGACGGCGTGATGTTCGTAAACATCGTGGCGATCATTCCCGGCGGGAAACGCTTGTGGATGCCGTGATAGTTGTGCAGCGCGATGCCAATCTGCTTGAGATTGTTCTGGCACTGGGATCGGCGAGCCGCCTCACGAGCTGCCTGCACGGCTGGCAACAGAATCGAGACGAGGATCGCGATGATGGCAATCACGACGAGCAATTCGATGAGCGTGAACCCACGGCGGCGTTGGCGTGGCAACATGGCGAAATCCTTTGAACGAGAACGAGGTCGGATGAAAACAGATCACATCCGCTGTCTATGGACGCGTGACTCCGAACGGACTTCGACGCATCTCTGAGATTGCTTCTGTTAGTTCGGACGAAATTCGTGTGTGATGCTACTGGCCGTTGTCGAAGACCGTCAATCAGTTTTTAACAATCATGCGGATTGTGCGGGCGGTGAGTAATCGTCGCCCCAGGGTCGCTCCTCGGGCGATTTTGATTCGAGCGTAACTCTACAACACGATTGTCAGCGAGCGGCAAGTTGGCCTGTTTGTGGAGCTTTTCCCATGGAAGTTTGCGATCCATTGACGAATGACCGTCACGACCAGAAACGATGCTGTGGGAGTCACAGCCGGTTCTCCAAGTTTTCACGGCACTGGCCGAATCACCGGACAGAGTTGCGATTGCCGTCGCAATTTGGCTTCTGAGCAACCCAAGAGTTTGGGGCCGCAATGGTCTGATGAGTAATCCGCAGAGTTGACGGCACTCAACTTGTTACGCTCACGATTCAGACGGATCGTAATTTGACGGTCGTTTTTGAGCGGTCCTAGAATCCGCTTCGTTCAACGGCCAGTGGCATTGGGCTAGCCTTTTGGAGAGTCATCGTGAATTGGTTACGAACCATCGGTTGGGTCAGCGCGTGGGCGGCCGGCATCGGACTGCTGGGACTCGGCGTGTCGGACGGAAAGTTGTGGTCGGATGAGGCTGGCGACGCTCCGGTCGTCGCGGCCAAGTCGCCACTCGCGGTGTATCTCAGCGTCGGCAGTCCGATCAACGACGCTGTCCAAGCCAAGGTGCTCAACGCCGCCAGAAAGATTCAACAGCAGGCCGAGCAAGAATCGCGACCTGCGATCCTCGTCTTGGAGATCGGTTCGGGAACCAGCCGTTTCGGTGCGGTGCGCGATCTGGCGAAAGAGCTGACCTCCGCGAAGTTTGGTTCGCTGCGCACGGTCGCGTGGGTGCCGGAACCGAGGGACAAGAAACGGATCGACGGCTACAACGTGATCCTGGCGCTGGCCTGCAAAGAAATCGTGATGCACCCGGATGCCGAACTGGGTGACATCGGTCGAGGCAAGGCGTTGGACGCCGAAGAGCAGCAGTTCGTGTTGTCGCTGATCGAGAAGCGGCTGAATCCCAAACTGAGCACGGCGCTAGTCACCGGCTTGATGGACCCGCAGAAGGCGGTGCTCAAGGTCAAGGTCGAGACGGAATCGGACGGCCGCAAGATGTCCGAGAGTCGCGTGCTGACTTCGGACGAGCATCGCCGACTGCTCGACAACAAAGTCGTCGTACAAGACGTCATCACCATCAAAGAGGCGGGAGTCCTGGGACTGTTCTCCGGCAGTCGCGCCAGAGCTTTGGACGTGTTGGTTTCGCAAACGGCCGAGACACGCAGCGACTTGGCCGACCTCTACAACTTCCCGCGCGAGTTTCTCCGCGAGAACGCCACCTCTGGTGAAACGCCGCGCGTCGTTCGCATCAAAATCGACGAGATGATTGAGCCGATCCTGCAGGGTTTTGTCGATCGCGAGATTCGTCGCGCGCAGAGTTCCGGCGTAAATCTCATCATCTTCGAAATCGACTCGCCCGGTGGGATGCTCGAACCGAGCCTGGAAATCGCTCACGCGATCGCCGACTTGGACTCGAAGAAGATTCGCACCGTCGCGTATGTGCCGAAGATGGCTCTCAGCGGCGCGGCGATCATCGCGCTGGGCTGTGACGAGATCGTGCTGCAACAACATGCCAAGATTGGCGACGCGGCTCCGATCACCATTCGAGCCGGACAACAATTCGAACGCGCGCCCGAAAAGATCCTCAGCTTCCTGCGAGAAGAACTGAAGACGCTGGCCGAGAAAAAAGGCCGTCCGTCTGGTCTTTGCCAAGCGATGGCGGACAAAGACCTCGACGTGTTTCAAGTGACGCACCGCGAGAACGGTCGCGTGTCGTATCTGACGGATGAAGAAATTGCCGTCTCGAACGGCGAATGGATCAAAGGTCGCATCGTCCCGGAATGCCAAGGCGAGAACCTGCTCACCGTGGACGCCCAGCGTGCTCACGAATTGAAGCTCGCCGAAGCTCCAGTCGCTGACGAAGACGAGCTGCGACAACGACTCGGCATCCCCGAAGGCGAAATCCCGCAAGCCGTCGGCCGAACGTGGGTCGATACGCTCGTCTGGACGCTCAACACGCCGGGCATGACGGTGTTGTTGCTGCTGGCGGGCAGCGTGCTGATTTATCTCGAACTTCACACGATGACGTCGTTCTTCGGAATCGCATCGGGGTTCTGCTTCATGCTGTTCTTCTGGAGCCGTTTCCTGGGAGGCACGGCCGACGTATTGGAGATCGTGCTGTTCCTGTTCGGCGTGGGCCTGATCTTGATGGAGATCTTTGTCGTCCCCGGCTTCGGCATCTTCGGCGTCACCGGAGCGCTCGCGATCCTCGCCTCGCTGATTCTGGCCAGCCAAACGTTCGTGCTGCCGACCACCAGTTCCGAGATGACGCTGATGACCAAATCGCTCGGCACACTGAGCATCGCTTTGGTCAGCGTCATCGGCGTGGCGGTGATCATCAGCAAGTACCTGCCGGAGATGCCGCTGCTCAAACACCTGATCCTGTCCCCTCCCGATCCGACGGACGGGATCGAGGATGCGCCGCGACTCCGTCCGGACATGATTGGTGGCGCGTTCGCCGTCGGACTCGAATGGCTGCTGCATCAAGAAGGCGAAGCCTTCACCACGCTGCGTCCCGCTGGAAAAGCTCGCTTCGGCGAGCAGGTCTTCGACGTGCAGAGCCAAGGCGACTTCATCGACCCCGGCCAAAAAGTCGTCGTCACCGAAGTCACCGGCAACCACGTCGTCGTGAGGCGTGCGTGACATGGCGAAACGCTTTCGCAGTCTGCAACCGGACAAAGTCGTCGATACCGTTGAGCGTCTTGAACGCCGCATCGCCGAACGCTTCCCGGACGTAAACCTGCGGCAAGTCGCGGCCGAGTTGGTCGTGATGGCTCGCGAAGCGGCCGAGCGCGCTCAAGCGATCGGGCGCCCGAATATCCCGCTGCGGATCGTGCAGTGGTTATTGATCGGTTGCTGTCTGAGCCTGGTCGTGTGGGTCGTGAAGCAACTCCGTCTCAGCGACGACGTGTTCAAGCTGGATGATTTTGCGCAAACCGTGGACGGACTGATCGCCAGCTTCGTCGGCATCGGCGCGGCGATTCTGTTCGTGGCCTCGTGGGAGTTGCGATTGAAACGCCGCAAGGCGCTGATCGCGATTCATGAACTCCGTTCGATGGCGCACATCGTCGATATGCACCAGCTCACGAAAGACCCCGAACGAATGCTGCACGGCGGCCCGGAGACCCCCTCGTCCCCCAAACGCACGATGACGCCGTTCGAACTGGGCCGGTATCTCGATTACTCCAGCGAGATGCTGTCGCTGATCAGCAAAACAGCCGCGATCTACGTGCAAGAGTTTCCCGATTCGGTCGCCCTCGACGCGGTCAACGAAATCACGTCGCTGACGAACGGCCTGTCGCGCAACATCTGGCAAAAGATCATGCTGCTCGACCGCATGGAACCCTCGCAAGACGCCTCGCTCGAGAGTCCGCCGCGACCAATCCCCACGTCTCCGAATCTCCCGCCGACAACCGGATCGCCACCAGAAGGTGCGGCCAAGTCGTGACGCAGTTGACTTCAAGATCTGCGTCAGTGATTTCGTGAGTGCGGGGTCGCGACGTTGCTCGTTCCCAGATGCGGTTGCGGAACGACGGAAACCGTCGCCTGTGAGGACGAGGATTTACCAGCGTCTTTTTCTTTCTGACGCTTCACGCCTTTGATGAGGATCGTTCCCAAGGTGCCTCCCAACAGAGCGGGCAGGAAGACGATGTCGCCAACCACGGCGACCGCGATGATCGCGGCCATCAGCCAACCGAAGCGGCTGACCAACAACAACTCGGACGGATACAGCATCAACATGCCCAGCGCGAGCACGGCGGAGGTTTCCCAAATCGCAGGACCACTGTGGCCGACGGCCAGAGCGATCGAATCCTCGCGGGACTTGCCGTCGGCGATCCCTTTGCGGAACCACGTCAATTTGTGCAGCGTGCCGTCCACTCCGATTCCCATCGCGATCGAGGCGGTCATCATCGTGCCGATATCCACCGGGATTCCGAAGTACGAGATCAGGCCGAAGATTTGTCCGATCGGATAGACGTTGGGCAGCATCGTCATGAACCCGGCCAGCAGGTTTCGCACCGCGAAGACCATCACGATGGCGACCGTCAGATACGCGACGCCGAAGCTGCTGACCTGGCTGTCGATCAACGCTTTTTGCGTCTGCAAGAAAACCGGAACCATGCCGGTGACAACGTGGTTTGTGCCGGCATGACGTCTCAAGACGGACTGTGTCCTGCGATGCACGTCTTGCAGGAACTCAGCGAAGTTCGTGTCGGTCATGATGAAGCACTGCGCGGTGATCCGCCACAGCTCATCGTCGAGTTGATTGAGTTTGGCGTCGCCCGGTTTGCTGAGATCGCTCGACTGTTTGGCGATGGCGTAGAACGACTTCGCGCCAGAGACTTCGCCTTCGCGGATACGGCGCTCCATCTCGGTTGCCATCTTGTTGTGGCGGATGATGGCCAACGCACCGGCATCGGCGGGCAGTGGTTCTGAGACCGGCCGGAAGTCGGGCAAAGCAATGGCGCCGCTGATGTCGGCGTGCTCGCGCATTTGGCTTTCAACCGAGCGGACGACTTCCATACGTTCCAGGAAATTCATCTTCGTCTGGCTGTCGCGGTCAAAGCGGACGATGACATCCACCGGCACAATGCCCACCAAGTTCTCTTCCAGGAACCAGTAGTCCTTGACGACCGTCGCATCCGAGGGGAAGTAGCGGATGACCTTCGTTTCCGTCTTGAACCAGTTCAATCCGAAGCAGCAGGCGATCGTCACCGCCGTGTAACCCCAGACGATCCAGTGCCGTTGTTGACAGCACCAGCGTCCGAAGTTCTCCCACTTGGTCGAGTCGACTTCGTGAAGTTTCGGCGGTTTGGAAGGCATGATTTGAATCAGCGCGGGAAGCAGGAACAAGATCGCTCCCAATCCGATGATCGAACCGACGGCCGAGTACATGCCGAAGTCGCGCACCGGCCGCAGTTCGCTGGTCAGCAACGACAGCACACCGATCGCCGTCGTGACGGTTGCGAACACGCAAGGCGCGGTGGCCATTTTGGAGGACTCGACGATCGCGGTGGCCATGTTGTGATAGGCCGCGTGTCGCCAATAGTGAGCGACATGGATCGCTCCGGACATGACGACCACCAACAGAAACGTCGGCATCAGCACCATGACCATGTTCATGTTGCCGCCGGTCACCGGCACAATCGAGATCGTCAGGAACACGGTGAAGTACGACACGAACAACACCAGCAACGACAGCTTGATGCTGCGCAACATCGTGAATGCAACCAGCACCCCCACGAGGCCCGACATGCCAATCACCGAGCGTTCCCAAAAGCGGCTGAGCTTGGCGGACTTGTTCCAGACAGCGGCCTTCACCCCTTCGTTCAGAGCCGTGCTGGCCACGGGACGGCCGCCGAGATGCAGTTGATCCGGTTTGACTCCGACGGCAATGGCGGCCTCACGAATCATCGCGATCGCCTTCGATTTGTCGGCCTCGCCGGACTCACTGAGGACCACCGCCATCGCGACCGGCGAACCGAGCGCATGGAAGCAATCTTCGATCAGCGGTGTTCCGTCGGGAGCTTTCGTCGTCGGGCTGCCCTTCAGGCTGAGCACCAGCTCGCGCAGCTTCGGATTCGGTGTGCCGAGCAGCATTCCTTTCCAACGGACCTGGAAGTCGTGTTGTGGGATCGGATCGAATTCCACGACGGTCTTCTCGATCGGATCGGGCACCGCAACCTCACTCGCCGCAGCGGTGGCGGATTCGGTCTCGGCTGGCGGATCGTTGTCCAACGCCTCAAATTCTTGAGTGGCCGGAAGGATTTGCAGATCGACTCCCAATTCCTTCTTGGCCTTGGCGAGCAGTTCTCGCTGAAGTTCCTTTTGACGCTGGCGTCCCGCTTCGGTCAGGCGAATCTTGAGCGCCCCTGTTCCGACCAGAACTCCTTCCAAGCGTTTGATCGCTTCATCACGATCGACGTTGTGATCGACCATGCGAGTCACGATGTCGCGCGGCGTGGTGACTCGCGCGACTTGCCTCAGGCCGTCGCGTCGCACTCCCTGTTCGTCGGGCTTGCCGACGAGCCGTTCCGCCAGCTTCTCGACACGCGAATCGGTCAAGCTGCTGTCATCCCACGACACGAGAATGCTGTCGCTGGCATCGAGGTTGAACTGCTTCATCGACCAGCGCAGCGTCACGGCATTGGGATTGTCTTCCGGCAGCCAGTGCTCGATGTCGTTCTCGACGTTCGTGTGTTTCAACGACCAGAAACACAACGGAGTGATGAAGATGCAGCCCAACAGAATCCAGAGGGAAAATCCGTTTCCCCACCGATCACGCTTCTCAAAAAAATGCGCCATATTGCGACAACTTCCCTGTGGGTCGGTGCGCCGAACCAGTCCGGTGTCCGGCACGAATTCGCTCCTTCGAACCATTCGCAAACTGGAGAGTTCACGAACTGTGCGAGATTCTAGCCATCTTTGGGCAAACGAGTGAAGCACAGTCCGCTGCGGCAAACACGGCTGGCGAATTTGTCCGATGACGAAGTCTGTCCAGTTTCATTCCGAATGTCCGTGGAATCGAGGGGACTCTGCTGGTGCTGCATCCGGACGATCCGTCGCGGCAGCCCATCGAATCGTTTTTGTCGGCACAAGTCGGCGGATACGTCGCCGTTCCGGCCGCTCCCTGCTTGTTTTTGTCGGTCGCTCCGGCGGATGATGTCGAGACAGCGCAACTAGAAATACACACGGTCTTGCGACTCGACTTGACGGAACTGCCATGCCTGATTTCCTCGCTCTCGATTGGGAACACGGACAAGTTTGTGGCCTGGATGCGGAGGTCACAAACTCCGGAGTCCGTGTCCGCAAAGCGTTCGCGCTCAAATGGCCGGAGGGAAAGTCTCCCTGGGAAGACGCTCCAGCGGCCGGCGGATGGTTGAACGAGCAATTCAAATCGCTGGGCCTGATCGCCAAAAGCGTGCTGGTCACCGTGCCTCGCGAAGACGCCGTCGTGCGAATGCTCGAAGTCCCGAATGTGTCCGATGCCGAGTTGCCGAACGTCGTCCGTTTTCAAGCGGCGGCGAAGTCCACTCGGCCACTCGACAGTTTGCTGCTGGACTTTCTGCCCCTGCCTCGACGCGAAGGAGTCGCCGGACGCGAAGTGTTGGTCGCGACGATTGGCCGCGAAGTGCTCGACCCGCTGAAGCTGGTACTGCTGCGCACCGGTTGCGAGTTGGCCGGAGTCAGCCTGACCGCCACGGCGATGGCCGAATTGATCGCTCGGTTAGAAAAGTCCGATCCGCCGCCGCCGCAGTCGGTCGAGTTGGCGATCATCTCGCACGAGCACTTGGTCGAAATCACGCTGCTGCGGGACCGAGCCTTGCTGCTGACGCACGCCGCGCGATTGCCGGACGATGCCACGACTCCGGAGCGCCAACAGCAAGCGATCGTCGCCGAGGTGAACCGCAGTCTGGTCGCGCTCAAGCGGCAGCATCCGGAACTCTCGTTGTCACGGACTTGGCTGTGGGGTGATCCGACCAGCTTGCATGGCTTGGCGGGCGTGCTCCGCAAACGATTCGCCTGCGACGTGAATGTCGAAGACCCGCTGGTACTGCCGGGATTGACATTCGATGGGGACGGTTCCGTGACTTCGCATGCGCTGTTCACTGGCCCGGTCGGACTGCTGTTCGGTCAGACTGGCCGGCGCGCTGAGTCGCTCGATTTTCTGCACCCGCGTCAGCCGGCCGTGCCGCGCGATCTGCGGCGGTTATACTTGACCGCCGGCAGCGCTGCGGCAGTGCTGTTGATTGTCGGAGCTTTCGGTTGGCGCTGGTCCTCGGTTAGTTCGTTGGAGTCCGAGACGGCGGAGCACAATGCCGAAGCCAAGAATCTCAAGAAGGAAATCGATGACTCCGCGGCGATGATCAAAAACGCCAACGCGATCGGCAAGTGGACCGACCAGCGAGTCGCGTGGCTGGATCGGCTCTTTGAGTTGTCGGAAGCGATGGAAGGAACCGACCGGCGATACCTCACCAAGTTAATCGGTCAACCGGGAGCGGCCGGGGTCGTCGGTGTCGTGCATGGCGACGGCTTCGCCAAGGAACGCAGTGATTTTGATGACCTCGCGACAACGTTGTCAGGCCACGAGGGAGTGACCGTGGCGGCCAGCAAAGTCGAAAAAGGTGGCAATGACGGCGACTACCCGTGGAAGTTCGATTTGGACGTGTCCTGGAAGCCGGTGAAGAAGAAGGGTTCAGGGATTGGGGAGCAGGGATTAGGGGAGAAGCCACCGGAAGCGCGGAGCAAGAAATGACGTTTCATTTCTCATCGAGACTTTGTTTTGCTACCCCCAAACTCCTAATCCCAAACCCCTTGAAGTGGTGATCCGATGCAAATGCGTGAAAAAGTCCTGGCGGGTGGTTTTGGGGCGGCGGTCGCGTTTTATTTCGTCCCCGTGGTTTGGGAGTGGTTCGTCACGCCGGTGGATAACGCTAAGCAAAACCTGGCCAGCGCAACGAAAATCCATGACGAGCGAAAGTTGGAACGACGGGGCGTCTCCAACAAACAAGAACAGCTCATGGCCTGGAAGGGCCGCAGTCTGTCGCCCAAGCCGCAAGACGCGGCACGCCACTATCAGCAGTGGCTGACCGCTCTGGCCGAAGTGGTCGGCGAGTTCTCGAACGTGCAGGTGACTCCCGACCCGGTCACCGTGGCGGCGAATCAGCCGTTCTCGACGGTGCGATTCAAATTGAAGGCCGACGCCACGATGGCTCAGGTGCGGCAGTTCTTGTTCCGCTTCTTTCAAGCCGACTTGCTGCACAGCATCACTCAACTGAATCTGGAAAGTCCCTCGGCAACGGGAAATCCAAAACTGTCCGTCAACATGTCGTTCGAGGCGTTGTCGCTGAAGGACGCTCAGCCGCGCGGGCCGACAGTCTTCGCTCGCACGGAGGTTGCCGAGGATTGGCAAGACTCGACGCAACCGCTGGTCGTGCGTCATGCCGAAGGCTTTCCGACGAAGACTCCGTTCCTGGTTCGCGTTGGCAAGCATTACTTCGAGGTCAAAGAAGCGACCGACAATCGTTGGACACTCTCGCCCGATCCGAACTCGCCGCAGAGTGCCACCGGGCGACCTGTTTCGCTGCTGGCGGACGATCCCGTCGAATTCGCGCCGGTGCATCCGGAGTTCTCCAAACGAGCGATCGCGGACTTTGATCCAATCCTGAAACGGAACCTGTTTGTCAAACCGGTGCCGTATGCCCCCAAGCTCGAATTCGTTGGTTCGAAGACGTTCTCGCGCGGCGGATCACTCGATCTGACATGCCGAGCACTCGGCTTCGATCGCTTGCTGGGCGAGCCGATCTTCACGTTGCAGGGTGACGACGCCCCCACCGGGATGTCGCTCGATGGCACCTCCGGCAAGCTGACCTGGAAACCGAACGACGAACAAGCGCTCGGCGATTTCAAATTGACCGTGGTCGTCAAAGCGGCGGGCTTGAAAGATTTCCTCAAGCAAGAGTTGGTGGTCTCGTTCAAGCAATCCAACAAGCCACCCAAGTTCGAGCTGGTTGGTGAACGTCACGCGGTGCTCGGCAAGGAATTCTCGATGCCGGTCAAGGCGACCGACGAGGATCCCGAAACGAAGCTGGCCTACTCGCTGGCCCCCGGCGCACCGGAAGGGTCAACGATCAACGCCGAGACTGGCGAGTTCAAATGGACACCGCCGGTCACGACGGTTCCCGGCCCGATCAAACTCACCGTGCAAGTGGCCGACAACGGCAACCCGCCCAACACCGTCAAACAGGAAGTCACGATCACCGTCGGCGACGACCTCGCGCAGTTCACGGAACTGACGGGCATCTTCGACAAGAATGGCAAGCGGGAACTCTGGCTCTCCGACAAGTCCACCAACCGGTTGATCGTGTTGAAGGAGGGAGAAGTCCTCCGCTACGCCGACATCGAAGCGACAGTCGTTCGGATCGACAAGAAATCGGTCCTGTTGAAAAAGAAGGACGACGCGCTCTGGCGACTGGATTTGGGTGACACTCTGAAGAAGCTGCGCAAGCTGGAGCCGGCTGCCGCTCCGGAGACTCCCAAGAAGCCAAGCTGAGACCAGCA
>QWQF01000075.1 GCA_003669125.1 Planctomycetota bacterium
ACGATGTTGGTGCCCGGCTCCACGTCCAGCGACGGTTTGTCCCAATGGATCCCGTCCTTACTGGTGGCGTAACAGGTAAGTTTATAGAAAGCAGCCGAGTACCAAATCTTGAACAGCTTGTCGGTCGGGTCGTACCAGACGCCGTCGCTAAATGGCGCAGCGATGTGACCACTGCGCCGTCCGAAAATATCCTCATGGCTTCCTGACTCCCAGGGCTTGTCCGCCGTCAGTACCGGGCCGTGGTATTGGAGTTTATGGAAAGTCCGATTCAACGTGGTCTGCTGGACGAGAAAATCATCGACGAACAACTGCCGACCCACATCGATAGAAATCACTTCCGGCGGGTGTTTGAGGTACGGCACCGGCATTGGCTCGCGACCTAGCCCCGTCAGTCTTGGCGGCCACGTGTCAGGCAACCGGATTCCGTTGTAAAGCAATTCGCCACCGGAGGCGACTTCAGCCGCCACCCCCGCGGAACTTGCCAATAGGACCAAGGCCAGTCGTAGATACCAACATTTTTGGTGTTGCAGACTCATCAATGATTTCCTCAAAGGAGTGTGGTTTTTGGATCGCTTCAAACAAGTTTCGCGTGACCGCCAACTCGGCCAATTGAAGGAACACGTACTCTGAGCGCCGCGTCACCTTGGCTTCAGAGTTCTTGCGGTCGGTAGTTTGACCATGAAGCCGCGATTAGACCTCAAAGCGTTGGCGCGTTCCTGGGCCGTTTGACTGATGACAGGGAGGTCCGGATTGGCGGTCGTTTCATTTTGGGACCGCATGTGAGTCAGGATGGCGTGCGACAACCGGACCAGGTCGATGCGCCGTTTGAGGTCCATCTTTCCGGTGGTGACTTCGGCCCCCTCCGTTGCGAAGACAATCTGAGCTATTGCTCCCACGGTCCCCGAAGTCTCGACCTCCAACCGATACTCGCCGGGCAGCAGCGAGACTTCCTGGAAGTAATAGGCACGGCCCGCTTCTCGCGTGGCAATCACGGCAGCCGAGGGGGGAAGCAGAAATTCCCGACCGGTGGCCGCGGGGTCGAGCCGAAAGTCATGCTTGCCGCTCTCCACCGCTGGATTCCATTCCGCTGGTCGCCCGTGACTTTGATAGCGTGAAAAATCTCCATTGCGCGGCATCGCCCCCATCGTGTAGAGCTCAGTGTTGAAGGGCGCATCCAGTTTGCTCTTCTTGACGACCGTGACCTTCGGCGACCGGTGCAGGAAATCCTCGCTGACGTTCCAACGTAACTCGCTGGCGACGGGATCATCCGCGACTGCGAGGCTGGAGAATCCCAGGCAGAGCAAGGCCACCAGCATCGGAAGAGTCTTCATTGGTTGTCTGCCGCCAGGCATGTGCTGTCTCTCCTCATTTCATGGCTTCCAGTTTATACCATCGGGGCTGACAATTGGCTGGCGACCGATGGCTCCCAGGAAGCCCTTGAATCTCCGCTGAGGGTCGGCGTCGTCCGGATCGTAGACAACGTTCAAGATCGCATTGGCAGGCCAGGCCGAGTCCGGTTCGACAGCGACGAAATTGTTCTCCAGCGAATCCTGATACTTCCATTGACGCAGGATGGGTTTGGTCCACTTTGTCCTTGCCATGATGCGGGTTGTCAGAGTGTGTGGCGTTGCGCGCTACTCTTTCGATACGCGGCCGTCAGGAACGAGAACCTTCCGATCCATCACGCTGCGAGATGCAGGGTTGGTGTCATTGTGAGGCGATAAGATGACGCAATTCGACGTTGATATCGCGTCGAAGACTTTCTCATAACCTGTGACCATGGTCAGTTGAGCTGTGACATAGCAATCGGCGTGCTTCTGTTGCAGTACGAGCCGCACATGCTCGGAATAGCAGCCCAGCACGTCGTTGTTCGTGCCGCGTTGCTGGTGTTCGCGACGTGCCGGACAAAGGTCGAACTGGTAGCCCACGTCGTTGCTTTCCAACACTTGCCCGTGAAAGACGTTGCCAGTGCCGAAGCAACGCACGGCAATCTGACAGGAAGAAACACGGCCGCCGAAGATCTGATTCGCATTGGCGGACTGAAGCTGATCCGGTTCGTCGTAGTGGAAATCGAACCCGACGCAACCGTTGCTGCGGTGCTCGCCGTTGCCGGCCACATGGCACGCGGTAAAGACGTTGTAATACGGGGAACTACCTTTCCGAATGCCAGGTCCGAAAAAACCGCTCGTGCGCGGTTGGCGCAGATGGACGGTCATGTGATCGAAGTGGCTGTAGCTCATGCCTCGAAGATCGATTCCGTACGCCTCCTCCGTATGCACAAACAGATTCAGTCGCGACAGGCCAATCGCGATTGTGTGAGGCTCTCCGCGCACTTGCAGGCAGCCTGCCTTGGGCGGACCTTCGTAATGCAACTCAGAAAACAAGCCGTCGCCCTGCAACAGCACTCCTTGGGGAATGTGCAATGGGCGAGTGACTCGGTATTTGCCCGACGGCACATAAACCGTCCCGCCCGATTGCGCTGCGTCGAGCGCGGATTGAATCGCGTTGGTGGCGTCAGGAATGGAGGCCGCTCCAAACCAGCGGATGTCTAACGGAGCCGCAGTGACGCGTCGCCATCGTCCCGATTTGGAAAATCGGCTCTTGAGAATCGTGCCGTGATTGGGTTCTTCCGTTGCATCGGCCACCCAGTGGAACAGGCCGCCCCCGCCGTCGCCCGGAGCCGTGTGACCGAGGGCCAGAGCGCAATTGGCCGACCCCGGCATGATGTCGGCCAACTCCATGAGCGCGTTGACCGAATAAACATGCTGCATCGCATTGTCCTTCTCTTTGAATTGACGTCTTTGGGCGTTGCTCAGTGGGATGGGCATCCTGCCTGTCATTGGTTTCTGTCATTGATTTGCTGAGAGTTTTGACCGGCTGGAAGCCTATCCCACGGTTCTTCAACAGGCTGCTAACGCGAAGCGGCTCGAAACTGGAACGAATACAGATCCGCGTCCTTGACCTCGAAGCGAAGTCGCACCGGTTTGCCGACGAACGCGCCGAGGTCGGGATTGCCGGCCCAGATCACGGTCCGTTCCAGATCATCGCCATACGCTTCCTGGCAACCCGCAAGGGCGAAGCCAGGCAGCGGCTGGCCGTCGACGTCTTGAATCTCGACCCGCACGGAGCCGGCGGCGGAGGTCGAAGCGTTGAGCGTCAGTTGATTGCCCGTGAACGTGAGCGGCTTGGTGATCAGTTCGCCGCCGACCAGCGGCGCATGCAGCGAGACGAAGCCGTCGATGCGCAGGCTGTAGCGACGCAGCACGCCGCCGGTTTCTTGCATCGTGCGCTCGGTGGCGTACAGCGACAGTTCCGGCGGCGCGTCGCCAATCGCGGATTTCGTTTCGACCAGGCCCCAGTTTTGATAGGCGTCGCCGTAGAACCAACTGTCGCGCGTGCGCAGTCCCGGTCGCAAGAAAGATTCCGGCCAGACCGAGAATTGTCGGCGGTCGCGGCTGGTCATGAACATGCCGTCGGTCAAGGCCGTTCCCTCGCGGCGCGAATCTTTCGCTCGCGCCTGACGATAATCGTAGCGCGGCAGCGACTTGACCGACTCCGTCCAGCCGCGATCGATGTACCGCGTGGGAAAGCCCAGCAGCAGATGCGGCGCGCGGTAGTACGGCGCGATTTGATTGGTGTACAGCTCGCTGACGCGGCCGAACGGATACTTCTCGCCGACCGGATCCTTCACGTCTCCCGGTTGCCCCTCGCGCCGACCCGGATCAACGTTGGCCGAATAGCCGAGATACTCCGGCTCGGTCCATTTAAGAAAATCCTGCGAAGTGCCCGTGCGGATGTCGCGGCCTTCTCGGAAGTCGCGGTGGTATTCGCGATACTCGTTTCGCTCGGCATCCCAGAACGCGACATTCTGCGAGTCGAACGCGCCTGTCGTGATCACCGGCTCGGGGTGCATCAGCGTCCAATGGATCGCGTCTGCGGACTGGAAGGCGTACAGCCCGTGCTTCTTGCCGCCAACGCCGAGCGCCTTGTACTTCGCGTCAGCCGCGCATTTTGGGTTCGTGTCGCGGAACGGCACAAACGCGTGTGCCCCGACGCCGTCCCAGACGATGTTGTTCTTCTTCGAGCCGTTCCAGTCGAACAGCCCCAACTCCGGCTTCGTCCAACGCACGCCGTCCGAGCTTTCGGCATAACAATAGACGTCGCGAGTGTTCGGCCGGTCCTTGCCGCCGAGATAGGAAAAGTGACTGCCGCGGTAGTACATGCGGTACTTGTCGCCGTCCTGAAACACCGTGACGTAGTTGGTCGAGTTCCCTTCCCACGCTTCGTTGGTCTCCAGCGCGACCTCGCGCGGCGTCGGCTGATGCAGCCGCAAGTCAGCCCGGCCCACAAGTCGTTCGACGAGCGCGTCGTCCACAAACAACTCGCGCCGCGAGCCGATATTCACCGGCTCCGCGGCCAGAGACATTGCGTTGACACTCAGCAAGGTGATCAGAATCAGAGAGCGAGTCATTCGAACATCCTCCGTCGGCCGTCGGGCAATGAGCAGTCATTTCAAGGGCGAGCAGAAACAGGATCGCTCCGCTGATCCCGGTGTTCTTCATCGCCGTTCTCTGGCAGGTCTGAAGTGGCGTTGTCATCGTGATGCACGATCAGTTCTCGGTGGGTGCGATTATTGTCGAGCATCGCCGCCACGGCCATGCCCGCACCGACCGTTTGAATTGGCGACGCCCGCCGTTCGTCGTACCGGCTCTAGCCGAATCTTGGCGGTCAGAGAACACTGTGGTATCACGCTGGCCGCCTGAAGGCGGTACTACGAACGAAACTCCAATTGTGGAGTGCCGTCTGCTATCGGCTGGTTGGTCTCCGGAGTCCGCTCATGGAACTGTTCAAATCCTGGATCAAGGAAGATGGCCCGCGATTGCAGGGCTCGCGCGACCTCGACAGCTCCAAGCTGCAGTCGCCGTGTATCGTGCGACTTCCTTCGAGAGGGTACCGGCTGTTTTATACGGCTGTCGGACCTGCGAAGCCGTTTCCGGATTGCCAGGGGTACATCCTCAGTGCGGTCTCCGAAGACGGGCTGAACTTTCAGAAGGAGCCGGGGATTCGACTGGTGCCCCAACCGAACATCCCGCACATGTCATTACGCGTGATTTCGCCTTCGGTGACCCTGTGTTCGGACGGGCGTTGGCGAATGTATTTCGAGTCGCGAGGCCCAGCTTCCATTCCGACCGCCATTTGCAGTGCGATTTCGTCGGACATGCTGAACTGGGAACTGGAGGAAGGGATTCGGTGGCAAGCACTCGGCGGGGTGGGCGGCGTGCGGTATCTGGCATTGCCCGATGGTCGGGGTCGATTCTATTGCTTCGAGTCGGTGTATGGTCCTGGCGGTTTGGCGAATGGGACTCGGATATCTCAAGGCATCGTGAGCGCCACCACGTCGGACGGAATCCACTTCGAACGAGAGCCGGGCTATCGTGTACGGGATAAACAGTCGGAATACGACTCCGCCGGGATCACCACCGGGGAAGTGATCGCCCCGCTGCATGTGGGCGCCCCGTGGACGATGTTTCTTTCCGCCTGGCAGGTTCCCGCGACGGGAGCTTCCATCCCGGTTCATCCGAGTCATGATGTCGACGCCATTGCGAATGGACGCAGTGCCGACTTCGCCGCGACCTCGATCGCCGCGGATATGTCGGGCTTTCGGTCGCGGATCTTCGTCTCCTCTTCCGTGGACGGACTGAACTGGGGTCCGATGGAACTGGTTCTGGAAGGGGACGGGTACGGTGGCGAGGGACTGGACGCCGTCCATGCGGAGGACATGTCGCTCATCCAAATCGCACCGGGCCGGTATCGCATGTACTATGCCGCGTGTGATGCGCGGGGAAAGTGGTGTGTCGCCAGTGCGATCAATGGTGTTCGTTGAAGCCATCAGTGTGGCCGAGCAATGTGGCCGAGTCGCTCCGCGACTCGGCGGCGAGTTGCGGAGCAACTCGCCCACAAATCGACCCCAGTCCGAGGAGTGACCGTAATGCGTATCGCCGTCGGTGGGATTGAGCACGAGACCTGTGGCTTTGCAGCACCGTCTCCCACTGCCGAAGTGACGACGCTGATGTCGGTCGCTCGCACATTGAAGTACGGCGAGGAACTCCGCTCGCTCGGAGACGCGAACACGATTGTCGATGGATTGGTGCGCGGCGTCCGGGAGTCCGGGCATGAACTCGTTCCACTGTTGTGGATCGATGCCAACACAAGCCCGCCGGTCTCACGGGAGAGCCTGGAGAGTGCCATCGAAGACTTGCTGGACCGGTTGCGGCAGTCTCTCCCCGTGGATGGTGTCTTGCTCAGCCTGCACGGCGCATTTGCCGCAGAGGGCGTGGATGATGCCGACGGAGAGGTCTTGTCCCGAGTCCGCGAACTTGTGGGGCCGCAGGTTCCCGTGATGGCGGTGCATGATCTGCATTGCAACATCTCACCCGTCATGGAGCAGGCGGCGACTGTGATGGTCGTCGAGCGGACCTATCCGCACATCGACATGGCGGAACGCGCTCGGCACGCCGCCCAAATCATGGCTCGCACTGTCACTGGCCAGATTCGGCCCACGATGGCAGTGCGTTACCTGCCCTTGCTGTGGTCGGCCGCGCGAATGATTGATGCCGAACCACCCATGAGTGACGCCGTGCGCAAGCTTCGAGAACTCGATCAGCGTCCCGGCGTCTTGTCGGCCAGCATCGGCGTGGGGTATCAGTGGATCGACAATCCGACGGTCGGCACTTCGGTGATCGTCGTCACCGACAATGATGATGCACTGGCTAGAAGTTATGCCGACGAGTTGGCGGAATGGGTCTGGGAGCGCCGCAGCCAATGGCAGCGTGATCCATTGACGCCCGAATCGGCACTCGCGCAAGGGGAGCAACTGGGGAGGTTTCCGATCATTCTCGCGGAGCAGGGTGACAACACGGGCGGCGGAGCAGCGGGGGACGCGACGGAACTGTTGCGATTGTTGATCGAACAAAAGCTGGTTCCTTCGGCGGTGCTCTACATGGTCGATCCGGATGTGGCGGCTCAAGCGATCTCGGCGGGCGTGGGAGCAGAGATTGACATCCTCATCGGTGGCAAATCTCAGCCGCTGGTCGGGCCTCCGGTGCCGATGCGAGTCCGAGTCCGAGGTATTTCGGACGGGCGGTTCATCTACGATGGCCCGATGTGGGCGGGAGTGGTTGGCGAAATGGGACCATCGGCCTGGCTGGAACAGGATGGCGTGCATGTCGTCGTGATCAGCGACCGACATCAACCGATCGATCTGGCGTTTTGTCGCAGCCTGGGCCTCGATTGCCGCCAGATGAGATATCTGGCAATCAAATCGACGGGGCACTTCCGTTCCGGATTCGCTCCCATCGCGGGTTCGATCTTCAACGTCGATACAGCCAGTACGCTGTCGCATGATTTTCGTCGTCTGCCCTACACTCGCCTGGGTCGCAAGATGTATCCGATCGATCCGAATGTGGAGTGGAATCCATGACTGATGTCGGTGAGGTGTCGATCCCCGTTGCAGACCAGAAACGCAACGGGCTGGTGTTCATGACTTCCATGTCACTGATCTATTTGATCGCCCCAGTGACTTATGTGGGGGTATTGCACGCCACGATTCTCGATTCGCTCAAGGCCAGTGATACAGTGGCCAATCTGCCTGAAGCGGTTTACTTGTGGGTGTCTCCATTGCCGGTGTTGATTGCCTGGTTCTGGCCCTCGCCCCAACTGTTGCGACCGATGTTGACCTGGGCACTGATTGTGAAGGGGGCCGCGGGAGCAATGGCAGCGCTGGCGTTTGCGTTTGCTCCCCAGACGTTCTGGATTCCAGTCCTGATCATCCACCCTGCAATCATCGGGATCACTGGAGGCGTCCAAAACATGTGTCTCTGGGAGTTAATCGGACGTGGCATGACTCCGAAAATGCGAGGCCTCACGCTCGGCTGGACCTTCGGTATCGGGCCGATTTTTGCGGTGCTGGGGTCGTGCGCTTCGCAGTTGATTTTGAAGGGCGACTTCCTGGACATGCTGAAGGTGACACCGATCCCGCAGCCGTGGAGTTATGTTGTCTTGTTCGGCGCGTCGTGTCCTGTGATGTGGCTGTCCGCAGTCCTGGTCCAAATGGCTCGGGTGCCGCCAGTGCCTGAGTCCGAATCTGAAACAGAGGCTGGAGTCAAAATGAAGGAGATCATGCGAGGACTGCGATCGTACTTCCTGAATCCTCTGATCGTCACAGCAGCCATCGGCTTCCTGCTGACTTATGGAGGCACGATGATCATGAACAACATGTCTCTGTATGCCCGCGAGACACTGGGTGAAGCCCCCGAGAAATACGCAGGAGTTCAGTTGGCGTTGCGATTCGGATTCAAATGTCTGATGGGCTTTGGATTGGGCTGGCTCGTGACAAGGATGCATGCCAGGGCCTCATTGTTGGCGACGACTTCGATTTGCATCGCAGGAATCGCCTGGGCACTGTTCGTTCCGGGAAAATGGTATCTGCTTGGTTTCGGACTGCTCGGCGGAGGCGAGTTATTCTACGTCTACTACCTCAATTACATTGTCAGTTGCTCGAAGCCGGAACGGATGCGCGAGAATACGGCCTACACCAACCTGATTACGGTCACCATCGGTATGATGCCAATTGTTTTCGGGCTGGTGTCTGATCGATACGGCCTGCGGGCGAGTTTCATGACGGCGCTTGGCATTCTCGTTCTGGCACTGATCCTGGTGCAGTCACGACTGCCGAAGCAACCAACGATTTCTGACGTGGGATAGGCTTCCAGCCTGTCAATTTCGGAGTGAAACCAGTCAGGCTGGAAGCCGATCCCACTCGACTAATGAAAAGGACCAGTCCGATGTCGAATAAACGCTACCCCAGCGGAATCATGGCCACTTGCTGCATCCCGTGGGACGAGAATGGTCGCTTCGCGGAACGCATTTTCCGCCGCAATGTGCAGCACGCCCTGCACGGGACGAAGCTCCTGTATGTCTTTGGCACGGCGGGAGAAGGCTACGCCGTCACGGATCGCCAGTACGACGAAATCGTCACCGCCTTTGCCGACGAAATGCGTCTCGGAAAAGCCGAGCCGATCGTCGGCGTCATTGATTTGTCGATGGCCACGATCATCGATCGCATCAAGCGAGCACGCGATCTTGGTATCCGCCAGTACCAGATCTCGTTGACCAGTTGGGCAGCCCTCAGCGAAAAAGAGCTGTTCAGCTTCTTCCAACATGTGTGCGGCCGTTTTCCCGATTGCCAGTTCATCCATTACAACCTGCCGCGAACCAAGCGAATGGTCACCGGCAAGGAGTATGGGCGGCTGGCGGAGGAGCACCCGAATCTGGTGGCGACCAAAAATTGCGGCGATTCACAATCGCACCTGCGGAGTTTGATCGAGGACTCGCCACAGTTGCAGCACTTCCTCTCGGAGGCGGGCTATGTGTATGGATCACTGTTCGGGGAGTGCGGCATCCTGGCTTCGTTCATCATGAACTGGCCCAAGCAAAGGGCCTTGTTCGAAGCGGGACAGCGCCGCGATGTGGCCACGATGGTCGCCATCCAGCGTGAAGTGGACATCGTCATACAGACCTTGTTCGAGACGACTCCCGATAATCGTATCGACGGCAGTTACGACAAGCTCTTCGAAAAAATGTACGAACCCGAGATGCCCTTGCGACTGCTCCCTCCGTACATCGGTTCCAGTGACGAGGAGTATCACAACTTCGTGCGATTGCTGAAGCAGCGGCTCCCGGAATGGGTGCCAGCCGTCGCTCCTCGATAGACATTCCAGAAGGACGAGTGCCATGCATGATCCCATTGCTTCGATCTCCGCGATCGATGTTCACGGCCATTACGGGGTGTACATCCAGTATGACAAGGCTCCGCTTTACAATCAGATGATGACCGGGGACGCCGACGAAGTGGTCCGGCGGGCCACGGCGGTCAACGTCGGCTTGACGATCGTCTCGCCACTCCTGGCTCTGCTGCCCCGGTTCAAAGCCAACGCCGCGGTGGGAAATGAAGAAGCGGCGAGGATCGTGGCCCAGACACCAGGCCTCAAGCAGTATGTCGTCATCGATCCGCTTCGTCCGGAGACGTATGCGCAGGCCGACGAGATGCTGAAGCAGCCTCAGTGCGTGGGGATCAAACTTCATCCCGAAGAGCACGGGTACCCGATTCGCGACCACGCCGCCCCGCTCTTCGAGTTCGCCGCCGCACGAAAGGCGATCGTGCTGACGCACTCCAGCGAGCAGAACAGTCTGTGCGAGGACTTCGTCCCCTGGGCCAACAAGTTTCCCGAGGTCCGGTTGATCCTCGCACATATCGGCTGTGGCTGGGATGGCGACATCACTCACCAGGTGCGAGCGATTCAGAAGAGCCAACACGGCAATGTGTACGCCGACACGTCGAGTGCCCGCTCAATCATGCCGAACCTGATCGAGTGGGCGGTGAAGGAAGTCGGGGCCGAGCGGGTACTGTTCGGCACGGACACTCCCCTCTACAGCACAGCCATGCAGCGGGCTCGCATCAACCACGCCGACCTGTCCGACGCCGACAAACGGCTGATCTTGCGAGACAACGCGGTGAAACTGTTCGGATCCCGTTTGGGCTGAATGCCAGTTGGGTAATACCGGTGAAAAGTCACCTTGTCCTCACCGCATCGTCGCCGACTTCTTCACCGATTCGGCGGATAGAGCTCCATCGTAGAGCCGCACGTCCTTGAGTTTGCCGTTCAGAAAGTCGTGAGAGCCAAATCCGATCCGCAAGGGAACTTTGGCGGCGAGATCGAAACTCGCCGGATTGAACTCTGTCGATTCCGCCACGCGATTCCCATCGACGTACAATCGCAGCCGCGACTGCTCCCGCACGGCCGCGACGTGTCGCCAGCCCGGCAGCAGCGGGTGATCGTAAGTCGCGTTCTTGCCGGCCTCGAACGACTTGACGTGTCCCGACGGCAGCGTGCCGGAAAACAGACGCCCTTGATAGACCGCCATGTTCCAGGCACGGCGATACACCACATCGGGCGTGGTGTCGACGCGGCCCACCGAAGTCCATTTCAAGTCGCTGTCGTAGCGGAAGATCTCCGCCAGCGGCAGCATCCCTCCGTAGAGCTTGCCGTTGTAGACATTCATTCCCATCACTTCTTCCGCTTCGCCCAGCCGGCCCGCGCGGACCCACTTGTCGTCCCCTTCATAACGATACACCGTTCCCTGAGGCCAGGTTCCCGCCAACAGCCTGCCTTCGTGGATCACCAAGCCATAGACCTGCGTGGCATCGCCCAGAATTCCGGTCCGGCTCCATGCTTCTCCATCGAATCGATAGACGGCCCCTTCATCGTAGCCGGTGGCGTAGAGGGCTCCATCGTAGACGCACAGGGCTTCCGGCCGCATTCCGCCGGGAGAGCCGAGCGATGTCCATTCCGTGCCCCCCTCGTAGCGATAGAGCGCCGGCTGATAGAACCCGGTGACGTAGAGCTTGCCTTTGAATTCCGCGATGCCCTGCACGCCGTCGAGTCCGAGCAACTGACCGAGATCAACCCATTCGCCCCCTTCGTAGCGAAAGACCTTGCCCCCGATGTGATGGGCGATCGTCGGTTTCAATCCCGAATAATGCAGCAGCACTCGCGAGACTCCGACATAGAGGTGGCCGTTGTAGCTCGCCATCGCGGTGACGCCGTTGCTCTTCCACGGCGCTCCGAGGTCTGCCCACTGGCCGCCGTCGTAGCGGTAAACGTGGCCGTGATCCTGATTGGTCCACCCCTCGACAGTGCCGGCATAGAGTCCGCCGTCATGGACGGCCATGGAATGGATGAAGATCGCATTGCCGGGCCGGCCTTCGTCTCGCCATTGCGCATCCTGTCGGCCCTGATCGATGCCGAATTCCAGGTGCCGAAAATTCGCCTGGCTACCGGTCACGCCGGCGTGGTGCTTGATCGAAAGATTGAATCCGGTCCGCGTTGCGGGATCGAATTGGCTGATGAGATCGCCGATGGCGTCGTCGAGTTGCTCCTCGGTATGGACCCAAAGAGAGATGCTGAAATCGCGGATTCCGAGTTGCGGCGCATCGGCCACGTCGATCCGGCTGCCCCGCCCGTTGAACGCAGCGCCTGTGTCGGCGAATTCGACGGCTTGCGCTGTCCCGTGCCGATTATTGCCGGACACATCCTTCGCATCGTTGGTCAGCGGCCAATGCCCGATCAGCTTCGGCTCCGCGGCCAACGCGGTCGAAATCAGCAGCCACCCCGCGGCCGCAATCATACTCAATCTCATCACTGGTCCTTCCCGAGGAATGGGTATCAACGAAGTCTACTCGTACGACGGCAAACAGTAATTGTGTCGAATCCGGGGCGTGAAGGAATACTCTTTGACTTGCTCTGATTCATTCAGCGGTGATCGTTATGGATGGCGAGGGCATACACGATCGCCGGGCCTTGCATTCTCAGGGCGACGCGGACGTTCTTGTCGCGTAGCGAGGAGAGGTCTGCCTGTGTCTTCCATTGAACGGGAGCCCGGATCGCATCGGTGATCAGCGGCATGGAGTCGGCAAAGCCGAAGCCAGGAAGCTCCGTTCCCTGTTCATCGAGCAAGGCGACGGTCACTTCGCCCGCGCGTTCACCCGCGCCGCTACGCTGTTCGACGTTCAGCAAGAGCCGGTTCCCGCGGACAGGCAGCGGTTTGGTCGTCAATTGTCCAATGGATTCTTTTTCCGACGACCGCACTCCGACGAACGCGTCGCGGCGCAGTTTCGCCACGCCGATCGATCGTGAACCCAGCGGACAAGGCGTCTGTTGATTCCGGGAAAATGCGTTGAAGAAAATCAGCATCTCATCGCCAACCAGGAACGGCTCGTTATGCAGAGGGACGGCGCCCGTGGCGTAGTAGCTGCCGGGCGGGCCAGGGTGGATGAACCCGCTGGTCTGGACGACCGGGCTCCATTCTCCACGATCATGGCGGGAGGCCAGCATCACCGTGAACTGCCCCTTCGGCTTGTCCATCCCGCACGGAAAGCCCAGATCCTGATTGCCGTAGTTGAACGGAATCATGCACTCGACAGCCGGCGCGTTGACCAGTTCTGGTGTGATCCGTCGAGCAGGTTCCGCCGGAGACCACTGCCGCAGGTCGTCGCTGTAACTGAACGCCGGATACGAGTGCCCGCCGGAGCGAACGTAGGCCATCCAGCGATTGTTCCGACGATCAGGGACGACCAGCAGTCGATCGCCGCCTCCGCTCGGGAGAGACTCCAGCCGCTCCAGAGGTTGTTCCCAGCGCAGTCCGTCGGGACTGTAGGTGATGTATTCACCCCGCGCGGCGGCATAACGGTCCATCATCGCCTTGGGACGACCGAGTGAACCGCTGACGGCGTGGTTGTCCCAGTAATGGACCGACTCCCAATGGGCGACCATCTTGTAGCGACGATCGGGGTTGGGTTCGCGGTCGTCACGGAGAATGGTGTAGCCGTCAAAGTTGGTGAGGGCTCCTCGAGTTTGCTCCGAGGCCCGCTGGCCGGTCAGGATCACGTTGTTGTCCTTGTTACCGCGATTGGCGATCAATCCGACTTTCGGTTTCCGCCACATGATCCCGTCGTCCGACTCGGCGTACTTGCCCAGCATGGACTCGACGTCCGGGCGATCCGCATCCGAACGGGGACGAAAAGTGAAATCGTCGCCGCGTCCCCAGACACCCGCGGCGGCCATCTCGTGGGGACCGGCGGCATTGCGCCCCATCGTCATCGTGCAGTACCACAAGCGGAATTTCCCGTCCGCTTCGCGAATCACGTTGCCCCAGGCACAGTCGGCCTCTGTCTTCGCATCATCGGGCGCGATGATCGGCTGATCGAGCGGTTGGGCCTGGTTATAGACCCGCGTCACTCCACGCTGCTTCTCGATCCAACGGTCATCAACGAAGAGATAGAGATTGGCGTCGTGCGTGGTTCGCGGAATGTGCTCCTGAGCGGACAATGACGACCAGGCAATGAACACAACCGCCAGGACGTTCCAACCTCGAAGAATCGTGCGCATCGTGTGTCCTCCCCATCGCCGAATCATGCCAACAGCTCTTTGACGACTCGCGCCCCAGTCACTTCGGGATCGGTGAGCCGTTCCGGGCGGCCGTTGTGTGTGAAGGCGAGTTTTTTGTGGTCGATACCGAGT
>QWQF01000085.1 GCA_003669125.1 Planctomycetota bacterium
AATTCCCATTCGAGAAGTCTATCGCACAGCCGAACAGGCTTTTGCCGAGCACCTGGAAACCGTCTTCGAGCAGCACGATCACGACCATGATTGCAGCCGCGATCACGATCATGACCACGATGACAGCCACGATCATGATTGCGGTCACGACCACGATCACGGCGTCGGCCATTCTCAGGATCACAGTCACGATCATGATGGCGGCCATCAGCACGATCATGACCACAGCCACGATCACGATGCCGGACATGACCACGATCACAGCCACGATCATGATCATGATCAGGGGAAGAAGAAAAAGAAGAAAAAACATTGATCGCGCCGGAGGATGGGCATTCTTGCTCGTCCTCTTTCGCAGAATCCTGGACGGGCAAGAGTGCCCATCCTCCAAGGACGAACCACAAACCCAAGGATGGGGAACAACGGAATGTCGCTATTCATCGCCGGAGCGATTGCCGGTGCGAGCATGATCGCTGGCTTGCTGATCGCCATGTCGGAACAGATTCGAGTCGCGTTGTGTCGGCGTCGCGACGTCGCGCGTGACGAGCAACGCCTGGCCAACGTCATCAGTCCGAGCGGAGCACCTCGCAGCAATGTGGCTCCAGAGGCGACCACTGTTCTGCCGGAATCGCGCGCGGCGGACTATCGAGAGATTCTCGACGCCTTGGGTGATGATCTCGACGACGACATCGCCGAATGGGAGGCGGTGCTGCAAGACTTCCCGCAGGTGATTGGTGCGGAAGAACGCCTCGCGGTGGACGATCGGTCGCACGAACCGATGGTGGAAACGGCTCACGAAACGACCGCCGGCGAGTCGCTTTCGGACCACGAAATGATCACACCGTTGCATCGTACGCGGCGCGTTTCTGCAGACGAGAAGGGCATGATTCAGCGACTGATGAGAACCGACTTCGCAGCGGAGGAAATCGCCTTGTGGCTGAATCTCCCGCTCGAGCGTGTGCAGGAAATTCTGCTGCGAAACTGACGAGAGCAAAGTCGCCGAGTCACTCCGAGACTTGAACATTCCGGTCACGGAGTGACCAGATTAATTTACGCGAGCCAGCGGTTGATGACTTTGCCGCCGACGTCGGTCAGGCGGAAGTCTCGGCCTTGGTGGCGAGCGGTCAGCTTCAAATGGTCGAGGCCAAACAAGTGCAGCAGCGTGGCGTGGAAGTCGTTGGCGTGAACCGGATCTTTCGCGACACCCCAGCCGATCTCGTCGGACTCGCCGTAGATTTGGCCCCCCTTGATGCCGCCGCCGGCCATCCACATCGTGTACGAAAACGGATGATGATCGCGGCCGGTGGGCGGCGTTCCCGGCGTGCGATTCTCGCCGAGCGGCGTGCGCCCAAACTCGGCTCCCCAGACGATCAGCGTGCTGTCGAACAGGCCGCGCTGCTTGAGGTCTTTGATGAGCGCGGCGATCGGCTGATCGACGACCCACGAGTTGTACCGCAGGTCCCCTTCGAGATTGCTGTGCTGGTCCCAAGCCTCATAGATGATGTTGACGAACCGCACGCCGCGCTCGACCAGCCGTCTCGCGAGTAGGCAGTTGCGCGGGAACGAGAGGTGCGCATCGAGCACGTTGCCACGTCCGGTCGCTTGCGGATGCTGAGCCCGGTCGATGCCGTAAGCGTCGAGCGTCGTCTTGGACTCGCTGTTGAGGTCGATCAATTCCGGAGCAGCAGACTGCATCCGAAATGCGAGTTCGTAGCTGGCGATGCGTGACGCAATTTCCGGATCGTGAATCTCCGAGAGGCGGCTTTCGTTGAGCGACTTGAGCGTGTCGAGTCCGCGTCGCTGCAACTCCGCCGGCAGGCCGCTGGGGTTCGACAAATTCAAGACGGCCTCCCCCTGATTGCGGAACAGCACACCGGCGTAGTGCGACGGCAAGAAGCCGTTGTTCCACAGCGACGCTCCTCCGCTGGAACCTCGACCGCTGGTCAACACGACGTAGCCGGGCAGGTTTTGCGACTCGCTGCCCAACCCGTAGGTCAGCCACGAACCGATGCTCGGCAAGCCAAACGTTGCTCGACCGCAGCTCAGCAGCAGTTGGCCGGGATGATGGTTGAACTGCTCCGAATACATTGAGCGGATCATCAGAATGTCGTCGGCACAGGTCGCGATGTTGGGCACGAATTC
Organism: Planctomycetota bacterium; assembly: GCA_003669125.1. GTDB lineage: Bacteria > Planctomycetota > Planctomycetia > Planctomycetales > Planctomycetaceae > SXKJ01. Next base: position 2,143 of record QWQF01000085.1, read on the forward strand.
GGAGAACTCTGTGCCGCACTCGCCGTGCTTCGTCCACTTGCGCGGCGAGCCCATCAGCACCGCACCCTCTTTTTTGATGAACGCGAATCGCACTTTTTCCAGCATCGACGCGGGAAGCGGCTTGCCGTCCAACTCATTGAGCTTTGGCTTCGGGTCGTACAAATCGAGATGCGACGGAGCCGCCGCTTGAAACAGGAAGATGCAGTTCTTCGCCTTCGGAGCAAACGCCGGCGGCTTGATTGCCAGCGGGTTCGCGGCAAGTGCCGAGTCGGCATTCGCGGCCAGTAATCCGTCGTTCGAAAGCATCGCACTCAACGCAGCTCCGCCCAAGCCGCAGGCGGAGGAGGTCAAGAAATCGCGTCGAGTGCGTTCGAGGTGGCTCACAAATGAATGCATCGTCTCACCTTTCATCTCTGCGATCATCTGCGAAATCTGCGTTTCAAAAAGGCAAAACGCAGAGTTTCGCAGAGGGACATGAAAAAACTCTGTTCTGGATTCGGAGTGATTCACTCCCGTGTGATGAATTCGTCGAGGTTCAAAAGGATTCGGGCGGTCGCGATCCAGGCGGCAGTCTCGTCCGGTGACAAACCGCTGACAGCCGTGTTGCCGGCCAGTTTTTTCGCGTCGTCTTGATGAACGCGATAGAAGTCGCGGTTCGCAGTCAACAGTTGGGTCAGTTGGTGGAGTTCACGGTCGCTCGGAACACGAGCGACACACAGGCGAAAGGCTTGATTCAATCGCGCTGCGTCGTCCGTCAGCGGTTGGCTCAGCAGACGTTTCGCGAACGTTTGCGAAGCTTCCAAGAACGTTTCATTGTTGAGCGTGATCAGGGCTTGCAGCGGCGTGTTTGAGGCTCGGCGTTCGACGCAGGTCAGGTTGGCGTCGGGGCAGTCGAACGTCGTGAGGTTGGGATGCGGAGCCGTGCGTTTGAAGAAGGTGTACATGCCGCGGCGGTTGCGATCCTCGCCGGTGCTGTTCGTCCATTTGAAGTTGCCGGCGTAGCTGAGGTCCGTGATGCCCGCCGGCAGAGCGGGGAAGACGCTCGGACCGCCGATTTTCTTCGACAGCAATCCAGCGACATCGAGGCTCAGGTCGCGGACGATCTCGGCTTCGACTCGCAACCGATTCTGCCGCGCGAGCAGCGTGTTCTGCGGATCGACGTCGAGCAACTCCGGCCGATGCCGCGAAGCTTGGCGGTATGTGGCGGACGTGACGATCCGCTTGATGAGAGCCTTGCGCGACCAGGGTTGCACCGATTTGTCGCCATCGCGAAACGCCGTCGCCAACCAATCGAGCAACTCTGGATGGCTCGGCTTTTCGCCGCGAATGCCGAAGTCGTTGACGCTCGCGACGATTCCACGGCCGAAGAGTTGCCGCCAGATGTAATTGACGGTCACTCGCGGAGTCAGCGGGTTGTTGGGCGAGACCAGCCAGCGGGCCAGATCGAGCCGGTCGGCCATTGCGGACTTCTCGTCGCGCGGCTTCATGGGAGGAAGCGTCGCGAGCGCGGCGGGGACGACCTCTTGCTCGGTCAGTGGTTCGAGGAACTCGCCGCGTCGAAACACGAACGTCTTGCGCGGGTCTTTTGCTCGTTGCAGGAGGACTCGCACGGTCAGTTCCGGCTTGGGTGGCTCTTTCTTTTTGAGGTCATCAAATTGCTTGGCCAAAGTTTTGGTGGCCGCGTCGAGGCTGGAGTAGTAATCGAGCATTTGTTGCGTTTGTTCGGCAGACCGCTGATCGGTTTTGACCGCGAACAATTTTTGAATGTTCTCCGGCAGAGCGATCGATGGCTCGATGCCGGTTTGCAGCGACAGTTTGAACCGGCCGATCGTGTGCTGCTGGCCATACAACTGCCGGAGTTGCACACGCACAAACACCGAACCGTTCACCGCCAGCGGTTCCTTCAGGGCGAAGATCGCCCAGTGTTCTTTACCGTACTGCGGAGCGACGGCCCAACCGGTGTCTTCTTTGCCGTCGATGACGTCGGCCGCTCGCCACGGTTTGTCGGCTTGCTCGAAGTCCGCTTTCGCTCCAGCAAACTCCAGCTTGCGAGTGCTCGCGAAGTCGGCAGTGGGCGAAACCTCGACGATCATCTCGCTGAGCACGAAGTTGCCGTGCGCGACTCGGCCTGGCCCTTTCGCTGGCAGTGAGTTATCCGGAAGCACGTCCAGACGGATCGCGGCCACACCGGCAACCATCGTCTTGCCGGTGATCGTGTATGTGGCGGAGTTCGGATTCGGACCGCTCGCCAAGAAGGAGCCATCCTTTTGAGCGGTGAACGTCACGTTGCCATCGCTCTCGACTTTCAGATCGTCCAACGTGTGCAGCTTCAACGGTTTCGCGGTCGATTCCGCAAGCGCCGCTTGCGCCTTGGCTTCCCAGGCCGCGAAGGCGTCGCCGAGTTTCGCCTGCTCGGCTCGTAGCTTGGCGGTGATGCCCGCCAGTTCAGCATCGTGCGCGGCTTTCGCCTTTTCATAAGCCGCCACATCTTCGGAGGACTTCGGGACGACGGCCGTTTCCTCGTCGCCGTTGTTGTAGGCGGCGAAGAGCTGATAGTACTCGCGCTGACTGATCGCGTCGTACTTGTGCGAGTGACAGCGAGCGCACCCGACGGTCAGTCCCAGCCAGACCGCACCAGTCGTTTCCGTGCGGTCGAAGCACGCTTCGACACGCCACTGCTCTTTGTCCGTGCCACCTTCGGTGTTCGTCAGCGTCTGCCGATGAAACGCCGTCGCGAGCTTCTGCATCGCCGTTGCGTTCGGCAGGAGGTCGCCGGCAATTTGCTCGACGGTGAATTGATCGAACGGCAGGTCATTGTTGATCGCATCAATGACCCAATCGCGCCAGCGATAGGCATCGGGACGTGGATTGTCTTTTTCGTAGCCGTCGCTGTCCGCGTAGCGGGCCATGTCGAGCCAATGCCGTCCCCAACGCTCGCCGAAGTGCGGCGACTTGAGCAGCCGATCGACGAGTTCCTCGTAGGCATTCGGCCGCGAGTCGTTCACGAACGCCTCGACCTCCTCGACGGTCGGAGGCAGGCCAAGCAAATCCAAATTCAACCGGCGAATGAGCGTGAAGCGATCCGCTTCCGGTGACGGCGCGATGCCACGCTTCTCCAATTCGGCCAGCACGAATTGATCGATGGGGCTGCGCACCCAGTCGCTTTTCTTGACGACTGGTAGTTCGACGCGGCGGATTGGCTGATACGCCCAGTGCGTGTTCTTCTCTTCCTTTTTCGGCGAGTCGTCGGGCCAGACGCTGCCTTGATCGATCCACGCGCGCAGGATGCCGACCTCTTCCGGTTTGAGTTGCGGACCATCCGGCGGCATCACCGTTTGCGGATCTGTCCCAGAGACGAGCACGATCAGCCGGCTTCGCTCACTGTCACCGGCCGCGATGACCTTGCCGATGTCGCCGCCTCGTAACAGAGCTTCGCGACTATCCAATCGCAATCCGGATTCTTGTTTCTTCGCTCCGTGACAGCCCCAGCAATGCTTTTCCAGAAGCGGACGGACATCCTTCGCGAAGTCGATTTTGCGATCCGCTGGCGGCGGGAGTTTATCAGCTGCCAGCGACAATGAGGCGATGACCAAAAGCGTCGTGACCAACAAAGCGAATCGCGCAGTCATGCGGAGGTCTCCGAGGGCAGGCGAAAAACGCGGAGTCGGGAGGGATCATCAACCTTCGGTCATGAGCCGCCGAGGGGGACGACGGGGACATTCTGCCGAGCAATGTCCTGCGAGGAAAGTCTCGTGTGGAAATGCGAAGGGACTCACGAATGTGAGTCCCTGGCATTGACCGATCTCAGACGGGCGGAGTGTGCCCTTTTGCGGTCAGTCGCGTTTGACTGTCGCCGAAGCGCCACGGCTGCTCTTGGACGAAGCGACCGCCGACTTGTCCGACTTATGCTCACGCTCCTTGGCGCGAGCCACCGCGGCGACATGGATGTTTTGAGCACGCGCCAACGTCTCGGCAGAGAAGTACGGCGTCGCAGAACGACCGACGTGTGGAGTCGACTTCGCAGCGAGTTGTTCCCAACTCATATTGTCCGTGATGTGCCAAGTTGCGGCTTGACCAGCTTGAGGATCGATCTGTCCGGTGGCGACCATTTTCAAGGTCTCTGCCAAGATCGGATTTTCGTTGAAGTCTTCGACCTTGCTGATGCGGTACGTCATGCCGGAATTTGGTTCGGCCTTGCCATGTTCAAGACAGACGGAACGATAAGTGACGCGAACGATGCGATCATTGGGCACCGAGAAAAATCCACCACCGCCGCCGCCGCCACCCTGCTGGCCACCACCGCCGAAGCCACCGCCACCACCACCTTGTTGACCACCACCACCGCCTTGTGCCTGGCCGCCGCCCCCGCCGCCTTGCTGGCCACCACCACCACCACCACCTTGCATTCCGCCACCACCGCCGCCACCGAATTGCTTCAGCACTTGTCGGCCGACGAACGCTGCCGGGAAGTCGACGTTCAGAGGCTTGTCCCCTTTGTTTTCGATGAGCATGTTGCCGCCCATCGCGTCCTTGGGAATCATCTTCACATCGAGCACACCTTTTTCGATCCCCTCGAAGACGTCGATGTGATCGAGTGACTCATCGACCTTCACCGCGGGGACAACTTTTCGCTTCGGTTCCTTCTTGTCCTTCTTCGAGTCCGCCGAAATTCCAGGAGCGACCAAGCCAACAGCCAGCGCTCCAACCAAGGCCCAGGGACGCCAACGAGAGAACATGCGCGTATTCCTTTGCGAGAGACGATGGAGCCGAAACGGGAAGGCACCGCGACGGCGATGTTGAACTTTATCGCCTGTCCGCGAACTGAATTCAACAGAAACTTGCTCGAACCGGCCAGATTCGCCGCTGCTCGACGGCTCCCTCGGTCGATCCGGCAAGGCTTGTGAGAAGCCTTGCGGACCATTCGCTGTTTGACGTTCGCAGCAATTGCGACGATCACGGTCCCTCACGCGATTGTGAATCGTAGACCGGACGCCCACGTCCGCTCCGCCGCCGAGACCGCGACGCCAGCCACACTCCGATCCCAACCATGACCGCCGCCCCCAGCGTGAGTCCAAACATCGTCCCATTCGACGCCCACTCCGAGTGTGCCGGTCGCGGAGCCCACTCCAACCGCTGAGCCAAAATCAGCGGCGCAAATCGCGGCTGTCCGGAACGATCCTCGTACCCGTACCGCTTGAAGAAGTACCCCGTCGCCGACACGAAATCGACGAGGATGTCGCTGCCGGTCGGCATGTTCGGCGGCAGTTCCGTGCAGACCACGACGACCGGATTTTGCTGAGCACCGTCCGCGTACAACCACGCCTCGTGCATTTGTTGAAAGCCGTGAGCGTTCTCGCCGGCCGGCGACGAAATCAGCCGACGCACATGTCCACGAAACGTGACAAGCCGGCCGTGATACGCCTCGTGATGGCGGTGCAGGTCCGCGAACGTCGGAAAGTCGGCATCCGGCTTCCGAAAATAGACCCGGAAGTTGGGGTCGCGGCGGATCGTGGCGAGCCGTTCTGCCTGAAACTGTTTTGCGGACGACTTGAGTTCTGTCAGCGGCACCTGCCGTGCGTGATTCAAAATCGCGAAGTAGCCGAGCGCTTCCTCCGGCCGAATGTTGCGAGACAGCAAACCGGTTTCCGGATGTTTGGTCGATGCGAACCAACTCGGATCAAGCTCGATCGCGTTCGGTTTCTTCGGCTCGTCGTCCTGTGCGGACGAAACCTCGGTGAGCACAAGAATGCTCAAGACGAATGCTAGTCGCAGAAAGTCAGCCGAAGTGATAAGCACGCGACGTCCCCCTCGAACACACGCTACCAACCCGCCGGCCGGCCGCCCTTGCGAACGTCGCTTGCGGCTCGCAGACCGTCGGTCGATCGCGAGACCGCTTGCGTGACGGCGTTGCTGTTTCGTTCTTGCGCCTTGTGACCGAATGCCATCAGTGGATCACGCAGGTCGCGATGCAGGCGTGGTTCTAAGTCGAGCACATCGGGCAACCACTGATGATGCAACCGCGGTGCCTGCACCGCTGCGGCCGGCGATTGTTTGCGGTCAATCAAATTGAGCAACACCTGTGTCGTGGCGGTGATGATTCGCGGGCCGCCGGCAGCACCGAGAGCGAACACCGCTTTGCCGTCCTTGACGATGATCGTCGGCGTCATGCTCGACAGCGGCTTCTTGCGCGGTGCGATCGCGTTGGCGGAACTCTGAATCAAACCAAAGGCATTCGGCTGGCCGGGGATGGCGGCGAAGTCGTCCATCTCGTTGTTGAGCAGGATGCCAAACTTCGGCTCGACGATCCAACTGCCATACTCTGTGTTCACGGTTTCGGTGCAAGCGACCGCGTTTCCCTCGGCGTCGATCACCGAAAAGTGCGTCGTCCCTGCATCGTTGACCGGCGCGAATCGTCCGTAATTCTTGGTCGGCTGCGTGTGCTTGTGGTCGATGCGCGAGGCAAGCTCGCGTGCGTGTTCGCGACTAATGAGTCTCGCCACCGGCACGTCGGCGAAGTCCGCATCGCCGAGGAATTCCGCTCGATCGGCGAACGCGTGCTTGAACGCCTCGGTCAATCGGTGAGCGGACTCGGCCTCCGAAGAACTGGGACTCTTGGCGTCCAACTCTTCGAGGATCTGCAGCGTCGTGAGCATCGCGATCCCGCCGCTCGACGGCGGTGGCATCGTCAGGATGTCGAAGCCTTGATAGCTCAGCTTGAGCGGTTCGCGACGTACCGGTTGCACGTCGCGGAAGTCCTCGGCCGTGAACAGCCCGCCGTTTTTTTGACTTAATTTGAGCAGCGACTCGGCGACGGGGCCGGCATAAAAACCGGCGGCTCCGTGAGCGGCGATCTGCTCCAGTGCCGGAAGCTGCGGGGACGTCACCATGTCCCCCTCTTTGATCGACTTGCCGGTCAACAGGTACGAATTGTGGAAGGCCCTGAACCGGTCTCGAAAGTCTTTCGGCCACTTCGACCACGTTGTCATGGCGGACTTCCTCGTCTTGACGAAATGCGCATCGGCCGGCACACCGTCACGAGCCAATCGAATCGCCGGCGCAACAACCTTCGCGATTGGAAGCCGCCCGTACTTCTCGACCGCGTGGCACAATCCGGCAACGTGTCCCGGAACGGCGGCGGCCAGCGGTCCGCGCACACTTTGTTTGGGAAGAGCTTGCTCGCCGTTCTCAGAGTTCTGGGCATCTTCCACGAACATTTCGGCGGTCGCTCGGAGCGGAGCACGTTCGCGGTAATCGAGCACGATGCAGCGTTGTTCCTTGGCGTCCCAAATCAGCATGAATCCGCCGCCGCCGATGCCAGAGCTTGCCGGTCGAAGCACCGACAGCGCGAAGCCCACCGCCGCCGCCGCATCCACGACGTTGCCATCCTGCTTGAGAATCTCGACCCCGACCTCGCTGGCCAGCGCATGATCGGCAGCGACAGCGCCGTGCTGGTAGACGGCTTCCTCGCATCGCGTCGCTCGAACTGGAATTGCCAAGGCAGACACAAGTGCGATGACGATCACAACTCTTCGAGCACGACTCGCAATCATGAGGACCTCGGACTTCCGTCTTCTGCCCGGCTGTACGCCGACACGGAGCACTCTCATAATCCGCCCGGCCCTCACGCGGCCAGTCTCAAGCAGGATGAAACATGGCGGACAGTCCGGAGAAGTCGGCAAAGGTGACGGAGGCGTTCGACGCCGTGACGCGCTGGTGTGAGGACTATTTCCTCTCGGCCACCGGCAGCGGGACACCTCTGGGGCCGCAATTCGTCCGAGTCCTGCGGACGTTCCGCGAGATCGCCGCAGCCACAGCCAGCAGCGGTGACGCGAATCGATCGCTGCGGTTGAGCATGCTCCGCGAAAAGGTCGAGGCGTACCTGCAAGGTTTCATGCGTGGTGACCTCGCCGGAGAGTCGTCGGCGACGCTGCCCGAACCGAGCCAACTCGTGCAGGCCGAGACGCTGGTGCATGTGCAAGATCGAGGTGATACGCCGTGGCGATCACAGCTCACAGAGTGCGGTGCGGCCGGCACTGGTCGCCGCCTCGAAGGTTTTTCGTTGCGAGTGAATCCGCCGGTCGAGGGAGTCTCGCTGCGCTACAAGGCTCATCTGTCGGTGAAGGGGGACACGCCTTGGATCGATCAAGGGGATTACTGCGGCACTCGCGGACAGAACCGACGACTCGAAGCGATCTGGATCGAACTGGCCGAAGGTGCCGACCGCTTTGACGTCTATTATTCGGCGCACTTGTGCCGCTTCGGCTGGACCGGCTGGTTCAAGAACGGCCAAATGTGCGGCACTCGCGGCGAGTACCGTCAGGTCGAGGCGATCAAGGTTTTTTTAGCGGCGAAGCGTGCTTAGGATTTCGGCCGAGCCGAAACTTCAACACTCGAATCTGATTTCACTCCCATGCCACCCAATCTGCGACCAGACCCCGTGACCGCGATATTCGGCGGATGCGTGCTGCTTGCGGGCGTGCTGCTGCAACTGATTCACCGCGCCGCTTGGCTGCGCGAGCAGATCGACTTCGCCAGCGACCCGCGCGAGCTTCGGCATTTCGAATCGCGTTATCGACGTCGCCGACAAACATCGGCACTGATCGTGCTCGTTGGGATGTTGATTCCTGTTGTGGACTTGCCGGTCGTTTGGAATCTTGGCCCGCGAGCTTCGACGATCATGTGGTGCATGATCGGCTGCCTCTGCATTTGGATCGGGGTTCTGGCGATGGGCGATCTGGCGACCACCCGAGCACATTCGCGAGTCACCCTGGCTCGGCTGGAAGTTCACAAGATCGAACTCATGGAACAACTCGAACGTCTGCGACCAAAGCCGGAGTCATCGAGCGAACCGACCACCGATCATCAATGAGTGCGAATCCACGAGGTCGCACGGACCTCATCTCGGAAGGAAACTGACGCATGGGCATCTGGCTGATCGCCGCCGCATTGCTGGCAGACCCGCAGGTCGAACTACCGAAAGGTCGACTGGTCGTGATCGGCGGCGGCGAGACGCCCGCCACCGTGGTGAACCGCACGCTCGAATTGTCGGGAGGCAAGTCGGCCAAGATCGCGGTGCTGCCGGCGGCCAATCTTGAATACGGACCCAGTTCGGTGGCGACCTGGAAACGGAACGGCGCGGACAACGTCGTCCTTGTGAATCCGCAGCAACAGGCCGCCGCCGTGAAGACAATTCGCGAGGCGAACTTGATCTGGCTTCCCGGCGGCTTGCAGGGAGTCTTCATGAACAACATTCGAGGCAGCGACATCGCCGAGACGATTCGAAACCGTTACCGCGAGGGAGCCATCGTCGGTGGCACCAGCGCGGGCGCGGCCGTCATGGGCAAGACGATGATCGGCGGACCCTCGGACCTCGGCAGCTTGAAGGCCGGCACCGCTCCGTATCTGCAAAACGGCCTCGGCCTGTGGCCCGATGCGATTGTCGATCAACACTTCTTGCAGAAAGGCCGCTTCAATCGGCTGGCCTTGGCGGTGATCGACTATCCGGATCTGATGGGTGTCGGCATCGACGAAGAAACCGCCGTCGTCGTGCGTGGCCGCGAGTTCGAGGTCATCGGCAACAGCAACGTCACCGTCATCGACGGCCGCAAAGCCAGCCGCGAGAAACTCAAAATGGGCGAACCCGCCGCCGCTCGCAACCTCAAGATCCACGTCCTGCGAGCCGGCATGACATTTCAATTCGACGAGTGACGATGCCTTTGCCCCCGCCACTGACCGATCGCGAAATCCTCGCCGCGCGCGGGCCGAAGGAATCGGTTGATCCGTGGCAGCCGATCGCGGCGTTTGTCGAACCGGAACGACAAGCGGATGGACGAGTGCTCGATGTCGCCACAATCTTTCTGGCGAATCGCGAATGTCCGTTTCGCTGCGTGTACTGCGATCTCTGGCGACAGACGCTCGACGAGCCGACGCCCGCCGGTGCGGTTGCTCGGCAGATTGACATCGCTCTCGATCGACTGCCACCGGCCAGCGTCGTGAAGCTCTACAACAGCGGCAACTTTTTTGACGCCGCCGCGATCTCGCCGCTCGACTGGCCCGCGATCGTTGATCGTGTGCGGCAGTTCGAGCGAGTCATCGTCGAGAATCACCCACTGCTGACCGACGAGCGTGTGCTGCGATTTCAGGAGCAACTCGGCACACAATTCGAAGTGGCGCTGGGATTGGAGACTGCTCATCCCGATGTTCTCGCGCGGATGAACAAGCGGATGACGCTCGACGATTTCGCTCGCGCCGCGCGATTTCTCGTCGAGCACGACATCGCAGTGCGTGCGTTCGTGCTGCTCCGTCCGCCGTTCTTGTCCGAGGCCGAAGGGATCGAGTGGGCGTTGAAGTCGATCGACTTTGCGTTTGATTCGGGCGCGACGTGCGTCTCGGTGATCGCGACTCGCGCTGGCAACGGAGCGATGGACCGTCTGCAATCCGAGGGCTGGTTCGCGCCGCCGAAGTTGTCGTCGCTGGAACAAGTCTTGTCCGCCGGCATCGAATCGGGACGCGGCCGAGTGTTCGCGGACACATGGGACATCGCTCGATTCGCCGACTGTTCGCGCTGCGCCGCCGCGCGGGTCGAGCGGTTGTGTCAAATGAATCTGTCGCAGACGATCCTGCCGCAAGTGATTTGTGACTGTGGCCGAGAGGATCGCCTGGCATGAGTGCTCTGGACGTGGACGTCGCGATTGTCGGAGGCGGTTTCGGAGGCAGCTTGCTGGCACTGGTGCTGCGACGCGCGGGCTTGCGAGTCGCGTTGATTGACCGCGGCCGGCATCCACGATTCGTGATCGGCGAATCGTCCACGCCGATTGCCAATCTCGTGCTGAAGGATCTTTGCCGCGAGTACGACTTGACGAACATCGCTCCGTTGGCGAAGTACGGCAGTTGGCAGGCGACGCATCCGCAACTGGTGTCGGGCATCAAACGCGGCTTCTCGTATTTTCATCACGAGGCGGATCATCCGTTCGTCGCCGATGCCGAGCATTCGACCGAATTGCTCGTCGCGGCAAGCAGCAGCGATCAGCATTCGGACACGCACTGGCTGCGACAAGACGTCGATGCGTTCCTGTTCCGCGAGGCCGGCGCGGCGGGAGCCGTTTGTTTTGAACAATGCGAAGTCGGGGAGATCGAGGCCGTGGGGCAGGTTTTCAATCTGCCATTGAAACACGGGCATGTTGAAAACCTGCCCCACGAGTTGCGAACCCGCTTCGTCGTCGATGGCAGCGGCGAGGGCCGATTCCTCGCCAAGCGGTTGGCGATCGAAGACCGCACGCACGAGTTGCGGACGAACTCGCGGACCGTCTTTGCCCACTTCGCAAACGTGACTCGTTGGAATCGCTGCTTGGAATCACGCGGCATCGACACGGCCGAGCATCCGTTTGACTGCGATCACGCGGCACTGCATCACGTCTTTGCCGATGGCTGGATGTGGCAACTGCGGTTCAACGACGAAACCGTCAGCGCGGGCTTCGTACAGGATTTGAATCGCGGCGAGCGACCGAATCTTTCAGCCAACGACGAATGGAATTCGTGGCTGCGACGGCTCCCGTCAGTCGGTGAGCAATTTGCGAACGCGAAAGTTGTCCGGCCGGAGGACGGCCTGCGCAGCACCGGGCGATTGCAACGCAAGCTGGCTCGCGCGGCCGGAGCATGGTGGGCGATGCTGCCGAACACGGCGGGTTTCATCGACGCGCTGCACAGTTCCGGGATCGCGCACACGCTGTGCGGGATTGAGCGGCTGGCACGCATTCTGATTCGATCGCTCGACCGAGATGATTTGGAATCCCAACTGCGTGAGTACGAACGCTGCGTGCTGGCCGAATTCGAATTGATCGACTTGCTCGTCAGCGGATGCTTCGCGGCGATGGGGGACTTTCGCCGCTTCGCGAACGCGACGATGCTCTATTTCGCAGCGGCGACCAGCTACGAGCGAGCGCGGCTCGCCAGCGTCGGCGAGTTCCGCTCGGCGTTCCTGTTGGCGGATGATGAGCGGTGGCTCGCGGTCGTGCGGCGGATGTGTGAGCGGCTGCAAGAAGGGGGCCGCATCGAACAGTTCGAGAAGGAAATGGTCGAAGCGATCCGGCCGTTCAACGTCGTCGGCCTGTGCGACCCGAGCCTGCGAAACATGTATCGGCACTCGGCGCTGCCGGAGGATCAGCACGACGCGCAAGCGAGTGGTTGAAACGTTGGCCTCTTGAATCCCTCGCTTGCGTGTCGGGCTAGTTTCGAAACCGGCTACACCAATCCGCGCAGCTTGCGGATCGTCCACTCGGTCGCCAGCAGCGTGACGAAGACGATCAGGAACGGCCAGTTGTCCCAGAGCGGCTTGCGAGTGACTTCAGATTCCTCGCGGCGGACGAGTCCCTCTTTTTGCAGGCGTTCGAGAAACGCCCCATGTTGTTCGGGAGCGACGACACTGCCACCGGTGAGCGCGGCGAGTTCGGCGAGCAGCGCGTGATCGGCGGCGGGGTTGTCGAGTTCCAGATCGCGTTCGTCCACCAAAAAACGCGAGGTCGCATCGCCGATCAGCTGACCGGCCTTCGAGCGGGCCGACAAACTGACCCAGTAATCACCTGCATGTTCGTTTTGCAGGAAGTCGGCAGAGAATTCGTTGCCGACTCGCAGAACGGGGAGCTTCTGGCGTTCGCCTTTCGGATTGGTCACAGCGACATCAAAGTCGGCGTCGGTAATGGCGATACCGTCGGGCGAGCGAGCACCAAACGCCAACTTGACCGGGACTCCCGGCAGGTAGTTGCGAGGATCGATGCGAACCCAAACGGACTGGCCTTGGTCCTCTTCTTTGCGAGCCAGCCAAAAAATCATCTGCCGCCAGAAGCGTTGATGCACATTGCGAAAGCCATGCGTCGCCCAACGCCACGTCGTGTTGCCCGCGAAGGCCACGACGCGAGCCTTGCCCGTTTCGTTGGCGAGCAACAGTGGAACGCCTGGGTCCGCTGCCGTCGCCAGGATCTCGACGAAATCGTTTTTCGGCCGGAGCTTGTTCGCTCCGTCGAGCGGCGGCAGAGCCAACCACGCGGCGCGGTTTTTGTCGGCCGAATCGACACGCATCACATAATGGCCGAGGCCGCGAGCAGTCGGGGTCAATTGCAGTTCGTCGGTGTGACGGAGCGCTGGATCAACGTCGTCGCCGACGACCGCATCGCTGGCCCGCATTGCGACTGGCAGCAAATCGGCGAGTGGAGTCTCGGCATAACCGCCGGCTCCGAAGCTGTGGTTCCCGCCGATCATCATCAGCCCAGCACCCTCTTCGACTCGCAAAACGAGCTGCTTGAGTAACTCGGAACCGAAGACCTTCGCGGGGACATCACCGATGAGGTAGACGTCGTAGCGGCCGCGCTGAAACAGTTCCGCGTCGATGTCGTTGAGGTCGCGTTGTCGGCCACCGCGCACCGGTTGAAAGTCGATTTGGACTTGCTCGGTCGCGTTGAGCAGACGCAGCCATTTCTGTTCGGGAGCCCACGCCGCGTCGAAATAGGCGACGTTGATGCCGCCGCGACGCACGGTCAGCAGTGTTTCGCGGAAGTTGTTCGCGGTCTTGATCTCCCCTTCGAGCGACACGACCTCGACTCGAATCTTGAACTCACCCGGCAGGTCGGGGATGTACGACAGCTCGACGGGGATGACGTCGACGTTCCGGGTCGGCTCCAGAAACACGACCGGCTGCGCGTTCTTCGAAGTGGGCGGGACTTTCATCTCGCCGCTCTTCAGGCCTTCCCGTGTGCGCGGGTCTTCGACTAACAGCCGCACCGTCAGCTTCTTGCCGGCGGCTCCGAGCACTCGCAGTTTGGCTCGCAGCGGCACCGTCTTTTTCACGAAGGCATACGGATCGACCAGCAGGTCTTCGACGATCAAGTCGAGTGACGTGTCGGTCGTGCCCGTCGTGCCGTAGGCGACCGGGAAGATCGGGATCTGCAACTCGCCGAGCCGCCGAGCGATTGCTCGCGGATCGACGTCGTGTGGTTGCAATGCCCGTTGTGCTCCGTCGCTGTGCAGGATGATGCCGGACAGGCCATTGGCTTGAGCCTCACGCAGGATCGACTCCAACGCGAAGCCGATTGCCGATTGTTCGCCGGGTGCGGCGTGATCGGGCTTCTCGACTGCACGCGACTCGCGGTCGAAGTCGAAGTAGCGGACTTCCATCTCTTTCTTCAGTTTCAGGATCGTCGGCTCCGCCTCTTGCAGCGTCTTGACCAACATGGCTCGGCGAGTCGTGTTGGCCGGTCCGTCGGCGGTCTGCATCGACCGGCTGCTGTCGCCGAGCACCACGAGCATCGCGGCCTTGCGGCTCTTTCGAGTCCACTGCAACTCCGGTCGCAAAATCGCAAAGGCGAGCGTCAACGCGATCAGCACGCGCAGCCCGACCAGCGTGCGCCGCCAACCGGCCGGCAGATGTCGCACTCGGCGCGGGTACGTCAGCAGCACGAAGACGACCAACCCGACCGCCGTCAGCAGCGAAACCGGCAGCGACCACACTGGGTCAAACGCAAGTCGCAGAGTGGTGATCGGCTCGTTCGGCATCGGCGGCAATGTAGCCCTCTCGCACTGCGCGAGGAAAGCCGAACGGTCACACCGTCACGGCGGCGGCATGGGCGAGAACGCGGGCCTGAGCCGCCGAAGTATCGAGCGACAGCGTGATCTCGACGCCCCAAGTACCGTCTTGGCCGGCGCGAACTTGCCAGTGTGGCACGACCGCGCAGCTTTGATGGACCGCCTCGAAACCTCCTTCGGAATTGCTGACGGTTTCGATCGGGAACGCCCAGAGCGCGGCCGGTTCGGACAAATCAATCGCAGCGTCGAGGCCCAGCCATTCATCGACGAGGCCGAGACGATTGGTCTCCGGCAAGTCGAGCACCGATTGCAGTTGGCCAAGTCGGCGACCGGACGCATCGTAGAAGTAGCGGTCGTTCGCTCCGGCGGCCATGCCCGCAAAGTTGAGCTCGACGGCGAAATTCAAGGTCTCGTGTGGCGGGAGATTTTCAAAGACATACCGGATTTCGAGGGCTGTGCCGCCGTGCGTGTTGAGAGCGATCCGTTTCGTCAGCTTGATTTCGTGATTGCCCACTCGACCGACGCGTGTGAGGATCGCTTCGACTCGCTCGTCCGAGCGGCGCAGCAATGACTGAAACGCTCCGGTCGCGAAATCGCCGATCTCGCCGCGACCGCGCTGGAAATCGTCGAACGATGTCCCCTCGGCGAGGAAGTGATCGACGAGACTCTTGCGCGGCGTCGTGTCGTAGATCAGCTTTTGGTCGAGGTTGGGCTGTTTGAATTTCACGCCGCCACTGGGATCGACTCCGCCGGTGCCGGATTGCAGCGACATGTCGAGCGCGGCTTGTTTGATCTTCTCGTGATACGGTTCGACGCGGCGATCGAGCGTCGCGAGCAAGTTGTGGCGGATGCTGCGCAGGTCGAGTTCGTACAAATGCCCGCCGCGTGCGGGAGCAACGAACGCGACGAGGCGGTCACTGGCGAGGCGGATTTCCTTGCGGGCGTCGAAATCAAAATCATCCGAGTCGATCCGCACCCACGGGCCGCTGCCGTTGTGATTGGCCGAGCCGAGTTGGCCGGCCACTCCTTCGAGGATGTTGTCAGCGGCGATGAGGTGCTGATAGATCGCGTTGCGCAGGTGCGGCAGGTACAGCCCGCCGAACGAGCCGTGCCAGTACGGGCAGTTGCATTGACCGCGATACAACTCGGACCGGGCCTCAGCCAAGCGGTCGCGGTGATCGCTGCGTGCGTCGAGCCGCGTCAGTTCTTCCAGACGGCTACTGACCTGCAACGCTCGCGAGTACATTTCGTTGGACTCGGAGTACTTCGAGCGGAAGTTGCGCCAGAAGCCGCCGCGCATGAATTGTTTGATCTCCGGCCACTCGGCGTTGTCCGCGTGTTTTTTATTGAGCGCGGCGAGCGACCGTTGACGCTCCGGCGGCAGCACCCATTCGGTCATCTCGCGATAGCTGCTGTCGGGCAAGAAGCAGCGGCCGACCGGCGGCACGTTGTCGATACATTCGCTGAGTGTCGTGGTCTTCACCCAATCGCTGTTGGCTCGGAGCGTGTCGAAGAAGCGTCGCAGCCAGCCGCGATTGAAGACGAGATCGTGCGTGCCAGGCCAAACGCCGAACTTTTCGCCGTCGTCGCCGCAGACGGCGATCGCGTTCGGATTCTTGGCCGCGAGACCACGCAAGAAGTCGATGCTCGCTTGTGGTTCTTCCCACGGGATCGTGTACCGCAACCGTTCGGCGATCGGGAAGATCGTCAGCAGTTGGCCTTCGTCTTCGGTGAGGTAATGCCCGAAGAGTTGGTCTGGCGACAACCCGGCGTTGCGGAAGTGCGTGTCGTCGAGCACCGTGAATTCGATGCCTGCCGACGCAATGTCCGACGCGAAGGTCTGTTCCCAAACCCGCTCCGGCACCCACATGCCGCGGATCGACTGGCCGAAGAGACCTTCGAGGTAGTCGGCGTAAAGCTTCATCTGGCCGACTCGGTCGCGGCGCGGAATACACGCCAGGATCGGCTCGTAGAATGGACCGCCGAGGATTTCGATCTGGCCGCGCTGGGCGAGTTCTCGCAGGCCGTCGATGTATTCCGGGTGCGCAGTGACCAGCCATTCCAGCAAGCTGCCGGAGTTGTGGATCACGACTTTGATGTCGGGATACTCGCGCAGCACTTCGAGAAACGGCGCGTAGCTGTCTTGATAGGCCGCCTCGAAGACTCCCTCGAAGTTGCCGATCGGCTGATGATTGTGAAAGACGAGTGAAAGTCGAATCGGGTTCGTCATCCGTGAGTCCTTGCGAAATACGCTTGCTCGTGTCTCTTTGAAATTCAAACTTCTGTCCGCCGCAGGAACTCGCCAGCCTCTTCCGGTAGGACCGAGTTGATGTAGAAGCCGCTGCCCCACTCGAAGCCGGCCACGCCGGTCAGGCGCGGGATGATTTCGAGGTGCCAGTGGTACGACTGCAAATCGAAGCTGTCGGCGTGAAACGGAGCAGTGTGCAAGATGTAGTTGTACGACGGGTTGTCGAGCGCGACTTCCAGTTTTTGGAGCGTGGTCTTGAGGACTTGAGCCAGTTCGTCGATGTCCGCTTCCTGGACCGTTTCGTAGTGACTGGAGTGCCGCTTCGGAAGGATCCAAGTCTCGAATGGGAACCGGCTGGCGAAGGGGCAGAATACCACGAAGTTCGCGGAATCGAGCACGATTCGATGGGCGTCGTCCAGTTCCTGGCGGATCATGTCGCAATAGATGCACCGTCCTCGCCAACCGAAAAACTCCTTGGCGCCCCGCATCTCTTCCGCAACTTGAATCGGCACTACAGGCGTCACGATCAATTGCGAATGAGCGTGTTCCAGTGACGCCCCGGCCGCCGCCCCTTCGTTCTTGAAGACCATCGGATGCACGAGTCGCCGGTCTTGTTTCAGGTCCACGAGCCGGTCGTGATACATCCAGAGGACTTCGCGGATATTCGCCGGTGGGAGGTTCGAGAACCGGGTCTCGTGCTGCGGGCAGTCGATGATGACCTCGTGAGCGCCGATCCCGTGCATGACGTCGTACATGCCGACGCCGCGGTTCTCGAATTGCCCCTCGATCTTGAGCGCCGGAAACTTGTTCGGGACGCAACGGACTCGCCAGCCGCGCTGATTCGGCATCGAGCCGTGATTGCGGTACGTCAGAATTTCGTTCGGGCAGGCCGATTCGTTTCCTTCGCAGAACGGGCAAAACTCCTCGGCGGCAGGTTTCGGCAAGGACTGAAAGTCCGTCGGCCGCTTGGCTCGATCGGGCGCGATGATGACCCAGCGGCCAGTGATCGGATCCTTGCGAAGTTCAGGCATGTCGTCGCTTCTGGAGGAATTTCACAAATTGAGTTCAGACGACGGATTTGACTGTCTCTCGCAAATACGCGGAAGACAGGTTGCCGACTTATTCCTCCGCGACGTTGACGTAAACCTTCAACGCCTCTTTCGAATCGACGAGATGCCGCATCATCTCCTGGTAGTTGTCGAGGCCGTTGACCGGAGTCGTGAGGATTCTCTGCGTGACGCCCGGATAAAAGATTTCCCCTTGGGCCAAGTCGCTGATGCCGGACTCGAAGTGCCGGTAGTTGGCATTCACCGACCCCAGCAGCAGCTTGTTGCCGAGCACCCAATTCAGATTGATATTGTCCGTCGCGACTTCGACTTTGCGTTGGCCGCCGGTGATGCTGGTCCAGACGATCGCTCCGTTGTGGCCGAGCACGCTCATCGCCTCGAACGCGATGGCGCTGTTGCCGGTAGCTTCGATGATCAGATCTGGCTTCCCGGTGTGTTTGGCGAGTTCGGTCAGCGATAAGCTCTGAGTGCTGACGTAGGTCGCGCCGTACGCTTCCGCGATCTCGGCCTTGAGGCAGGGCTTGGCTCCGCGAGCGATCGTGAAAACCTCGACGCCGCGCAGCCGCAGGATCAGCGTTACCAGCAAGCCGATCTGGCCGGCTCCGGTGACGTAGGCAATCTTCGGTTCCCACACGAGCAGCCGCTTCTGGGCTTCGTAGACTTGCTGAATCGCTTTGTCCGCGACGCTCATCGGTTCAGACAGCACCCCCAGATGCTTGAGCGCCGGCGGAACGCGGACGACGAACTCGGCGTCATCGACGTAGTATTCGGTCAAATACCCGTGCAGCAGGTTGATGCCCCGCTCGTAGTAGATCTCTTCGCTGGTGATGTCCGAGCGACCGATACGGTCGAAGATTGAGGTGCCGGGCCGGCGCACGGTGCAGGTGACGTAATCCCCAGGCTTGACGTGTCGCACGCTGGGGCCGACTTCTTCGACGATGCCGAATGACTCGTGGCCGAGCACCAAAAAGTCGTAGCCCGGCGGCGGATTGCCGTACAGACCGTCGTTGATCTCGCGGTCGGTGGCGTCGACGCCGACCTTCAAAACTTTCACCAGCACGCCGCGACCGTTGGGGACATCGGTCACTCGCGGCTTGGGCAGCTCGGCCAAGTGGACGCTGTTCGGGATTCGCGGCTTGACGGCAATCGCTTTCATGGGAGCAGACTCTCGAAAGTTGAATACAGACTTGGCAGACGGGCCGTTACTCACAGCCCGGAAAGGAGCGGGATTGTACGGAGTGGTCGGGCGAGATTCGACGAACTCCGCCACGCTGCTACAGTGCCGCCATGACTGTGGATTATCGAGTCGAACTTGATCGCTTTTCCGGGCCGCTGGACCTGCTGCTGTTCTTGGTCCGGCGGAACGAATTGGATTTGATTGACCTGCCGATCTCCGAGATCACGGCACAGTTTCAGCGGTATCTGGCGGCGTTGCAGTTCTTGGACCTCGAACAGGCGGGCGACTTCGTGGTGATGGCCAGCACGCTGCTCGAAATCAAAAGCCGACAGGCGCTGCCGAACCCGGAGGAAGAGGAAGTCCCGGAGGAGGTGTTGGACGATCCACGCAGCGGCTTGATCCAGCAGTTGCTCGAATACAAGAAATTCAAAGAGGCGGCCAAAGCCCTCGAAGAACGCGCGGCCGAATCGCTTGAACGGTATCCGCGGCTCAGTGACGAACGCCCCGACGCCGCGCGCGACCCCAGCGCGGATCGCATCAAGGGAGTCGAGCTGTGGGATCTGGTCAGCGCGCTCAGCCGTGTGCTCGAACGCCGAGTCATCGATGAGGAATCGAAGATCCGTTACGACGACACACCGATCTCGGTCTATGTCGAGCAGATCGGGGCGCGGGTCCGCGAGTTGGGACGCGTCGGTTTCACGACGCTGTTCGACAACGCCTCGCAACGCAGTCGCATCATCAGCATCTTTCTGGCGATTCTCGAACTCTTGCGCCATCATGGTTTCCGAGCCGACCAGGCCGACGCCTTCGGCGAGATTTGGATTGTGCCACCGGAAGTAGGTCAACCTGGAAAGGCTGACCTACAGGAGCCCACATGAACGTCCTCTCGCGACTCACCGAATGGCATCCTGAACTGACCGCGTGGCGGCGTGAACTGCACGCGCACCCGCAGACCGCGTTCGAGGAAACGTTCGCGTCGGAACTCATCGCCTCGAAGCTCAAAGCGTGGGGCATTGAAACGCATCGCGGACTCGCGAAGACAGGCGTGGTCGGAGTGATTCGCGGCAAGCAAACTGGCGACGCGCGGCTGCGGAGCATCGGCTTGCGAGCGGACATCGACGCGCTCGACGTCGAAGAGCAAAACGACGTTCCGCATCGCTCGCAGAATCCTGGCAAGATGCACGCCTGCGGGCACGACGGGCACACGACGATGCTGCTCGGAGCGGCTCGATATCTCGCCGAGTCACGCAACTTCGCGGGCACCGTGAACGTCATCTTTCAGCCCGCCGAAGAGAACGAAGGGGGCGGCCGAGTCATGGTTGAAGAGGGGCTCTTCAACCAGTTTCCGTGCGA
This sequence comes from Planctomycetota bacterium, assembly GCA_003669125.1. GTDB lineage: Bacteria > Planctomycetota > Planctomycetia > Planctomycetales > Planctomycetaceae > SXKJ01. The sequence continues at coordinate 22,562 of QWQF01000085.1, forward strand.
CGCCGTCTTCGGAATGCACAACTGGCCGGGAATGCCGGTCGGACACTTCGGCGTCTGCTCCGGCCCGATCATGGCGGCGTTTGACGTCTTCGAAATCATCGTCCGCGGACACGGCACGCATGCCGCGATGCCACATCTGGGCATCGATCCGATCGTCACGGCGGCGCAGATCGTGACCGCGTTGCAGACCATCGCCAGCCGCAACATGAATCCGCTCGATCAACTCGTCGTCAGCGTCACGCAAATTCACGGCGGCGACACCTGGAACGTGATCCCGACCCAAGTGATGCTCCGCGGCACCGTGCGAACGTTCCGCAAAGAGGTGCAGGACATGGCCGAAGCTCACATGCAGCGGATCGTCAGCGGCATCGCCACGTCGCTCGGAGCCTCCGCCGAATTGCATTACGACCGCCGCTATCCCACGACCGTCAACACGCTGCAAGAAACCCAATGGGCGGCCGAGGCTGCGGCCGATGTTGTCGGCCAGCAACACGTCGACACGAACGTCGCTCCCTGCATGGGTGGCGAGGACTTCGCATTCCTGCTGCAAGAGCGTCCCGGCTGCTACTTGTGGGCTGGCAACGGCCCGTCCGACAATGGCCGCGTGCTGCACAATCCGCGATACGATTTCAATGACGACTTGCTGCCGATCGGTGCCAGCTATTGGGTGCGGCTCGCCGAACGGCTGCTGAACTGAAATTTGGAATGCGGTGACCCGAAGCACCGCTTTTCAAACGTGAGGACCAAACCGTGGTCGTCGCCGTCGTGCTAGTTCTGCAACCCCTCAGCCTTTGCGCAGCAGTTCGCGCGTGCGGTGGATGACCAAGTGATTGAGCACCAGTGCCGCACCACAGACGCGACGAACGAGTGTGCTCACGTCGTCTGAGTCATCGGCCTCCAGCACTCCTTCCAAACACAGTCCGTCGCGGACGCGGCGCACCACCAGCGAGGTGAAGTGGAGGCTCGGTTCCGCCATCAGCCGGTTGCGGACGTCTTGTTCCAGACGATGCGGATGCAGCAGGATCGAGTCATCGGGTATCAACACCAAGGTCTCGCAGCAGGCCGAATCCGCCAGATCCACGGTCGTATCGGGACTGACCGGAGCGGAGACTCGGCGACGCACTTCCTCTGAACGAGTCGGTTTTCGCATGGCGACATCCTTCCGTTGCGAGCGCACATTCCTTTGAGCGGCGGCGGCTTCGACGGGACTCATGCAATTCCGTCGGTCTCACAAGCGGTCGTGATTTTATCCAGCGAAATGCGATTGACGAGTCCAAATTGTGATGCTCACTTCAGGCGCGGCATTCCGCGGGCGACTCGCTCGCGGTTCAGTCGCTCGAAGGCCGACCGCTCGTCCTTCAGCAATTTGACGAGTTGCGACCCCGTGCAACTCAGAGAGGTCGCCGCCGCCGAATGCTCGAAATTGCACATCGCGAGCACATCCAACGCTTCGGCCAGCAGCGCGGGAAAATCAGGATGACTCGGATTCACCGACACTCGTCCGTTGCAGCAGCGGGATCGCCACAACTCCGAGGGCACGGCATCGGACGAGCGAACTGTGCGAAATTCGACCGCCAACCGCACTCGCAGTCGGAACAGCGCGACCTGCCGGTTCTCGGACTGACTGCGACGCTCGTTGGCCTCGGCTTCGATCCCGGTTGATTCGTGCCGCAACACGACAGCGGTCTCGACCTTGTTGCGATGCTGGCCGCCTGGACCAGAACGCCGAACTCGCCGCTCCGAACAAATTCGCAGCAATCCCTCCGGATCGAGCGCCGCTGGATGACAGGTGTGAGAATTTTTGTTCGGCATCGCCAGCTTCGGTTCGAGGAGACACAATCGCCACGGATGATTTCGATTCGCTCACCGGATTGCCACATGGCCGACGTTTCTCGCCGATTATTCGCTCTGATTCCCGCTGCCGGTCGCAGCCGTCGCATGGGAACGTCGAAGCTACTGCTGCCGTGGCAGGGCACGACGGTCATCGGGCACCTCATCGGCACGCTGACTCGGCCGGACATCTCGGCCGTTGCGATTGTTGTCCGTTCCGACGATCTGGTGCTGCAAGAAGCGGTGCGACACACGTCTGCCCTCGCGATCATCCCCGACGTTGAACCGCCTGAAATGCGAGACAGTATCGAAGTCGGCCTGCGAGCCATCCGCCAGCAATTCACTCCGACCGACGACGACGGCTGGTTGTTGATCCCCGCCGATCACCCGTTGATCGAATCGGAAGTCCTTGACGGCCTGCTGACTCGCTGGTCGCAAGGCGATTGCGAAGCGCTTCTGCCGACGCTCGGCCGGCGGCGCGGACACCCGACACTCTTGCGCTGGTCGCTGGCGGCGCGGATCGAACAGCTTCCACGAGACGTCGGAGTCAACGCGCTGCTCCGTTCGTCACCGAGCCTCGTCACCGAATGGCCCACCGACCGTGAATCAGTTCTCGCCGATCTCGACACGCCGGAGGACTACGCCTTCTGGCAACAAAAGCTCGCGAACAAACCGGAGTGAGCCAAACTTAGCACGACGCGCCAGCGAGTGGTCCTTCTCGAACAACCACTCGCTGACGCGTCGAACTAGTTTGTCTCCTCGACGAACACCGGTTTCGAGGCATCCAAGCCGAACGTCGCGATTCCCGCAAACACGAATGCGATCAGTCCGAGCCAGAAGAGATTGTTCCATTCGGCCACGGTTGGGTTCTCGCCGAGCAAATAGTTGTAGAGCAACGGCCCGAATGCGGCTCCGAGATTGCCCCACATGTTGCCCCAGCCGAGAACCGACCCGACATATTTGCCGCCAGCATCTTGAGCGTACGCCCAGAAAGCCGACTGGCCGAGGTCCACCGAAAAGTAAATCAAACAAAACGCCGCCGTGAACGCCCACGGAGAGTTCAGTGCGGACCCCGCCGGTTGACTCGCGAAGTACAGGCACATGCCGTAGCCACCCGCCGCAACGAACCGCGTCACAATCGGCGGCAAACTGCGACTCCACTTCAGCCCGATGCGTGGCAGCAGCCAATCCACCCAGCGGCCGCCGAGAAATCCGCCGCAGAGGCCGATCAGATTTGGCATCATCACCAACACGCTTCGCTCCAAGATCGGAACGCTGTGCATCTCGATGAAATACCGCGACAACCACGTCACCAAAAATACCCAGCCGATGTTCGTCCCGATTTGATTTGCGCAGTTGCACCACAAACTGAAATTGGTGAACAGCGGCCGGATTGGCAATCGTCCGGCCTTGCTCGCCGGATCGGCGGCGGTGGCGAGCCGCCCGGTCTCGATCAGCGCACGTTCGGCGTCGTTGACTCGCGAGTGCAATTCCGGCCGCTCGCGAAACATCAGCCAGATTCCCAGAGCGACGAAAACGCCCGACAGCCCGTAAACGATCATCACCGGTCGCCAGCCTCGACCATAGAGCTTCCGAATTTCACCAGGAAATGCCACCTCGATCAGCAGCCGATTGAACCGCCGCAGTTCGCCCTTCGAGAGTTCGCTGCCGGTCTTGAGTCTCTCGGCATAGCCAAGTCCTTCGCGTGGCAAGTTCAGCTTCGCGAATGCGGCTTCGTCAAACAGATCACTTCGATCGAGCAAGCTGTTGAGCCGCACAAGGAGCGGCTCTGGCTCGACAACGGGACCGGCCTGCGCCGCCCCGACATTGGGAAGCTTTCCTTGATTGTCCCGCCAATTGCGTTCCACGATGTCCACGATCCGCTTTGTCGCCGCATTAAATTTCTGTTCTTGCTGCCCAACAAAATCAAAGGTCCATAGTTTTTTATCGAGCTTCGTCGCATTCAGCAGATCAGCGTCAGTGAACTCGACCGGCGTTTCAATCGGCACGAAGACGACCATCAAGAACGCAGTCAGGATCGGAGCCATCGCTCCCCCGATCCGACCACCAAGCCCGACCCATGCACTGGCGGTCGCTCGTTTGGAGAGCGGCACCCAGCGGCTGATGACGCCACCGGCAGTCGGGTACGCACCGGCTTGGGTGATGCCACACATCAGTCTCGCGAACAACAGCATCGTGAAGCCGGCGGCCAATCCCATCAGTGCCGTGAACAGCGACCACGCGACGACGTAGATCGACAGCATCCGTCGCGCGCCGAATCGATCCGCCAGCCAGCCGGCCGGGACTTGAGACAACGCGTAGGACCAAAAGAAGAGGCTCAGGAACCAACTCATCTGAGTCTGCGAGAGGCCAAGGTCTTCCTTGATGTAGTCGCCAGCGAATGACACGCAAAAGCGGTCGAGGTACAGCAGCACCGACATCAGCGTCAGCAGCAAAATAATTAAATGCCGGACGCCGGTCGGGCGGGACGGTGCTTCAGACATGGCAGCTCCTTGGCGGCCATGAAACTGGGGCCGCGAAGCGGACACCCTAAAAACAAAAAACGCTGTGAGCAACAACGAGTCACTCACAGCGTTTTCGGGTTCGCCGAAGTTTGCAGTTGCGGGCCAACGCCTGCCACCACGGCGAGCGAGATCAATTGCAGTGCTCGTGCCAAACTTGACCGCGATTTTGAAAAGAGCTGCAAGTCGTTGGCTGGCCGAAGGAATTCGTCTTTCGGAGAGATTCTCGTCTGTTGGCAGGCCAGTTTGCAGAGTCGGGCACTTTGCAACACCTGCGGCATTTTGCTCGACCGGCTGCCGCGTGTTGCATCGTAGGGCAGTTTTTTAACCTGCCTGGTCCGATGCCACACCGGGCAGATTGAAAACCTGCCCCACGAGTCATCGATGACTGTGAGCGTCGTCGGGGAACGCCCCGGAGCGAACTTCAGCGACGTACTGTTGAGCGGCGCGAGTTGCCTCGGCTCGCAGTTCGGCGAAGTGTTTGACGAATTTCGGATGGAATCCATCGGTCAATCCGAGCATGTCGTAGCTGACCAGCACTTGGCCGTCGCAATCGGGACCGGCTCCGATGCCAATGGTTGGGACGTGGAGTTCGCGAGTGATCTGAGCGGCAATGTCTCGCGGAACGAGTTCCAACAACACGCTGAACGCCCCGGCCTCTTGTGCGGCTCGCGCATCAGCCAGCAGTCGGTGTTCGTCCCGTTGAATTTTCATGCCGCCAAATTTGTGGACCGACTGCGGCTTCAAGCCGACGTGGGCCATCACGGGAATGTCCGACTCGGCCAACGCGGTGATCGTGCGAGCTTGATTCTCGCCCCCTTCGAGTTTGACGGCGGCGGCTCCGGTTTCTTTCAGGATGCGGCCTGCATTTTCGACCGCCTGAGCCGGGCTGACTTGGAAGGACATGAACGGCATATCGACAATGACGAGTGCTTGTCGAACTGCTCGCGTGACGCACTTGGCGTGATAGATGATCTCGTCGAGCGTCACCGGCAGAGTCGTCGAATGTCCTTGGATGACCATCCCCAAGCTATCACCGACCAGGATCGAGTCCACGCCCGCCGCATCGAACAACCCGGCCCATGTGAAATCATAGGCGGTCAACATCGACAGCTTGCGGCCTTCGGACTTGGCTTTCACGAAGTTCGGAACAGTCATCATTGGAGCGAGCTTGGTCATGGCGAGAACACACTAACCCGAAGCGTCAGCGAGGGCGAGCGATCCAAGTGACTTGGAACAGGACTACTGAGCCGCCTCGTCGGTGCTCGCGGATGTTCCGACATCCAACTTCGACCATTTCTTGCTCGCCAACTTCTTCAGCCCCTCGGCGGTGACCGAGCCGTTTTCCTTGAAAGTCAGCGATTGCAGGCTCTGCATTTTTAGCAGCTTGTCGATGGTCGCGTTGCTGACACCGGTCGTTCGGATCGTCAGTTCCTTCAGATTGGGAAGCGTACAGATCACGTCGATCGTGGCATCCGTCATCTGCGGGACGGTCCAGAGATCGAGCAGTTCCAGAGACTTGAGAGCCGCGAGATGCTTCAGTCCCGAGTCGCCGACCGACGTAATTTCATGCAGGTAGAGACGCTTCAACTTCGGCAGATCGTCGAAGACCTCCATCGCTCGATCGTCGATGTTGGGCAGGTCGCGCAGCGTCAGCCGAGTCAGATTCATTCCCTTGAGTGCGAGCACTCCTTCGGTGCCGAATCCCTGGCAGCGGAAGATTTCAAGCAGCGTCAGCTTGCCGAGCTTGGCGAGATGCGGTCCCGACTGATCGGTGATCTGGAAATCCTGGATCAACAGCGAATCCAGCGTTTGATTTTTGCTGAGATATTCCAAGCCCGCATCGTTGACCGCCGTGCTGCGGTGCTTGAACCCGGTGAGCTTCGGAAGTTCGGCAACGACCTCCAGCGCCATGTCCCCCGCTTCCATATTTCCCCGCAAGTCGAGCGTGCGGAGTTCCTTCAGCTTTTCCAATCGCCGAGCACCGATGTCGTTGACTTGGTTCTGCACCAAAGTCAGCCGCTGCAGCTTGCCGAGTTCGCTGAGGATCTTGACCACGCCGTTGGTCATGTTCGTGTTCGACGACAGATCGAGGTCGATGAGATTGGGAAACGATTTGACGATCATCTCCACCGTCGAGTCGTTGATTACCGAATTCGTCAGCGACAGGCTGGTGAGTCCCTTCAAGCCGCTGAGCTTCGTCGCCATCTCGTCATCCAGCGTCCGGCAGTTGAAGATCTGCAGCTTTTCGAGATCGCTGAGTTTGCCGAACAGTGCCAAGTCGTCCGCCGTCAAATTCGATCCGTCTTGAATCACGATTTCCGTCAGCAAGTCGCCGTCTTTGGGCGAGTACTTGGATCGCGAACCCAAAGCATCGATCCGAGCTTTGGCCGCCTTCACGTCCTCCGCACTGGCCGTTGCCTTTTTCGCGGACGCTGGTGGTGCCTTACTCTGCGGAGCGATCGTCGGACTTCCGCTGTTGGTGGGGGTCTCAGACTTCGGACATCCCGTCAGAAAAATCAAACTCAAAGCCGCGCACGCAGCAACACCGCGCGGACAACGCAAACGGATCATGACCTTCGCCTCATTCGAGACCGTGGAAAAAACAGGGGTACCGTGCCCCGTACCCCTGCTGAATTTGAGGATGAGCACTCGTGCCCATCTGGTTTTTTTACTGGCTTAATCCAACCGGTAGCCTTCCGGATACTTCGGCTTGATCAAGTCGGCGACGCGTGGGGTCTTGAGCGACGCGAGGTTCGTGACCTTGAGGTTCTTAGCGTCCCACTCGACCTTCTCGCCCCAATCGCCCATTGCCCCGTCCGCTCCGCCCTTGACGGCGGCCCAGACGGCGAGATTGCCCAACAGGATCGTTTCGGTGAGCGGGCCGGCTCGGTCCACGAAGTTCGACTTGCAGATCTTCGGATCGTTGGCTCGCTTCGCGCGGAACAACTCGAACATGTTGTTGAGGTCGTTGTTCCCTTTGTTCTCGGCCTTCTCGTAATCGACTTTGACCTTCTCGACACCCTTCAGTTCGTACACGCCGCAGTAGTCGTCGGAGCTGTAGAAGACGCCCTTCTCGCCGACGATCATCACGCCGCTGTCCGAGACCTTCGTGATGCCATGCTTCTCGAAGACTTCCATCGGCGGCTTGTTCCCCTTGCGGTCGTACCACCAGAAGGGAATCGCGGGGCGTTCGGACGTTTCGGGAAACTCGAACTTGATGACCGCGCTGGCCGGGAAGCTGTCGAAGTCGTGTCCCGAAGACTTGGCAACGACGGAGATCGGATCGCGCAGTCCGCACGAGGCGAACGGAACCGTCAACTGGTGGCAGGCCATGTCGCCCAACGCACCGCTGCCGAAATCCCACCAGCCGCGCCACTGGAACGTGTGATAGATGCCGGGCCAGAATTCTCGCTGCGGTGCGACGCCGATCCAGTTCTTCCAATCGACTCGCTCCATCGCCTTTTCGATTTCTTCCTTCTTCTTCGCGACGATCTTGTCGGCGTTCTCGGCGTCGTCCTTCTTTGCTTGAGCGGCGAATTTGTCCAGCGTCATGCGGCGGCCGGGGCCTTGAGCCCAGACAGGGCGGTTCGACCACGCAAAAACTTCCTTCAGCGTTCCGAGCACGCCCGACTTGATCTGGGCGATCGCTTCGCGCGACGAATCCAAGGCGGTTCCTTGGTTGCCCATCTGCGTGCAGACTTTCTTTTCGGCGGCGACGGTCGCCATCAGCCGAGCTTCGTAGATGGTTCGTGTGAGCGGCTTCTGAGTGTAGCAACCGATGCCCAACCGCATGGCGGCCAACGTCGCCGGGGCGTGCATGTGGTCCGGGGTGCTGATCGTCGCGATGTCGATTTTGCTGCCGTGCTTGGCGAGCAGTTCGCGGTAGTCGGTGAACTTCTCGGCGTTCGTGAATTTGTCGGACTTCCCTTTGCTTTCGAGCGTGTTGCGGTCCACATCGCAAATCGCGACGACGTTGCCGAATTGGGAGGCATTGCTGGAATCGCTGCCTCCTTTGCCACCCACGCCGATGCAGGCGACGTTGAGCTCCTCGTTGGCGGAGCGTGCGACATTCGGAGTCGCGAGTCCGTGACCCACATACGCGCCGACACCGGCGACGGTCACGTTCTTCATAAAATCACGGCGGGAGTTTGGACGGCGCATGTGCGAAAGCCCTCGGCAAAGTGGAAAGAGACGGTCGAATACGGAGGAGTGACGATACCGTTGGTTTGGCGGGTTCGCAATCAATGCTAGCCGTCGTGAGGTGGAGCAACTGCAAAGTGAAAACGGCAGAGTGCAAAGTGCAAAGTGAAGGTGAATGCGAGCCGACAGTCTGGCCCATTTTGCACTTTTGCACGCACCGCTCTGCACTTTGCACTGCCTCGTTCGTAAGTTGGTTGCGTCGCCTCGAGCCACCCGGTAGTTTTCGCCCTTTGGCTGAGACATAGCGGGAAGGCCTTGCCGCAAAGATTGTGCTTGCGGCGCGGCGGTCCGATGCGATACTTGCTGGCGCCGGGTTAGGATACGACGGGCGAGACATGTCTCGGTGACGACTCCCAGCGAGGACACCGTGAGCAAAGCGGAACGGCACTACGATCGAGCGAATCGCCTGTTCGAGAAAGGGCGATTCCGGGACGCCTTGCGCGAGTTTAATTTCGCGATCCAACTCGAACCGCAGGACCCCGATTACTTCAACGATCGCGGTCTGGTGTGGGACAAGCTGGGCGTCTCCGAACGGGCGATCGAAGATTTCACGACCGCCATCGACCTCAACCCAACGGCCTCGGCGTACTTCTTCAACCGCGCGCGGGTCTTCACGCTGATTAGCGAGCCGGAACGAGCCGCCGAAGATCTGACCGAAGTCCTGCACCTCGATCCGTTCGATTCCGAAGCTCTGCTGCTGCGCGGCGGAGCGTACTCCGATCAGCAAAAGTGGACCGAGGCTCTCGAAGACTACGAGCAGGCTCTCGACCTCGCCCCGGACAACCCCGATTTGTTTTACGACCGAGGGTTGGTCTGGGAGGCACAGCAGGACTACCACAAGGCGATCGAGGATTTCACGCGAGCGATTGACCTCGACCCCGAATACGTCCCCGCCGTGATGGATCGTGGCAACTGCTGGGATGAACTTGGTGAGTTGGAGAACGCTCTCGAAGACTACAACCGCGCGTTGGAACTGTCCGAGAACGATCCGCTGATTCTCTTCAATCGCGGCTTGGCCTATTTGAACTCCGGAAAACTCGACGAGGCGATCGCCGACTTCAACGAGTCGCTCGAAAGCGAGCCGGATAATCGTCGAGCGTTCTCTTCGCGTGGCGATGCCTGGCTGCGCAAGGGTGAGTACGACAAAGCTCTCGCCGATTACAACACCGCGATCGACATGGAGCCGGACGAAGGCGACCTGTTCTACCGCCGAGGCAATGTCTTCGATGAGCTCAGCCAGTCGGACAAGGCTCTGGCCGACTACGACATGGCGTTGCAACTCGACAAGGAGTTGTCCGGAGCATGGCACAACCGCGGCAACATCCGCTTTGAGAAGGGTGAGTTCGACAAGGCGTGCGACGACTACTCGCAGGCCATTCGCCTCGAACCGAACATGGTCATCGCCTATCGCAATCGCGGCGACTCCTGGAAAGCCATGAATCGCCACGATCTCGCGCTGCTCGATTTCAATCGCGCACTCGAAATCGATCCCGACAACCACGAGGCGTACAACGGCCGAGCCGGATTGTATCTCGACACCGGCGATCTGCCGCGAGCCTTGGCCGACTACAACGTGGCGGTGCGGATCGATCCGAAGTGTCCGGTCTGTCTGCGTGCTCGCGGCGAAGTGCATTGGCGGCTGGGAGATCACAACTCCGCCGTCACTGATTTCACCGCCGCGATCGAACTCAATCCAACGGATGCCGATGCCTTCGCGATGCGCTCCGAGGCGTACCTGCAACTTGGCAAAGAAAAGCTCGCCGAGTCCGACCGCTGCAAAGCCCTCGAATTGCGAGCCTCGCCGCGAGAAGGGGTCGGAGCCGATCCGTCCTGATCGCGGATCGTTCGTGAATTCTCTGTTCATGCGGGACACTCGGACAACACAGAGGGGGCAAGCATGGCCGCACACGCGTGTGAATTCCGGCTGGAGCTTTGTAACGATCGGATTAGGGGCGGCATTGCTGGTCGATCGAAAGTCTCGGTCCGCGTCTTCCAGGTGTTCCGTTGTTTTCGCGCAGTTCTCTGGAGCTTGCCGTTGTGGCTGGCATCGAACTCATTCGCGATGGACCTCACGCAGGACACGCGACTTGATCCCGACAAGGTCTATGGATCGCTCGTGATCAAAGCGTCGAACATCACGATCGACGGTCGCGGGGCCTGGATCGTCGGAGAGAAGGATCAGCCCAGCAACAAGCTCAAAGGTGTCGCGATCCTGGCCGAAGGGGTCTCGAACGTCACGCTCAAGAACGTCAACGCGAAGGGCTGGGAGACGGGACTGCGGATCGTCGGCGGCGAAGGCTGGACGATCGAGAACTGCAACTTCTCGGACAACTTCCACGATCCCGAATTCGGCTGGGGCGAGAACGGTCGACGCGGTGGGATCGTGCTCGAACGAGTCACGAAATCGACGCTGCGAAAGAACAAGGCCAATCGTGTGTGGGATGCCTGCGTGCTGGTGAGCTCCAACGACAACCGCTTCGTCGAGAACGATTGCACGCACGGCGGTGACGGGATCTTCGTGCGTGTCCTCAACGGCTGGCGTCTGTTCGAGATTCCGCTGCGTGCCAACGATCAATGGCAAACCAGCGGCGACCTTCCCGACAAAGTTCGTGCTCTCGCTTTGTGTTTCGATTCCTGGGGCGCACCGATCTTGCGTCTCACGATCGACGGTTTGGCGTTCGAGTGAGTTCACCATCAGAAAGGAAACGACTTCATGCCGTCACTCATTGTTTCGCATCGCCTGTCGCACGGGCTCGTGATGAGTCTCGCTCTCTGGACTTTCGTACTGACACACTTCGCCTCGGCAGACGACGCCGCAAAACCGCTGCTGACCTTTGGCGAGAAGCCGGTGACGATTGTGTGTCTCGGCGACAGTGTTACCGGAGTTTACTACCACACTGGTGGACGGCGGGCGTATCCGGAGATGTTGGAGGTCGCGATCAAGCTGGCGGTCCCGACGGCCAACGTGACGGTCGTCAACGCCGGCATCAGCGGGCACACGACGCAGAACGGTTTGGATCGGCTGGATCGCGATGTGCTCAGCAAGAAGCCGGACTTGGTCACCGTCAGCTTCGGGCTGAACGACATGACTCGGATTCCTGAGGACCAGTTTCGCAAGAACCTCGAAACGATTGTGGCTCGGTGCCGCGAGGTGAAGGCGGAGGTCGTTTTCTGCACTCCGAACGCGGTGATTACCACCGGCGGACGGCCGACTGAGAAGTTGGAACGCTACTGCGAAGTCATCCGCGAGACGGCTCGCGATTTGAAGCTGGCAGTGTGCGATCAGTATCGCGCCGGCGACGCGCAGCGGAAGCAAGACGCTTGGGCCTGGCGACTGACGCTCAGCGATGCGATCCATCCCAATATGGACGGCCACAAACTGATGGCCGAAGAACTCTGCCGCACGATCACCGGCAAGGCGGTGTCGTTGAAGGAAGTCGGTCCGCCGTCACCGGTGATCTCGAAGACGCTCGAATTGGCGAAGCAGTCGAAGCCGATTCGCGTGTTGGCGATGCCGCCGTACGACAAGCTCATCGGTCCGGCCTTGAAGCGGCAGCATCCAAACGCCGTCGTCGAAGTCACCCCTTGGCCGACCGACGGAAAATCGCTCGCTGAACTCGAACAGGCCGCGAATCAAACCGTGCGAGCAATGAAGCCTGACCTCGTTGTGCTCGCCGTTCCGCGTGCGGCGACGGCGGATTCGGACGAGCAGTTCGTGCATTCGTACTCGTGGGTGATGAACTGGTCGCTGAGCTTCGGCCTTCAGGAATGGGACTGCTTCGTCGTGCATCCGTCGGTTGCCGCGCCGGGGCCGATCGCTCCGCGAGACGATCTGATTCGGCAATTGGTGAAGGCTCAGCATCTGAGCCTCGTCGATCGCAAGGCCGGAGACGAAGCCTCGGCAGAGGACTTGCTCGTGAAGTGGCTGACTCAACAACGTTGAAAAGATCACTCTTGGGAATCCCCTTCGTGGCTCGCTACGATGATCGCGCCCCAGGAGGCGATTGCCATGAGCGAATTCGACAAAGATGAACCCGCTGTTGCCGTGCTGGAACCGCAGGTCGTCGTCCGTCCGAAGCTGGCGCGTCCCGATCCAGAAACGAAACGAAAAAAGCAACCGCCGTACGCGGTCATTCTGCACAACGACGATCTGCACACGTTTCAATACGTCATCGATCTGTTGATGAAGCTCTTCGCGTACCCGCTGGAAAAGGCGTTCGTGCTGACGAGCCAAGTTCACACACAGGGAAAGAGCATCGTCTGGTCCGGGACGCTGGAACTGGCGGAATTAAAGCGTGATCAGGTTCGCGGCTTTGGCCCCGACTTGTACGCGATGCAAAAAGTGGAATTCCCGTTGGGCGTGACGATCGAACCGCTGCCGGAGTGACACCGTTCGATGCCGACTCGTCGAGATCTTTTGCTGGCGATCCTCGCCACGTCGCTGAACCGGACGGTGCTCGCGCAGCCGAAAGCGAAGAACCTCGTCACGCCGCAGACGCAGTTGTCGATTGATCGAGGGCTCGCGTGGCTGTCAGCGAAGCAGCGTGAGGACGGCTCGTTCGGATCGGGCGGCGGGTTCGGACGCAACGTCGCGGTGACGGCGCTGAGCGGCATCGCGCTGCTGTCGTCGGGAAGCACTCCGGGACGCGGGCCGTTTGGCTCGAACGTGAACCGCGCGGTGGATTTTGTGCTGTCGGTCGCCAAACCCAACGGCTTCCTGCACGTCAAAGAGCAGGAGTCGTACGGCCCGATGTACGGCCACGGCTTCGCGACGCTGTTCCTGGCCGAAGTCTACGGCATGTCGCGCCGAGTCGATGTGCGCGAGAAGCTCGATCGCGCCGTGCGGTTGATCGTGCAAACTCAAAACAGCGAAGGTGGCTGGCGCTATCAGCCCGAACCGAAAGAGGCGGACATCTCGGCGACCGTTTGCCAGATCATGGCTCTGCGAGCCGCTCGCAACGCCGGGTTACACGTTCCGAAAGAGACGGTTGATCGCTGTACTGAGTACGTCAAAAAGTGCCAGAACTCCGACGGTGGTTTCCGCTATCAACTGGTCCGTCGTGGCGACAGCGGATTTCCACGCTCGGCCGCCGGAGTTGTCGCGTTGCACTCCGCTGGGCAGTACGAGGGGAAGGAAATTGAGCGCGGACTCGGCTATCTGCGCCGGTTTGCTCCGCAGGGGCAGACGGCTCGGTACGAGGGACATTTTTTCTACGGACATTACTATGCCGCCCAAGCGATGTGGCGTGCCGGCGGTGAAGCGTGGGACGAGTGGTATCCCGCGATCCGCGACACGCTGCTTCGCGATCAACTCCCCGACGGCGCTTGGACCGACTCGACCGTCTGCATCGAGTACGGCACCGCAATGGCCCTGATCATTTTGCAGATGCCGAACAACTATTTGCCGATTTTTCAGCGATGAAGGAACCTCGATGTCTCTGAAGCTTGTGACCTTCGGCGAAGTGATGCTTCGCCTGTGCCCCGAAGAATTCTTGCGGCTTTCGCAGGTCATGCCCGGCCGATTGGAGGCGACGTTCGGCGGCGGCGAATTGAACGTCGCGGTCTCAGTCGCTTTGCAAGGCGGGAGCGCGTCGTACCTGACGGCTCTGCCGGACAACGCGATCACCGACTGTCTGGTGCAGGAAGCTCAGAAGTTGAGGGTCGGGACGGAACTCATTCGTCGCGTGAAGTCCGGCCGCTTCGGCATCTACTTCGTCGAGACCGGATCCAACCAGCGCGGCGGGACAGTGACGTACGATCGCGAGGGAAGCTCGATCGCGCTGCAACCGGCCGAGTCGTATGACTTCGAGTCGGCGTTTCGCGGTGCGAACTGGTTTCACATCACCGGCATCACTCCCGCGATCAGTGCGAACGCGGCCGAGGCGGCGAAGCTCAGCGTACAAACGGCCAAGCGACTGGGGCTGACGGTGTCGTGTGATCTGAACTTCCGCAAGAAGCTGTGGAACTGGCGGCCTGGGACGAAATCGACGGACCTCTGTCGCGAGACGATGCGCGGGTTGATGCCGTTCATCGACGTCGTCATTGCGAACGAAGAAGACGCCGAACACGCTCTCGGTGTTCACGCTGCGGCGACAAACGTGGACGCCGGCGAGTTGAACATTGCTGGCTACGAAGCGGTCGCTCGGAAGATTGTCGCGGACTTCCCGAACGTCCGGCAGGTGGCGATCACGCTGCGGGAGAGTTTCTCGGCGTCGCACAATAATTGGGGGGCGCTGCTGTTCGACGTCGCCGCGAACAAGGCGTTTCTCGCGCCGACCGACGCAACCGAAAACTACTCGCCGTATGAGATTCGCAACATCGTCGATCGAGTCGGAGCCGGCGACAGTTTTGGCGGCGCGTTGATCTTCGCTCTCAACACGCCAGAGCTGTCGGCTCCCGCGACCGCGATCCGTTATGCGGTTGCGGCGAGTTGCCTGAAGCACAGCATCAAGGGAGACTTCAACACCGTGACTCGCGCCGAGATCGAATCGCTGATGGCCGGCTCCGGGTCCGGGCGCGTGCAGCGGTAAAAACACGCTCACGGCAGTCGGCTCTCGGCGTTGGGGCGAAAGCCAATTGCCGTGATCACATTTTTCAAAGCCAGGAATCTCATGTCCGACCTTCTCGATCGTTTTCTGAAGTACGTCCAAATCGACACGCAGGCCGATGAGCACAGCGAATCCTCGCCGAGCACTGCCAAGCAACTCGATCTCAGCCGTTTGCTGGCGGACGAATGCAAGCAAATGGGCCTCAAGGACGTGACGCTCAGCAAGCAGGGAGTCGTCATGGCCACGGTGCCGCAGACGGTCACGCATCACGCGCCGACAATCGCGTGGGTCGCGCACGTCGATACCTCTCCGGAGACCAGCGGCACGAACGTCAAGCCGATCGTGCATCGCGAGTACGACGGCGGCGACCTCGTGCTGCCGGGCGATCCAACGAAGGTCATTCGCGGCGAAGAGAACCCGGAGCTGTGCGAGTTGCTCGGCGGAACGATCATTACGACCGACGGCACGACGCTGCTGGGGGCCGATGACAAGGCGGGCATCGCCGTCATCATGGCCGCTGCCGAGCAATTGATGAAACGCCGCGATCTTTCGCATGGGCCGATCCGGTTGGTCTTCACCTGCGACGAAGAAATCGGCCGAGGGACTCAGCACCTGAGCATCAATGAAATTGGAGCGGTCTGTGCCTACACGCTCGACGGCGACGGGCAGGGGAAGATCGACAGCGAAACGTTCTCCGCCGACCTCGCCATCATTACCGTGACCGGTATCAACACGCATCCGTCGGTCGGCAAGGGGGTGATGGTCAACGCGATCCGGATTCTCTCCAGCATCATCGCCGCGCTACCAAACGACCACCTCAGTCCCGAAACGACTGATGGCCGTGAAGGCTTCATTCATCCATACTCGATCGAAGGGGGCGTCGCTCGTGCCGAGGCGCGGCTGATTCTGCGAGACTTTGAAGTCGAGCAACTCTCGGAGTACGCAGGATTGCTCACACGGATTGCGTCGGATCATCGCCAGGCGAATCCGAAGGCCAACATCGATATCACCATCAAACACCAGTACCGCAACATGCGCGAAGGACTTGCGAAAGAACCGCGAGCGATCTCGAAAGCGGTGGAAGCGACCGAAGCCGCCGGCCTCGAACCGCAACGGTCGATCATTCGTGGCGGGACCGACGGCTCGCTGTTGACCGCGATGGGGCTGCCGACTCCGAACCTCTCAACCGGCGAGCACAACCCGCACTCGCCGCTGGAATGGACGAGCCTCGAAGAAATGCAATCGGCGGTCAACGTGCTGGTGCAGTTGGCGATCGCGTGGGGCCGCGAAGTCGAATAGTTTGAAGGCGATTGCCACAAAGAACGCAAAAAACAGGCTTGGGTTTGAGGTTCTTTGCGGCAATCAATCCCGTCGCTTGAGTCGCAGCAGGTCGAGGGCTGACTTCGCGGCGCGGTTGCGAGCGAACGAGACGTCGGCGACGGGGATGTGCTCTTGGACTTCGACTCCGTTCGCGTCCGCCAGCGCGAGGCCGAGTCGCGGAATGCCCTCTGTTTTCAATGAGCCGGCAATCGCGATGGCGAAATCGGTGCCGAATCGCTCGCGGGTTTGTTGGGCCAGTTGGCCAGCGCGATCGTGGGACAGGTTTTCAATCTGCCCAGTTGGGACGGGCAGGTTGAAAACCTGCCCCACGACGGAGCCGATCACTCCGCCCAAGAAACTACGCTCGCTGTCGGCAACCGCGGTCAGCCAGAGCGACAGCACGCCGCCGGTGACTTCGTCGGCGACGGCGACGGTCTGACCTCGGCGATTCAATTCGCGGATGACGACGTCTTCGAGTTGCTCGTCCTCTTCGCCGAAGACGAGTTCACCGAGTCGCTCGTGAATGAGATGTTTCGTGGCGGCGATCTTCGCGTCGCATTCGGATTCGGTCGCGCTGTGAGCTTCGATGCGGAGCGTGATCGTTCCTTCGTGGACGGTGATGCCGACTTCGGGGTCTCGGCCGCGAGCGGTCACGTCGCCGAGCATCTCCTCGCAGGCCGATTCTCCGACGCCGTAGCAATTGACTCGCGCGCGGCGGATGACTTTGTCCGAGCGTGGCAGTCGCGGCAGCACGCGATCGCAGAACATCGGCTTCATCTCGCTCGGAACACCCGGCATCGCGGCGATCAGGCTTTTCGTACCGTCCGGCCTTGGAAGCTCCCACCAAATTCCTGGCGCGCTGCCGTGAGGATTTTCGATTGGCTCGCTGCCTGCCGGGAACATCGCTTGGATGACGTTCCGTTCCGGCATGACTCGTTTGCGTTTGGCGAACATGTCGCGGATGTGCTGCAAACTCGGCTCATGCAGCACGAGTTCCACTCCGGCCAGATCGGCCAAGACCTGTCGCGTGAGATCGTCGAGCGTTGGGCCGAGTCCACCGCTGATGAGCACGATGTCCGATCGCCGTACGGCCGCTCGCAGAGTTTCCAAATTCGCTGGCATGTCGTCAGCGACGGTCGTGTGCAGCAAGACGGGAATCCCGGCCGAGGCGAGTTCGATGCTTAGCCACTGGCTGTTCGTATCCAGTTTGGCCCCGGTGGTCAGCTCGGTTCCGATGGCGATGATTTCAGCGTGCATGGTCTGACGAGGGGTTGGGGTTAGGGATTGGGGGTTAGAGAAATTACAAACGTGCGGTCGCTGGCAGAAGGGTCGCTGAGTCGTCGTCCGTGCTTTCCCAACCCCTAAACCCCAACCCCTAACCCCTCCCGAAGCCGGTCGTGCCGGTCATTCGTGTGGCACAAGGGGCGAGAAGTTTTCGCAAGCTGGATCGGTCGTTGCTCCGAAGTCGAAGACACGGAGTGGTGTTGTTCGATCAGGCTCTTGCCCAGTCGAGACGGCTCCGTCTAGCTTGATGTCGTGGGATTTACCGTCCGACCTTGCCGGAAACCGACCGTGAGAAAGCTGCATTTGATTCTGCTGTCGCTCGTGGCCGCGGTGCCGGGAGGCGTCCTGTGCTATTTGCTGGGAAGCGTTCTCACCATCCCTCGGCACGATCTTTGGAACAAGCCGCTGTTGGGCGGAACCGTCGTCGCGACGGGATTGCTCGTATTGTTGTTGGCCGTTGTTTGGCCGCTGCTGTACGCGGCGGCGTTCTACGACGATCCCAACAAAGACAAGAAGTCTGAGGAAGTTGAAGCTGGCGAGGAAGTTGAAGCTGGCGAGGAAGCCGAAGCCGATGCCGCCGAGGGAGAAGTTGAAACACTCGAGACTTCGCGTGGTGACAGTTTCGAGGAAGAAGATCTCGACGCCTTTGAAGGCGAAGGGATAAATCCGGGCACCGAAGAGGCCGACGACTTCGAAGAAGCGGCGGAAGGTTCGGAGTTCGATCTCGACGAGGAGTCCATCGACACCGCCGAGACCGCTGACTTCGATCTCGGCGACGACGAATTTGCGGGCCTCGATGTGGAAGAAGAGGAAGAAGAAGAGGCTCCGAAAAAGAAGGCCAAGAAAAAGAAGAAGTGACCTCGTGGCCGACGCTGGCTGCGTCCGCCACGTTACGCTTCCGGCTTGGCGAGGAAGCGGTAGCCGGTGCCTCGCACGGACAGGATGTGGCGCGGGGCCGATAGGTTCGGCTCGATCAGCTTGCGGAGCCGCAGCACGAAGTTGTCGATGGTCCGAGGCATGACGTTGGAATCGCTGCCCCAGACGTCTTCCAAAATCTGACTTCGCGACAACACCTTGCCGTCGTTGTCTAGGAAGTAGCGGAGCAGCTGCACTTCCATCGTAGTCAGGTCGTGCGTCTGGTCGCGGACGGTCAGTTCGAAGCGGCTGAAGTCGATCTTCGCGTTGCCGAACTGACGGACGTCCGGTTCCGGTTCCAATTCGCGTGGCACGGCCGGCAGCGATGAGTTGTCGATCGGATGCCGCTCGATCAAGTTGCGCACTCGGCTGAGCAGTTCGTCCAGATTGAACGGCTTGCTCATGTATTGATCGCAGCCGGCGTCGAAGCCCGCCGTGCGGTCCTCGCTGAGCGTGCGGGCGCTGAGCACCAGGATCGGCACCTGTTTGTCGATCAGGCGGATCTCGCGGCAGATGTCGTAGCCACTCATGCCCGGCAACATTAAATCGAGCAGGATGAGATTGAACCTCGGTTCGGCCTGGCGGAAAGCCTTGAGCGCAACCTCCCCGTCGCCGGCGACAACGGCTTCAAAACCTTCCTGCTCGAAGTTGAACTTCAAGCCGTTCGCCAGAGCGGATTCATCCTCGACGATCAAGATTCGCATGAAGGTTCAACCTGCGTGGTTGGTGATTCGGTGGACGAGTCGAGCGATTCGTTGATGATCGCACGGCCGGGAAGGTCGACCTCGAACAGGCTGCCTGATCCGACTTGCCGATTCAGCACGCGGACCTTGCCTTTGAGCAGTCCGACCAGCGTCCGCACGATGTACAGGCCGACGCCGGTCCCTTTTTGTCGGCGTTCCAGTTCGCTGCCGCCTCGGTAAAAAATTTTGAAGATGCGGCTGCGCTGGTGCGGAGCGACCCCTTCGCCGTTGTCGCTGATCTGCGTGATGATCCGACTGTCTTCGGTCAGGCGGACTTGCACCTCGACTCGCGGTGGAGTCCCGCCGTACTTGATCGCGTTGTCGATCAAGTTGCCGAAGATCATCTCCAGCGGCATTCGCCGCGCTCGGATGACGGCCGGAGCGATGTCGAACGTGAAGACCTCGTCCACGATTTGTTTGTGATGCCGAGCTGCCAGTTCCGCGCAGCGATGCAGCAGCGGTTCGAGTTCGATGTCCTCCGGGTCCGCCTCGTGCCCGACCGCGTCCAGCCGAGCGACTTCCAGCAACTGGTTGATCAAGTGATCCAACCGGATCAGCTCGCCGTCCATGACCTTCAAAAATTCTTCCTGCTGCCGCGGTTCGACATGCCGCATCCGCAGCGTGTCGAGATACAGCCGCAGCGACGCGATCGGTGTCTTCAGTTCGTGCGTCACGCTGTCGATGAAGTTCGACTGCCGCTGATTCAGCCGCACCTCTTTCACGGTGAGGAACAAGTAGAACCCAGAGACCACCAAAATCAGCGCGAACACGACCGTCCCGATCGTCAACGCGCTCCATGCGCTCCAATTCGCGAGCAACACGATCCAACAGACCATCAGCACGACGTTGAGCACCATCAAGACGATGCTCAGCGTGATCGGCAAATGCAGCGTACGACGTTTGCGGGCGTAAGACATGAGGATTGGCGTGAAGGGTCGAGAGTCTTTTTCTCGTGCCCTCAAGTTTGGCGTGCGGAAGTGACCGGACGATTCGGGGCACGAGAAAAAGACTCTCGACCCCGTTAGCTTCGCACCGGCACGCGGCACAGTCTGTCGAGACCCAGCCGAAAAATCACCCACAACGCGGCGACGGATTCTTTCCAGTTGATCTTCGAGGTTCCGAAGCGGCGGTCCTCGAAGGTGATCGGCGTCTCTTCGAACGTGCAGCCGACGGCGCAGCAACGGTACAGCAACTCCTCCTGAAAGGCGTAGCCGCGAGCGCGAATGCGGCTCCAGTCGATCTCGGCCAACTTGGCGACTCGATAGCAGCGGAAGCTGCCGCTGTTGTCACATGTCTGCAGGCCGAGAAACAGCCGCGCGTAAAAATTGATGCCGCGGCTCATGAAGTGCCGCCGCCAGTTCCAGCCGACCACTCCGCCGCCGGGGACGTATCGCGAGCCGATCGCCACCTCGACTCGGTTCAGACACTCGCGAATGGCCGGCAGGTGCCGCGGATGATGGCTGAAGTCGGCGTCCATGTTGAGCACTTGCTCGTAGCCCCGTTCGATCGCGAATCGGAATCCGGCGACCGTCGCGGTGCCGAGCCCCAACTTGCCGGCTCGATGCAGCACTTTGATCCGCGAGTCCGCGATGGCCAACTCATCGGCCAACCGTCCGGTTCCGTCGGGCGAGTTGTCGTCGATGACCAGCACGTCCGCATCCGGCGCGACCGCGTGGATTTCAGGGATCAACTTGGGCAGGTTCTCGCACTCGTTGAACGTGCAGAGCGTGATGAGCAGTCGTGGCACGTTAGCGGTTCTCTTCCGGCAGGTAGACGTCGGGCAGGATCAACTGGCGTCGAGCCGGTTCCGGAGGAACCTCCAGCGCAGGAAGTTTTGGACCACGAGCGTCCCGCTGCGGGACCGGCTGCGGCTGGCGAACCTCGACCTCGACCGGCAGTTCTTCTCGTGGCACCGGAGGGGGCGGCAACTCACGACGGTTCGCGATTGGTGCGGCGGGAACTTCCTTCGGTGGCGAACCGGGAGTTTGCAGGAACGCCTGAATGTGCGGCCCGCGTCCGGCCAATTTCCAAGCGGCGTTGAGGAACTCACCGGCTCGTGAGTCTTCGTCGAAGTGCAGCAGCACGCCCATCAAGAACAA
>QWQF01000237.1 GCA_003669125.1 Planctomycetota bacterium
CTGCCGCAGTCGCGACGCAAGCCGATATAAATGCCGAGCGATGGCGAGCGTTGCGCGAACGCTTTGTCGCGTTGAGCCGGCTCGCCTTCGTCGTAGCGAGCCGCCTTCACCGTGACGCGGAAGTTGCCTTGCTCCGGCAACTCACGGA
This sequence comes from Planctomycetota bacterium, assembly GCA_003669125.1. Taxonomy (GTDB): domain Bacteria; phylum Planctomycetota; class Planctomycetia; order Planctomycetales; family Planctomycetaceae; genus SXKJ01. The sequence continues at coordinate 149 of QWQF01000237.1, forward strand.
GCGAGATTTTGAAATTCGCCATCGGCCCGTAGGTGTTCGACTGCCCGAAAATCTCCGGGCTGGGAATCGCCGGACGCAACAGCAATCCATTCGGAACAACCTGATGAGCTTCCCCCTTCGGATACCCCGGCGTCCCGCGCACGCAGGCGAAGACCGAGTGATAGATGCTGTCGAATTTCTTCCAGGCTCGGATCGTGTCGTTGCCGACGTAGCCTTCGATGAACTCGTGCGTGGTCTTCATCGCGAACGGCTGATAGTCGAATGGCTTCGCCGGCTTCAGCTCAGTCACCACGAAGTCGGCGTTTTTCAGCAGCGCATTGTTGGCTCCCAAAATGAGATTGTCCGGACACGGCTGCGGATTGATCGAGGCTCCGAACTCCATGCGAAAGTTTTGAACCACCGGCTTCGTGCTCTCGTCGACGATGCACAGGTCGAGTGCCTTCTCGGCGATGTCGAAGTACGACTCGACCTGCAACGGAGACAGCAGCAGCGTCTGCCCGTTGTTGGCAAAGCCGTCTTTGGAGATCCCGTCGGGAGGCAACGCATCCGTGAGATCTTCTTCCAACCCCAGCAGGTCTCGGAGCGTGTTCCGATATTGCGCCACGGTCAGCCGTCGTACGGATCCGTTCTTTGGTACAGGGCGAGATCGCGCGGCAGTCATTGCTCGCGTGATCCAATCGGTTAGCGACTTGCGCTGTTCAGCCGAGGGTTGAGGTTCGTCAGCAGGCGGCATGTCTCCGTCCGCGACTTGCTTCAAGAGGCCTTTCCAAAGTGGAAGCTGCCGGTCCTCCATTGCAGCAGTCAGTTGATCAACGCGAATACCCGACTCCATGTTGTCCGCGTTGTGACAACGCGTGCAGTACTTCTGCAGCAGAGGCTGAATGTGATCCTTGAACGGCGTTTCTTCGGCGGCAATCACTGCGGCGGGGGCCACAGGATTCTCTGGGCTCCAACTCAAAACGCCCGCCGTCATGGCCAGCGCACAGATCGCAACGAGAAACATCGGAAGCGACGACGAGTTCTTTTGATTCATGTTTCCAGCAACTTCAGCGTGACGGCTTCGGATTGGGAGAGGCTCAAGGACCGGGCACGGAGTGTACTTCCCGAGGACCCATCTCATGGAGTCATCGTCGCTGCGACAAGTCCTCGCGCCACTGTGCGATTCCGGTTGTCGTATTGCCAGCGACGTCGACGAGGGATTTTGCCAATGACGGCTTGGCCATCAAAAAAGTACAGAGGGATCGTAAACTTTGAATTTCCCAGGAAAGTGTCTCGTTGGTGGGGATTGTACGACCGCGTTAGCATCCTCGAGGAATTCTGTGCGGGTTGTGGCCTGGAAGCTGCTAGAACTGTGGGCGATTTCGTGCCTCGATCATAACTCAAGCGGAGACGTTATGTCCTGCTCCGAAAATGATTCCCGCCGTCGGTGGCTGCCGCATGGATTGTTCCTTTTGCTGATGGGGGCTTTCCTTCTGGCGGCGTTGTCGCGACCAGTTGCCGCCGCCGAGCAACCCGTGAGCTTCGTCAATGATGTCGTCCCAGTCTTGACGAAGGCTGGTTGTAATGTCGGCGTCTGTCATGCGAAGGCAGGGGGCGGTCAGAAGGGATTTCAGTTGTCTCTGCTGGGCTTCGAGCCGCAGGAAGACTTCGAGCACCTGACAAAGGAGGGTCGCAATCGGCGACTGTTTGCCGGGGCTCCGGATCGAAGCCTGCTGCTACTGAAAGCGTCTGGCCAGATGCCGCACGGCGGCGGAGTGCGGTTGGCCACGTCTTCGGAAGGTTACGCTCTGCTGCGCGAGTGGATTCGCCAAGGTGCGACGATGGACGGCGAGTCGGTTCCGAAGCTGGTGGCCTTTGCCGTCGAGCCGGCTCGCGGGACGATCCAGCGAGGGGCGGAACAGCAACTCAAGGCGCTCGCCAAGTATTCGGACGGCAGCGTTCGCGACGTCACCGGCATGGCACTGTACGAGGCCAACGACAAAGCCATGGCCGACGTGACCGATCGCGGACTCGTGACAATCTCCGACATCGTCGGCAACGTCGCCGTGATGGTGCGGTATCAAGGTCGAGTCTCGGTTTACAGCGCGTCGGTGCCGCTCGGTGCGCTGGTGGAGAACTTGCCGTCGTCGAAGAACTTCGTCGACGAACAAGTCTTCGCGAACCTCAAGGCCCTCGGTATTCCGCCGTCGACCGTTTGCGATGATGCGACTTTTTTGCGCCGAGTGACCCTCGATATCGGCGGGCGTTTGCCGACGGAGGAAGAAGCGACCGCGTTCCACGCCAGCCAAGACGCGGGCAAGCGGGACAAAGTGATCGACGATCTGCTGCGAAGTCCCGACTACGCCGACTTCTTCGCCAACAAGTGGACCGCGCTGCTGAAGAATCGCCGCGATGACGCCAGCGACACCGTTTCCAACTTCGCGTTTCATGCCTGGGTGCGGGACAGCTTTCTCGCCAACAAGCCTTACGACCAGTTCGTCCGTGAGGTGCTCGCCGCGACGGGAACCGTGATCGGTAACCCTCCGGTCGCATGGTACAAGCGCGTGAAAGAACCGAAGGAGCAGATCGAGGATGTGGCGCAACTCTTCCTCGGCGTCCGCATGCAGTGTGCCCAGTGTCATCATCATCCATTCGAGCGTTGGAGCCAGGACGACTACTACTCGCTCGTCGCGTTCTTCAGTCAAGTCGGACGCAAGCCGTCGGGAACGCGCGGCGAGGATTTGATCTTCCACAAACGCGGCATCGCGACCGCCACGAACATCAAGTCGGGAGTGCCGCTCAGGCCCGCCGCGCTGGGGGATGCAATCCCGGAGATCGCTGCCGACGCAGACCCGCGACTCAAACTTGCTGATTGGATGGGCGGGAAGACGAATCCGTTCTTCGCGAAGTCGCTCGTCAATCGCTACTGGAAGCACTTCTTCGTCCGCGGCTTGATCGAGCCGGAGGACGACATTCGCGACACGAACCCGCCCACGAATCCCGCACTGCTCGAGGCCCTTGAAAAACAATTCATCGCCAGCGGTTTCGACCTCAAGGAACTCGTGCGAGTTCTCACTCAATCGCGAGCCTATCAACTGAGCGAAGTCCCCAACCAACATAACGTCGTCGATCGCCAAAACTATTCGCGTTACTACCCGCGCCGCTTGCAGGCCGAAGTGCTGCTCGACGCGATCGACCACTTGGCCGGAACGCAGACCGACTTCGCCAATCTCCCGCCTGGCACGCGAGCGGTCGCACTCCCCGACAACAGCTACAACGCCTCCTCGCAATTCCTGCGAGTCTTCGGACGCCCCGAAGCCGAAAGCGTCTGTGAATGCGAGCGAGTTCAATCATCAAGCCTCGCGCAGAGCCTGCACTTGCTCAACGCCGCCGAATTGAAAGCCAAACTCGCGAGTCCCACCGGCCGAGCTGAACGCCTGGCGAAGGAAGACAAACCCGCCGAAGCGAAAGTCCGTGAATTGTACCTCGCGGCATTCTCGCGCGAGCCGCGCCCGCAAGAACTGAAGACGGCGATCGACTATTTGAATGAACCCGGCACGGCCGCAAATGCCAATTATCAAGACTTGATTTGGGCGTTGATTAATACCAAGGAATTCCTTTTCAACCACTAGGCGGCACGATGACTGCATTCGTTTATTACTCGCGTTTCCGTTGGATGCTTCTCACCGCATTGATTTGCGGGACGTGGTTGAGCATGACCTCGCTGTTGTTTGCACAGTCGGTCGGTTTGCCCGCTCCGCGTCTGCTGACGACGATTCCGATGGGCGCCAAAGTTGGGTCTCAGGTCGAGGTCACGATCAGCGGTGAGCACATCGACGACGCGGATGAGTTGACGTTCTCGGATCGGCACATCACGACGGCTCGCAAGCTGAACGCGGCGGGGCAGCCGGAGCCAAACAAGTATGTCGTGACGATTGCCGCCGATTGCCCGGTCGGGATTCATGAGGCACGTGTGATGACGCGGTTGGGGATTTCGTCCTCGCGAGCGTTCTCGGTCGGCACGCTCGACGAAGCCCTGCAGACGAAGGCCAACACGACGCTGGCGACCGCGATGGAGTTAAAGGTCAACTCGATCTGCAACGCCACGATGACTCAGCGAGCGGTCGATCACTACGTCTTCGAGGGCCGCAAAGGTCAGCGAGTCATTGTCGATTGTGCGACACGGGGGATTGATTCGAAACTCGATGCGGTCGTGATCATCGCGGATGCCGTCGGTCGCGATTTGGTGGTGGAACGCCGAGGGGGCACGCTCGACTTCACTGTCCCGACGGACGGAAAATACGTGATCAAGGTTCACGAACTGACTTTCAAGGGCGGGCAGGCGTATTACTACCGCTTGGCCGTTTCGGAACAGCCAGCCGGAACACCGATCGTGCGGATGTCCTCGACGAAGCCGGTCAACTCGTTCTCGTGGCCGCCGCAGGGTCTCAAAGAACAGGCCGATCTGGCCGAGAGCGAACCGAACAACGATCGCACGAAGGCTCAAAAGATTTCGCTGCCGTGCGACATTGCGGGGAGTTTCTTCCCGGCGGCGGATGTCGATGTCTTCGAGTTCGAGGCCAAGAAGGGAGACATCTGGTGGGTTGAGGTTGCGTCCGAGCGATTCGGTTTGCCGACCGATCCGTCGATTCTCGTGCAGCACGTTGCTCGCACGGGCGACACCGAGAAACTGACCGACGTGGCCGAGTTCAGCGACATTCCCAGCCCCGTGAAGGTGTCGAGCAACGGTTACGCCTACGACGGCCCGCCGTACAACGCCGGCTCGTCAGACATCCTTGGTAAGCTGGAGATCAAAGAGGATGGCCTGTATCGGCTGCAACTCGCCGATCTGTTCGGCGGGACGCGCAACGATTCGAAGAATGTTTATCGGCTCGTCATTCGCAAGGCATCTCCCGACGTCGCCATCGTCGCGTGGGCTTTGCACATGGAACTGCGAAACGGCGATCGCAATGCGGTCTCGAAGCCGCTCGCTCTGCGCGGCGGAGCAACAATGGCTCTCGAAGTCGTCGCCATTCGTCGCGACGGTTTCGACGGAGACATCGACCTCGCGATGGAAGGTCTGCCGGAAGGAGTCACGGCCAGCGGATTAAAAATTTCCGCCGGTCAGTCCCGCGGTTTAATGCTCGTGACGGCGAATCAGAATGCGCCGCGAGCGATCGGCAGCGGCACGTTCTTCGGCCGAGCCACCATCAACGGTGAAGTCGTGACTCGTCCCGTCCGCTTGGCGTCGTACGCTTGGCCGATCCCCGACTCGTGGGGCGAGATTCCTTCACCGCGATTGTTCGCGGACATCCCGGTTTCGGTGAGTGGTCTGGAGTTCGCACCGATCACGCTCACGCCACCGAAGGAAGTTCAATCAGTCACCGCCGGTGAGAAGCTGACGATCCCGCTGTTGCACACTCGCCGCAGCGAGTTCTCCGGAGCGGTCCTGCAGCTGCGCACGATGGGAGCCGGATTCGATCGTGCGCCGCAGTTCGATGTGCAGATCAACGCCGATCAATCGCAAGCGGTGCTCGATACCGCCGCGTTGAAGACGCCACCGGGAGATTATTTGATCGCCTTCTACGGCGGAGCGGTCGCAAAATATCGGCATCGTCCGGACTTGGTCGTCGCCGCCGAAGAGGCTCACAAGAAAGCGATGGAGGAACTGTCAGCGATCGACGCCGAAGTTAAAAAACTGACTGAAGCCGCCAAGGCCGCTGCAACCGAGGCCAAGCCCGAAGCCGATAAAGCTGTGGAAGCTGCCACCGTCAAACACAAAGCCGCAACCGCCGCAGTGACTGCCGCGGCCGACCGACTCAAGAAGGCCACGGCCGCCGCCGCTCCCACAGATATTGTCGATATCGTCGTTTCCGAACCGATCGCGATCCGCGTGAACGCACCCGCCAAATAACCCGAAGCGTCAGGGAGGGCGATCGCTCTAGCTGACAACGAATTCAAAACAGAAAACCGTGACCAAAGCCCCGTGAAGCGTTCGCCCTCGCTGACGTTTCGGGTTAGTGAAATTCGGAGAACCCAACCATGACCAACTCACCCGTCTTCTGCCCCGGTCCCGACAGCATTTGTTCGGGCCGTCGCGGCTTTCTTCAAACCGGACTCGCGGGGTTCGCGTCGCTCAGTCTGCCGGGCATTCTGCGGTTGCAGGCTCAGAGCGCGCGAGCGGCTGAGGAATCGGGATCAAGCCGCGACAGGAACGCCGTGATCATGGTCTGGCTTCCCGGCGGAATGTCGCACATCGAAAGCTACGATCCCAAGCCGAACTCTGGCAGTGAATACAGCGGTCCGTTCGGGACCATTCCGACCAGGGTGCCGGGGCTCAACTTTTGCGAACTGATGCCGCGACAAGCTGCGATCGCCGACAAGTTCACGGTGCTGCGGTCGATGCGCCAAGCGGCGGGCGGACACCCTGCCGGTTCGATGCAGTTGCTCTCTGGCGATCCCGACACGCGCGACAAACCGAAGCCGCGTTATCCGGACTGGATGTCGGTGACGAATTACGTTCGATCGCTGAAGGGACCGCGCCAGGAACCGTTGCCAGGTTACGTCGGGATCAATCCACCATCGGGATACAACGGGCCGGCGTATCTCGGTGACGCTCACTCGCCGTTCGTCGTTTCGGGCGATCCAAATCTGCCGACGTTCTCGGTTCCGAACATCGGCCTGACCGACACGAATGAGGTTCGGCGTCTGGGACGCCGTTCGTCACTGCGACAAAACCTCGACACACTCGAACGGACGTTCGATCAACAACGGGAACTGGCCGCGCTCGATGAATTCGAGACGCAGGCGATGACCCTGCTGACCAACTCGAAGACGAAAGAAGCGTTCGACCTCAGCCGCGAAGACCCGCGCATTCGCGATCGCTACGGCCGCAATCAGTGGGGTCAGCAACTGCTGCTCGCCCGGCGATTGATCGAAGCGGGAGTCGATGTTCTCACGACGAGTTTCGCTGGCCCGCTCTGCGGACGTGTTCAGAACTGGGACGATCATGCGGTCAACATGCACGTCTTCGACGGAATGAAGTTCCGCGCCCCGGCCTACGACCAAGCGGTCTCGGCGTTGATCGAAGACCTCTCCGATCGAGGCTTGGACAAACGCGTGCTCCTCGTCGTCACGGGCGAGTTCGGTCGCACTCCGAAGATCAGCTACGCCGCCAGCACGGGAGGCGGCGACGCGAGTGCTCCCGCCGGCACGATTCAACCCGGTCGCGACCACTGGCCGCGAGCCTTCTCGAACATCTGGGCGGGGGGCGGCATCGACCACGGACAATTCATCGGCGGCACCGACAAACGCGGTGAAGACTCGATCGAACGCATCTGCGGTCCCGGCGACTTCCTGGCGACCATTTATCATCACCTGGGAATTGACTCGGCCAACACGCTGATCAAAGACTTCAACGGACGTCCAACTCCCATCGTTGACCACGGGAAACCGATTCCGGAGTTGATGGGCTGATCGTCGACTTCCACTTCGCTTCAGGCCATCGCGCGGATGTTCGGGATGAAGTCGATGGTTCGCTGAATCTCGTGGTGGAGTTGCTGGACCAGATTGCGTGTCAGATCCCAGTCCGCATTTTTCTCGCGAAGGATTCCAGCTTCGAACACGTCTCCATCAAGGCGTCGGCGGCCAAGATGCCGGCGGTGCCTGAGGGCATGGGCTTTGGTTGCGATCGTGGCGTGGTGGCGTTCTGTCAACGCGACATCGAACCGCGATCGGTTAGTCGGTCGAGACTGACTCCTTGCAGCACCAGGTTCTGCATCGCATCGCTCGATGGGTTGAACGGCGCGTGAGCCATTCCCAGGAAGCCCGACCCCGGCAAGTTGTAAGGCTGATGCTCCATTTTCATCGACAGGTCGACGGCCGGAGGTACCGAGGGATCGACTGGCCCATGCAGCTTGGACAACACCGATCCGATCTCCGGCCAACCCCCTTGCGACTGCTGACGAGATAGCCTGTCCGTGGCACACTGAAACGACGAATGCCGATCCTCGGCCCCGACCAGCGAGTAAATAATCGTGAACTTGTCCATCATCGCCGCGCCGCGTGGCAGGTGCTTGGAGAGTTGAATGCCTGCAACGTTGGTCGCGATCGGCCGGAACTCGCCACGGATTTCGGCCGGAGCGTCGGGCTTCAGATCGACCATGTTTTGATGCGGCGGCCCACCGGTCAAATAGATCATGATGACCGACTTGTGCGACGCACGCGCGACCGCATCTGGATGGCGGCCTTGCCGAGGCGACATTGGGCCCATCGCCGGTGCAGTCGCCGCGGAATATGCCCAAGTACCACGTGCTCGATTCCTGGGATGCGGGGACGAATGCTGCCAGTCAGAACTTCGTCTACAACTTCGATCGGTTTCGCTACCGCTATCGCCGCTGCGATCCGTACGCGCTCAAGTTTTCCGATCACAGAAAACTTCCGCGTGATGAGCCTCGCCCTCCCGTTGACTGCTCCGTCATTTTGTGAGCAGTTCCAGCTTCGCTCCAAACAGTCGCAGCGCGTTGTCTCGAAGAATCTGCCGTTTGACGTCGTCAGACAGATCCGCATGATTGATGCGCGCGAGCTGCATCGCGGCGTGGTACAGCGGTGTGTCGGTGCCGAACAGCACGCGGTCCGCGCCGACTTCGCGCACCGCCCATTCAATCAACCCCGGCGTGATCGACCGGGCGCTCGACGTGTCGGCGAAGACGTTGCCGTGACGGCTTTGCTGGATCGCTCGGACTTGGTGAGTCAAATCGCCGTCCCAGCCGCAGCCGATGTGAGCGAGGATCAGACGCACTTCAGGGAACTCATTCACCCACGGAACGAAATCGGCCGCGAGGCTGTTCTTCTCGCTGCTGTGTGTGAGCACGATGGCTCGGTGCCGCGCGGCGAATTCAAAGATCGGCCGAGCATGATCGCGAATCACGTAGCCGTGTTCTTCCGGATGCAACTTGATGCCGACGCATTGCGGCTGAGCGAGCATTTCCTCGGCCTGAGAATACGTCTGCGGACGCAACGGATCGATCACGACGTATTGCTTGAGACCCGGAGTCTGCGCGACCACGCGTGCCGCCTCGATGTTTCCAGCCACCGAGTCCGCTTGGAATCGCGGCTTCAAGGCGGTCAGTGGCGACACGATCGTCAGCACAATGTTGACCGCGCTCGCTCGACGCACCACCTCGGCCGCGTCGCCGGAATAGAAGCCGTCAGCCAGTTGATCGCCCGCCTCGCCGATGTACCGCCCGTAGTGGCCGTGAACGTCGATCGCGAGAATCGACGGGAGGGGATTCATCGTGTTCCCTCCGCAGCAGGCACCCATTCGGGAAGTCGTTCGCGGAGCAGCCGGACGAAGGCGTGATACTCGTCGTCGCTCGAACCGACGTACGGCGGCAGCAGGCGCAGCGGGAATTCGGGGTCGTACATCTTCTCGAAGAGCTTGTCGTACGAGCCGTCGATGCGACTGTCGGGGACCGCTTCAAACAGCGTTTTGAGGACGACATCGACTTCACGATTGATCGACACCATCGTGGCGACATCGTGGCTGCGGCCCGCTTCCCACAGAGCTTTCAGCTTCGGCCAGTTCATGATGAACGACGCCAAAATGCCGCACTCGCCGAACATCGAACCGTAAACGTAACCCGCTTCCGACAAGAAGTGCTGCAACTGCGGCGCGTCGACCATCAGACTGTGCAGGTGCGACAACGAATCGCCGCAGTTCTTGGTCGCCACGAGATTCGGATGAGCTTCGGCAAGTCGTCCGTACTCCTTGCCCGTCACCATCCGTTTGGTGCGAGGCAGGTTGTAGTGAATGAATTGGCAATCGGAAAAACGGCCGCAAACACCGTCGAAGAAGTTGAACAGTTCGTGCTCGGCCAACGCGGCCCAACTCGGCAGGGAGATTTGAAACTGCCGCACACCCTTGTCTCGGCAGCGTTCGATCCGTTCGCAAATCGTTCCGAGCGACAGGTTGATGACCCCGACCATCGGCTCGGCGTCGCCTTGCCGCATCTCGTCGGCGAACGCCGCCACGATCTGATCGAATTGCCGGTCCGTCACGGCATAGCCTTCACCGGCGGTGCCGAAGACGTACAAGTGCTTCGTCCCGTGAGCCAGTGTTGTTCGTACGCCTCGACGAAAAATCGATTCCGCGAATTGACCGTCGGCACCCCACGGAACGCAGCAGGTCGCCATGATGCCACTGGGGTAACGCTTCATGAACGACGGCTCACTTTCTTGCAGGAGCGTGGAGCTACTTCAACGAACCGAGATACGCCAGAAGGTCAGCGACTTGCTGAGCGGTCATGTCTCGGAACAGCAGGTCCGGCATCAGCGACTGCCGCTGCGGGACCAGTTGCTCGATCTGTTTCGTGGGGATGCGGCTCACTTTGTCTTGAGCGTCTTTGAGGACCACTTCGTTGTCGTCTTTGCTCAGCAGGAGGCCCGTCAGGATGCGGCCGTCGTCGGTTTCCACGAGGTGCGTGACGTACTTGGGTTCGATCAGCTTCGACGGTTCGAGGATGCTCTCCAGCAATTGGGGTCGCGTGAGTTTTTTGCCGATCGTCGTGAGCTCGGGGCCGACCTCCTTGCCCTCTTTTTGGATGCGGTGACAGTTCTTGCACGACACGCCGGAGGTCTCGAAGAAGACTCGCTTGCCGCGTTCCGAATCTCCGGACAGCGAGAGAATCTGCTGTGCCTGAACGACGCTTCCGAGCCGCTTGATGCGCTGCTCCGGAGGAAGGAAACGCTCGAACAAATCGCGGATGCTCACGTCGCTGTGCCGAGTCGCCTTCTCGACGACCAGTGACGTGACCGGTGCCGAGAGTTTGCTCTGATCAATCCTCCGCAGCAGTTGCAATGCGCCGCTTGTTGAGGACAGCAGCCTGTCGATTGCCTGTTGAATTTGTGACGCATCCGAGCCAATCAGCAGGGCCAATTCCGCCGTCTCTTCGGCTCGGAGTTTCGCGGCAGCTTCGTGAGTGGCGGTTTCTTTCGTGGCGTCTCGGGGGAGCCGTTCCACCCAATCGTGGATCAGCTTGATGCCGTCGCGATCAATTTCCGTCGAGCCGAGGTGCGGCATGCGGCCGCCGCCGAGCTTGGCCATGCGATACAGCAGCACCGACCGAAACGGATCGCCGGGGGCGATGACTTGCGCGGCGTGAATGCCGAACGTCCCTTGCGACGGGCGTGCTCCGAGCATGTTCGTTTTCTCCAGCGGCAGGTCGAAGTGCATCATCGAGAGGACCGCTCCGCCGGCATGTTGTCGGTGGCAGTGAGAACAATTCGTGTGCAGATAGGCGCGGACTTGGCCGTCTGGATCGGCAGCGGGATCGCGCGGATTGGCGAGTTGTGGCCGCTTCTCGGTGGGCGGCGTCTCGACAATCTTGATGTGTGCCAACGTGTCGAGTTGCGAAGCCGACGCCCCGCCGTAGTCGTGCTCTTTGTTCAACTGCGCCGGGATGAAGCCGAGCGCCGAGCCGGACCATTTATTGTGACAGCGCTGACATTCGGCTCGGCTGGAGAACCGCCACGTCTGCGGTCGTTTGCCACCGGGAGCGGCCGCGTCCACGATGTCGAAGGTCTTCTCGGAACCGGCGGCGGCGAGCAGCAGCGCATCGGTTTGCTCGTCGTTCCATTGATAGGAGTAGGTCAGCCAGTCGATGCCGTCGAAGTGCAGGAGTTGCGTTTCGACTCGGCGGCGGCTGGCCAGTTGGCCGTGCTGCATGTCGAGCGACAGCGTCTTCGCGAACACGGTGTCCTTCGGAAACGTCGCCGAGGCACCGACCGCTTTGGTTGTGAAAAAGTTGGGGATCGAAAGCTCGTTGGGAATCGCGACCACTCGTTCGGCGACGGCGTGATCGGCCCACGGTTCCGCGTTGATCGAGTACGGGATGACGCCTGCTGCCGGCGTCTGCGCGGTGATTGATGAGAATAGGCCGGTCTCGCTCAGCTTTCGCGGGAAGGTCGCGCTTTGATCGGGCTGCGGGTTCGGGATCAGCCGATGAATCGTCCCGGCAGTGTGATCCAGCAGGTAGAACTCACCGTCGTTGTCGTCGCCGAATCCGACGATGCGATGCGTCGTGTCTGCGAGTTCGCGGTGATCGACGATTTTTCCACCGTCGTAGCGGAAGCTCCAGATTTTTCCGGTGTCGTAGTCGCCGTAGAGATGATGTCCCTGAAGCTCCTTGAGCCGCGAGCCGTAATACGTCAGCCCGTCAGTGATCGACGAGGACTCAGAGTGCGGCACGTCGATCGTCGGTGGCAAGATCGGAGTTGGCCCGCGCGGCCATTCCGGGTTTGTCGACTGCCGACCTTCCACGACGCTCCAACCGTAGTTGCCGCCGCGCTCGACGCGATCGAGCATCTCCCACAACTCCCAGCCGACATCGCCGACCCACAGGTCTCCGGTCTTTTGATCGATGCTGATCCGCCACGGATTGCGAAAGCCGTAGGCCCAAATCTCGCCGCGCGCCCCTTTCAAATCGACGAACGGATTGTCGGCCGGAATGCGATAGTTCTTGCCGTCATCAGCGTGATTGACGTCGATCCGCAGAATACTCGACAGCAAGTTGCTGACGTCCTGGCCGGCGCGTCGCGAGTCGGGCGGGTTCGGCCCAGATCCGTCCCCTGTGGAAATAAACAGGCAGCCGTCGAGACCAAACTTCAAACTGCAGCCGTTATGGCCGCCGGCGAACCAGGTGATGATCGTCGTTTCGCTCGCCACGTCGATCGTCGGCGGATCGGTGTCCGACAGAGTGAACCGCGCGATGTGCGAGCCGGTTTCGGGATCGCCCCCTTTGATGTAGCAGACGTAGCAGAACCGGTTCTTCGCGAAGTCCGGATGAAACGTGATCGAGTAAATCGCCTGTACCCCTTTGATCTCTTTGGCGAGATCAATCACCAAGTCGGCCGCCGCCACGTCAGGCTTGTTCGAGAACGAAAAGATCTTGCCTCCTTGCTCGGCGACGAATAGCCGGTCGCTGCCCGGCGCCTTGGTGATGTCGAGACAATTGTTGAACTTGAGCGACGGGAAGGCCCGTTCGGTCACGTAGGGCAGCGGCACCTCCGGCGACCCCGTGAACCGCGAAGTCGTCCACGCCACTCGCTTCTCGAGGGCGACCTTCGGCGGGTCAGCCAGTGTGCTGCGGTGCGTTGCCGCGAGAATCGAGGAAACCAACACCAGCGTGGCGACGAATCGCGAGAGTTTGCTTGTTGCCATGTGACTCACTAACGATGAATGATCGAACGGTTCAGGCGAAGATTTCGTGAGCGACGTTGCCGGCCACGTCGGTCAACCGGAAGTCGCGTCCGGCGTAGCGGTAGGTCAGGCTTTCGTGGTCGAGACCCATCAGAGCCAGCAGCGTGGCGTGCAGATCGGTGGTGTGCATCCGGCCTTCGACGGCGTGCAGACCGTATTCGTCGGTGGCTCCGAATGAAAAACCTTTCTTCACACCGGCACCGGCCAGCCACATCGGGTAGCCGGTGATGTTGTGGTCGCGGCCGTCCGGACCTTGAGCGGTTGGCATGCGGCCGAACTCGCTGCCGAACAGGACCAGCGTGTCATCCAGAAGTCCGCGCTGGCCGAGATCGTCCAGCAGCGCGGCGGTCGGCTGATCGGTGGCGGCGGAGTTCTTGATGAGGTCGCGATGCAGATTGTTGTGCTGATCCCAACCGGGATGGCAGATCTCGACGAAGCGAACTCCGGCTTCGGTCAAACGCCGAGCCATCAGGCATTGCCGCGCGAAGCTGCCGGCAGGACCGGGCTTCACCCCGTAAGCATCGAGCACGGACTGTGGCTCTTTCGAGATGTCGAGCAACTCCGGCACCTTGCCCTGCATCTTGAAC
>QWQF01000125.1 GCA_003669125.1 Planctomycetota bacterium
GCACATCGCGATAGGGCGACGGGCTGGATTCAGCTTGATCGAACTGCTCGTCACGATTGCCGTCATCGTACTGTTGATCGGGCTGTTGTTGCCCGCCGTACAGCAGGCTCGTGAAGCCGCTCGGCGGTCGCAATGCTCGAACAACCTCAAGCAAATTGGCTTGGCGCTGCACAGCTACGAAGGCCAGTGGGCCATGTTCCCGACCGCGACTCGATCAACACCAACGCATACGGGACGCAAGCAGGCTGCGACTCTCGCCCGACTGTTGCCGTTCGTGGAACAGAGCAGCTTGGCCAAACGCTACGAGTTTCGAGTGAATTGGTTTGAGGCACCGAACACCTCCGTTATTCCGACACAGCTTGCCATTTTTCAATGTCCCTCGACGCCCAACTCGAATCGGATCGACACCAAGCCGATCAGTGTGGGCGGAGTTTCCTTTTCAGGCCCGCGAGCTTGTGCGGATTACGCGCCGGCGGAAGGCATCGGCTTGTTGCTCAATGGAACGGGTTTGGTCGATCTGCAGTCCGAATGAGGAGCAGGCGCGTTGCAAGTGAACTTCACTCAATGCCGAATTGGCGATATTCGCGACGGCACCAGCTCGACGCTCGCCATCGCCGAGGACGCCGGTCGTCCCGTGTGGTACATCCGCGGAACGATCGACCCGATGGCCACCGTCCTCCCCGGAGGTGGCTGGGCCGACGACGAGCAAGATTTCTTTTTGCACGGAGCCAAGAGCGACACGCTGGGGTCCCCTCCTGGCCCGTGCGCCATCAACTGCCGAGCGAGTTTCTCGGTGTGTTTGATGAGATCCGGCAATGTACGTGGCTCGTCCATCTCGCTGCCCCCGGCAATCGACAGACCGAAATGATGCTCGGTCGCCAAAAAGATCAATGAGTGATTCTGTGAAAACTCAATGAAGAGCCGGAACGCGCTAGCGTCCGGTTGGTCGTTAGTTCTTGTGTCCGAACCGGACGCTAGCGCGTTCCGGCTGATCAGAGTGAGTGCCATTGGAATCCACTCACGGGGACGCGACACGTTGCAGCGCCGCTTTCGCTTCCGGCCACTTTGGTCGCAGTCGCAGAGCCTGCCGGAACGCGACCGCCGCTCCTGCCGCGTCGCCGGTTCGCTCGCGAGCCAGGCCCAGTCGGTAATGCACGCCGGCCGTCTGCGGTGAGAGCTGGGCCGCTCGTTCCAACGCGGCAATCGCTTGCGACGGATCACGCTCCAACCAAATCACGCCGACATCAAACCACAGCCGCGGATGATTCGGAGCCAATTCGGCTATGGTCTCCAACTCTCGCAAGGCATCGTCGGGACGTTGCATGACGCGCAGTGACTCGGCCAACTGCAACCGCAGGTCGGGGTCACGCGGCGTCAGCTCCAGCGCCAATCGAAACTCGGTCAGCGCCTCGTCGTGACGACCAAGCCGCGCCAACAGTTGAGCAAGCTCGGCCCTGGCCGTCGCAGCTCGCGGTTCACGACGCAACGACTCACGGTACTGAGTGACCGCCTCCTCGATTTGGCCATGCTTGGCCAACAGCAAAGCGAGATTCGCCAGAGACTCCGGCAACGGGTCGAGCCGCACCGACTCTTGCAGATGAGCCAACGCCCCTGCGTTGTCGCCGCGATCGTCTAAAATCGCAGCGAGGTTGTTGTGAGCGATCGCCGCTGCCGGATTCTTCGCCAGCGTATCCCGCCAAAGCGTTTCAAGGTTGCGGTACACGCACACCTGCCGCCACGTCAGCACTCCCAGCACCAACAAGAGAATCGTCTGTGAACAAATTGACGCCGCCCCGCTCGCCTGAGTGTCAATTGTCTGCGTCGTGAATCGCGACGCGGAGCGTCGCGTCACAATTTGAGTCCAACTCACCAGCAGCACGATCGGTCCCAAGCTGGCGAGATACTGAAAATGATCCGCGACGAACGAGTACCGCATCGGAAACACGTCCACGAAGCCGAGCGCCGGTATCAGCGTTCCGCCAAAGAACAAAGCCGCCACGAGCGGACCCCGGCCAATCCGCTGCCGAAGCAATCCCAGCGTCATCAACAAAGCCGCCGCAGCGGCAACGCCGCTCCATTGCCACAACTCGTCGGCGCGAATCTGCCACTTCGGATAGATGAAGGTCAGTGACGTCGGCCACAGCAACTTGCCGAGATAGAACCAGACAGCGCGACCGGCCAATACGATCCGGTCGGGAATTGTCAGGCCGAGGTCAATATTTTCAGTCCCCACATGCGTTTGTTCCAGATGCGCTGTCAGCCAGGCGAAGCTCAACCCCACGACAAAGAACGGAGTCAGACGCAGCCAATCGGCGGTTCGCAGTGTTCCGCGTCTCCACCACAGGATCAGCAACAGAGCCGCCGGCAGCGAACACGCCACCGTTTTGCTCAGCAACGCCAGGACAAACGCCGCGAATGCTCCGAGATAGCGTCCCCATGTCGCTCGATCCCAGTCGCGGGCCGACTTGCTCGGATGGGATTCCGTGAATTCCCAATACAACGAAGTCGAGATCAGATACCAAAAACCGGAGAGCACGTTTTTCCGTTCGGTGATCCACGCCACCGACTCGACATGCACCGGATGCACCGCGAATACCGCCGCACACAGCCACGCGCCGGGAACTTGCCAGCGCTGCAATAGCCTCCACAGACAGACCGCCGACAGCGCGTGCCACAACACGTTCGTCAGGTGATATCCTGTGGGATGCAGGCTCCACAAATGCTGTTCGATCCAGAACGAGGTCTGCACCAGCGGGTAATACTGCGGCGTCGCCAGCGGGTCGGTCCAGATGCGCACCAAGCCGGTGGTGTCACGCAGCGAGGCATTCTCCACGACGTAATCGTCGTCATCCCAGACGAAGCCTGCCCACAAAACCGGGACATAGACCAAGCACGTCAGCGCGACCAACGCCAGCGCAAGTCGCGATTGTTGCGGACTCCAATTCACCATCGTGGCTGAGCTTGAATTATGGTCGTCGATCATTCGCCGCACTTTGTCTCGCGATGGATTCCAGAGCGTGCGCGACGTTGGCGACGTGTCGTGAAGAATTGGAGAACCTGACATTGAGAAATCGCGAAGGACTCCTCTCGCTGCGATTCACCAAAAATTGACCGGTTGGAAATCGAAACCACACGGTCTGGCAATCTGATTCACCTGCGGTACAGCCTCGCCGAACCGCAGGCGATGGAACGGCCTCTGATGTCTGACCTGCTTGAATTGCCGGACCTCTGGTTGCGCGTGGAAGGGGACTCTTTCTCGGTCTCCTGTCCCAAGCGTTTTCGTGAACACATTCGGTTTTTCCCCGCGGATCGTCTGGTCGCGATCGACGAAGCCATACTGCGTTGGGGCTTGTTCGTCGGAGCCGCGCAGGTCTATCCGCTGCGGCTGGAGTCTTTGCCGACGCTCGCTCCGCAGTTTGCCATTCGCTTCGACAAACACTCCCGCTGGTGTTTGGTGGGATTCAGCAGCGAG
Source organism: Planctomycetota bacterium (assembly GCA_003669125.1). Classification (GTDB taxonomy): domain Bacteria; phylum Planctomycetota; class Planctomycetia; order Planctomycetales; family Planctomycetaceae; genus SXKJ01. Next base: position 3,473 of record QWQF01000125.1, read on the forward strand.
GTCTTTCACAACGGCGAAGAACTCTCGGAACGCACGGTCTTGCTCCGCATCGACGACACGATCATCTGCGATCCCTACCTGCTGCGAGTGGTCCCGCCCCCCGATCCCGCAAGCCTGCTGCAAGGCATGGTCGAACAAATCCTGCCCGCGAATGCCGGCGCTTCCGAGTTCGCGGACGCGGAGACGGATTTCTTGCTCAACGTCCGCTGAGCGAACGGTTCCGAAAGGGAGTCCCGCGTCATGGAGGATCTCTGGTTCGGAATCGCGATCAACGTGAGCGTGTCGGCAGCTTGCGGCTACGCGGCGCGGCAGTGGAGTCGTCAATGGCCGCTGCACTGGGTGGACTTCGCGGGAGTGGTGTTGGCCGTCGCACTGGTGTCGTACATCGCCTTCGTCTGGGATCATCCTTGGCTGGCGAGTTGGTTGCCGTTCTCGAACTTGATCGTGCTGGGGAACTGGCTGCCGATATTCGCAGCCGTGTTGATCGGCTTGACGTGTCGCCGATTGCGGGGCCGTCCGCGATCCCGAACCATTGCCGTCGTGTTGTTGACGGTCGTCGGACTGGGAGCCTTGGTTCGGCCGCTGTTCGGAGTTGTTCCCACCTGCGAGAACCGTTGGGACGGAGAGTGCTGTTTGCAATCTACCTCACACACTTGCAGCGCGGCTTCGGCCGCAACCGCCTTGCGTCGTGTGGGAGTCGCGACCTCCGAAGCCGAGATGGCGCGGTTGTGTCTGACTCGCGATGGGACGCACTGGATGGGCCTGTATCGCGGTTTGAGCAAGAAACTCTCTTCGCCGTGGCGAATCGAAGTACTCGGAACCAAGACCCTGGAGACTCTGCGGTCTGTTTCTCAGGACGCACCGGCGATCCTTACGGTCGAACTGCCGCGCGACGTGCCGGCTGGCTGGAAGTATCGCCAAGAAAGCGGCTGGCTGCCGGGAGTCTCACACTCCGTGGTCTGTCTTGGCCCAGACGGTGACGATCAATGGCGGATCGTTGATCCGGCCAATGGCCTCGAACATTGGTCAACAAAAGATTTGCTCGTGCTGTGGCAAGGTCACGGAATGTGGCTGACTCGGTAATCCGACTTTCCGATCGTGAGGCCGATGCCAGCCGGCATATTGAGCGAGTGATTTGTTCCGGCGGCACGGCATTCTTGTTGTGCTATTCACAAAGCCTTCATTTCGTCGCCTTAAATTCCGCTTGCCAGTCAGTGGCGATTGGTGGTGACGTCTGGAACGCTCGACTCTGGACCGGCTTCATACGGACGAACAAATACGATGCGAATGACTTTGCGATCAAGAACTTGGGCTGCGGGTCGGTTGTGGCCTGTGGTGTTGTGCGGTTTGTTGTTGGCGGCGATGAGTGGGTGTGGGCAGGCTCCCGCGGGGGATGCTCCGGATGGCAAGTTGGTTTCCGTGAAAGGCCAAGCGTTGTTCTTGGACAAGCCGATCCCGAAAGCCACCGTGACGTTTCATCCGCTCGCCGTAGCGGACAATAAGGCCAAGACGCCGTTTGCCGTCGTGAAAGAGGACGGCACGTTCTTGTTGACGACTTATCGTCCCGAAGATGGTGCTCCGGCCGGTGAGTACTCCGTCACGGTGTCGTGGTTCAAACCGGCCAAGGGAACTTCGGCCGACGACGGAATCGGCGAGGAATTGCTGCCGGCCAAGTATCAGCGCCCCGAATCGTCAGGGCTGAAAGTCACGGTTAAAGCCGATTCCTCCGAAGCGGTCGTCTTGAAGCTGACTCGCTAACGCGGTGCGCGTACTCGCGCTCGAAATGGCTCTCGGTTCTTATCTCACGAAAGGTGGTTACTCCATGCGTTCTTTCCAGAAATCGGCGGTGCGCCGAGGTTTTACTTTGATCGAATTGCTGGTGGTGATCGCCATCATTGCGATCTTGATCGCGCTGCTGTTGCCAGCCGTGCAGCAGGCACGCGAAGCCGCGCGGCGCAGTCAGTGCAAGAACAATCTCAAGCAGATGGGCTTGGCGTTGATGAATTACGAAGACACTTACAAGATGCTTCCGCCGAGCCGGATCAATATCAATCCCACGATCTATGGGACGGTCTTTGAAAAGTCGTGGCAGACAATGGTTCTTCCACAGCTCGACCAAGCCCCGCTGGCGAAACTCTACAACGCGAATATCAGTTGGTTTCTGGCCGCGAATGACGTGGCAACCACCAAGCAACTGCCGGCCATGCTCTGCCCTTCGGCCGGGTCGTCACGGCTTCTGCCAACGACGGCGATTTACACCGCGTTGGGACGCACTCCGGGGCGACCGGTGTGGGGTTATGCGGACTACGGTTCGGTCAACGCGGCTCGCAATTCGTTGTTCACTTTGGCGGGGACGCCGTTGCCTGCGGGGACCAAAGAAGAGTTGGGAGCCATGGGACGCGGTCCTGGTGGCGTGAGAATCGCCGAGATTAGGGACGGAACGTCGAACACCCTCTTGATTGGCGAGGATGCCGGTCGTCCGACTCAATTTATCGGCGGAAAAGAAGGTCTCAATCCGCGTGTGGGCAACGTGGCGTTCGGAACGCCGTACACGGCCGATGGCTGGGGTTGGGCGGACATCAACAGCGGCTTCAGCATCGACGGTGCCAACATCTTGGGCCTGCAGAATAACACGAGCGGTTCGGGGGTAGTCACGATGGTCGGCAACTGTCTGATGAATTGCACCAATGATTCCGAGATTTTCTCGTTCCACAATGGCGGCGCGCAGTTTGTCTTAGCCGACGGCTCCGTGCGCTTCATCAGTCAAAACCTCTCGCCCGCGACGCTGGCAGCGCTCGTCACTAAAGGCAAGAAGGATCTCCTCGGTGAGTTCTAGGTCTTACAGTTCACAAGGATGATTTGATGTCCGATTGCCAAGCTCTCGCCGCTCGGAAATTCCGAGCGGCTTTTTTGTTGATCGCGTTGTCGTGGCTGCTCGTGCCCGCCGAGGCTCGCACTGAGATTCGATTGTTGGGCGTGGCCACGATCCCTGCCGATGCGTCGGACCAGAGTGGATTGCCCGAAACGCTGGTCGGCGGCGTTCCACAAAACCGACTGGCCGGATTCAGCGGCATCGAATACTCCGGCCACGCGAATCGCTATTTCGTCCTGCCCGATCGCGGGCCGCTGGATGGAGCCGTGCCATTCCCTTGCCGGCTGCAAGAATTTGAAATCGTCATCGAACTCAATTCGCCGACGCCGGTGCGGGCGACGCTCGTCGGCACCAATCAGTTGAAGACGGAACGTGGCGAGCAACTCGTCGGCTCCGCAGCGGCGTTTGATTCGCGTGACCCGACTCGTTCGCTGCGGTTTGATCCCGAAGCCGTGCGTCGGTTCGGTGAAAATCGGCTGATCATCTCCGACGAATACGGGCCGAGTCTCAGCGTGTTCGACCCTGCCCGCAGTCGTACGAGCCAATTGCCGGTCCCAGAAAAATTTTGCGTCAAGCATTTGGCGGCAACGCCGAGCGACGAGCTCGCGGGCAACTCCACGGGACGGCAGCCCAACGCAGGTTTCGAGGGGATCGCGATCAATCCGAGTGGCGAAACTCTGTACGCGATGGTGCAGCGTCCGCTCATTCAGGACAGCCAATCGGGGGTCGGCGACAAACGGATCGGCGTCAACTGCCGCGTCCTGGAACTCAACCTCAAGACCTCGGCGACGCGCGAATTGGTCTATCGGCTCGACAATTCCAAAACGGGTGTCAGTGAATTACTCGCCGTCGGACCTCGGCAATTGCTCGTCATCGAACGGGACAGCGAGCTAGGCGATGCGGCTCGGTCGAAGAAGATTTACAAAGTGAACCTGTCTGACACGACCGACTGTTCGCAAATCGCGTCGCTGTCCGCGGACGAATTGCCGAACGACGTGCGGCCGATCCAGAAGCAATTGTTTCTCGATTTTCTCGAACCGCGCTGGGGATTGGCCGGCCCGAACTGCCCGGAGAAGTTTGAGGGCCTGGCGTTCGGCCCGACGCTGCCCGACGGTCGACGACTCCTGATCGTGACCGTGGACAACGACTTCAAGCCCAATGCACCGAGCCTGATTCTCGCGTTCGCGGTGGACCCGGATGACCTGCCGGAGTTCGGCTGGGACCGGCGTGCTTCGAGCGCTGGCGGCCGAAAGTAGCTGCAACATCTTCGCAACGCGGGCCGCGCTTTTTGCCCATCCTCACCAAAAGCTCTCGCGAACCTCAACAAGGCTTTACGGTCGCCGTCGATACTGCTTGACGAAACGATCCGCTGTTGGAGGCGACTCACGAGAGTTGGCTACTCGGCGAGTTGAGTCGTGAAAGCCGTCGGCTTGATCGCCCTGGCCTTCGCGATGCCCGTTGGGAACGAGGCTTCTGGCGAGAGGATGCGCACGATGTTGGTTCGCTCGGTCTTCGTGAGTGATCTGCACCTCGGCTGCAAGTATGCGAACGCGAACGCGCTGCTGGCGTTCTTGAAGCAGCATCAGCCGGAATACCTTTATCTCGTCGGCGACATCATCGACGGCTGGCGGCTGCAACGCGGCTGGTACTGGGACGACTCCTACAGCTTTCTCGTGCGGCGCATCTTGGGGATGCTCAAAAGCGGCACGATCGTCCGCTACACGCCGGGCAATCACGACGAGTTTCTGCGCCACTTCATCGACAGTCTCGGCAGCGTGCAGATCGCGGATGAGTTCATCCATCACACGGCCGACGGGCAGCGAGTGCTGGTGATGCACGGCGATCAGTTTGATTCGGTGGTAAAGCACGCGCGGTGGCTCTCGCTTGTGGGAGACGTGGGCTACAACACGCTGCTCGCGCTGAATCGCTGGTTCAATTTGGTTCGGCGGCGCTGCGGCTTCGGTTACTGGTCGCTAAGCGCGGCGATCAAGCGGCAAGTCAAACAAGCGACCAATTTCATCAGCGACTTCGAGGACGCGGTCACTCGACACGCTGCCTCGAAGGGCTGCGACGCCGTCCTCTGCGGACACATTCACACGCCGATCATCTCTCAGCGAAACGGCGTGCGCTATCTCAACAGTGGCGATTGGGTCGAGAGCTGCTCGGCGATTGTTGAGTATGCCGACGGAAGCTTTGAACTGATTCAGCGGCCGACACACAGCGACGAGTTGCAACCGGTCGCGAGCGAGACTGGCTTCTTCGGCGAGTCCACGCCCTTCGCGGAAACGTGGGGTCGCGATCCGAGCACCGAACGAATCCTGGAAGTTCCGTTGGTCTAACGAAAGAAGGAGAAAACCATGAAACTCAACGACTGGTGGCAAGGGCGAGTGTTTCAATTCGTGCATCAACACAACCTGGTTTACAACACCTGTTGGGAAGACCCACGACTGGATCGGATGGCTTTGGAACTTTCACCGACCGACCGCGTGTTGGTCATCACTTCAGCGGGTTGCAACGCGCTGGACTACGTGCTGCAAGAGCCGGAGCACGTCTTCGCGGTGGACTTGAATCCCGCTCAGAACTCGCTGCTGGAACTCAAACTGGCGGCGATTCGCGGGCTGGAATACGACGACTTCTTCGCGATGTTCGGCCGCGGCCGGGTCGCAAATGCTCGCGAGTTGTACGCCGACAAGTTGCGTCCTTCGCTGTCGCCGGGCGCGAGCGAATACTGGGATCGGCACATCGACTTCTTCTCCGGCGAGCGGCGGCGGTCGTTCTATTTCCGAGGCAGCTCCGGTTGGTTTGCGTGGTTGGTCAACCGCTACATCGACCGCGTGGCCCGTGCGCGAGACAGCATCGAGGCGATCTTGCACGCCGGCTCGATCGCAGAGCAGCAGTCGATTTACGAGTCTCGATTGCGGCCGATCTTTTGGACGCGGTTCATTCGTTGGATACTCAGCCGCGACACGACACTGTCGCTGGTCGGAGTGCCGCGCCCGCAGCGTGAGCAGGTCGAGCGACACTACTCCGGCGGCATCGCCCAATTCGTCGAGGACAGTATCGAGACGGTCTTCACGCGGCTGTCGCTGCAAGACAATTACTTCTGGCGCGTGTACCTGACGGGCGAGTATTCGCCCGATTGTTGTCCCGAATATCTGCGAGTCGAAAACTTCGAGCGGCTGCGCGGCGGACTCGTCGATCGCATCAGCACTCACACCGCGTCGGTCACGCAGTTCTTGACCGAGCAGTCGCCGGCGATCTCGCGGTTCGTCTTGTTGGATCACATGGATTGGTTGAGTACCTCTCGGCAGCCCCTGCTCGCCCAGGAATGGCAAGCCATCGTAGATCACGCGACTCCCGATGCTCGTCTCCTGTGGCGCAGCGGGGGGCTGCAAACCGATTTCGTGGATCGCACGCGAGTTCAGCACAACGGCCGCGAACGCGAAGTCGCCGAACTGCTGCACTATCAACGCGGTCTCGCCGACCGTCTACACGCTCACGACCGAGTCCACACCTACGGCAGTTTCCACATTGCTCACATGGCAACGTAGGTCAGGCTTTCTAGCCTGACCCGAACGCTTCAAATCACGTCGATTCCGGATCGGGTCAGCCTGGAAAGGCTGACCTACGTTGGCAAGGAGACTCTCATGTCCACGATTGCTGATCTTCGCACGTTGTATCGTCTGACGGTCGCGCCGGTGCGGGGCCGCACTCATGCCGAGCGCATGGAGAGTTTCTATCACCAGCAAGCCGGCGACTACGACTCGTTCCGCGAGCGGCTACTGCCCGGCCGTCGCGAGTTGGTCCAGCAGCTTCCGTTGCGCGAGGGGGCCGTGTGGGTGGATCTCGGCGGCGGCACCGGAGCGAACTTGGAGTTCGTACGTGACCTCGTGCCCAAGCTGAGCAAGGTCTATGTCGTGGATCTCGCGCCGTCGTTGCTGGAGCAGACGCGGCAGCGTTGCGAGCGAAATGGCTGGACCAACGTGGAAGCGATCGCGGCCGACGCGACTCGGTTCGAGCTGCCCATCCAAGCGGATGTCGTCACTTGCTCATACAGCCTGACGATGATTCCCGACTGGTTCGCGGCGGTCGATCGCGCGATCGAACTGCTCAAGCCCGGCGGCGTTTTCGGAGCGGTCGATTTCTTCGTCTCACGCAAGCATCCAGAAATCGGATATGCCAAACATTCGTGGTTCACCCGGACATTCTGGCCGACGTGGTTCGCGTTCGACAACGTGCATCTCCATCCCGATCACGTTCGCTACTTGCATCGTCACTTCGAGTGCCGACGGTTCTTGGAATTCACGACGCGATTGCCCTACATGCCGTTTGCTCGCGTGCCGTGGTATTTGTTCGTTGGCCGCAAGGCGTGAGCAGGGGAGACAGCCGACTTCAATGTCAGTGGCACGCAACGGGAGATTGTCGATCCCGAGGACTCACTCTCGGCCGGCTTGCGTCGCGGAGACCGAACTCGATCGAACGAACGTAATCGAGCAGACGCCCCATCAGGAATGGTTTGCGAAGGTAGCGAAACACGCAGGGCATTTCGCGCAGCACGGAGACATTCTCGTCCGGCGTGTAGCCAGTCAGGATCACGTTGGGGCAGCATTGCAAACCGGAATCGTCGCTCAGGCAATCCAGCAAGCCATCGGCTCCGCCCCACGGCATATTCTCCGAGGCGATAATCACGGCGGGAGATTGCTCGCGAATGATCGACAGGCATTCGACACCGCCGGATGCGCTAAGAACTCGGTAGCCGCACCGATTCAAATAGTGTTCGTACAACCTGGCCGATTCGCGATCTTCGTCTGCAATCAAGATGGTCGGTGACATCACAGTTGTCCTTCGAAGTTGGGAGGCACAAAGCTGACAGGTTGATCTTGCGCGACAAACATGAACTCGCCGAGAATGTTCGTTGAATTTCCGCCGACTCGCGGCTGGCGGTCCTGCCCTGTCACTCGTTTACAAGTGGCGAGTGGCTTTGGAGATTCATGACGATCCAGCGTGAGACTCCCGCTCATCCGCCAACCGGCCGTGTCCTTCACGAAGCCCGCGACGATTGGAAAGATCGACGAGATGCCGAACACGGGAGATTGTCGTTCCCGTCGGCGCTGCACTCGGGCATGTGGACTCGCACGACTCGTCGCGCCGAAATCCGACAGCACCAGCTTTAGCTATTTCGACACGAGCGGAAATTCAAAATGCGTTTTGTCCGGGCTGACATCGACAGAGAGTTCAGACTTTTTGTTGTACCGAACGGGAACCAACTCGATGGGACGGGCCGTTGTCGTGGCCGCCGCACCTTCACTGCGCCCCTCTTCACCGCCACCCTCTTCTTCCGTATTCAGCCCCAGGATTTTCCGAGTGGTACTGATTCGCACGGTCTTCTTTCCGGGAATCGCTCCCGATTTGACGGAATCGAACTGGAGAGAGAACCGGCCACTGGCGTCGGTCAACCCGTAGGAAAACTGACCGTCCTCAGAGTCGAAGGTTACAACGGCCTCTGGCAGTGGTTTGCCATCCAAAGTGACGGCTCCCGAAACGCTCAACAAAGACAACTTGCCGTAGTTCGCGGAGGACGACCCGCCGCAGCCTGACAAACACATCAGGCAGCACGCGGCCAATGACAATCCGATAATGGCTCTCATACGAAGCAACTTTCTTTCGAGGAGGTGATTGCAGATCGATTATTCATGGTCAAGTTGTTTGGTCGGCAAAAGTCGTTTCACCGCAAGCCGCAGGCGTCCACAGGCGACATGCTCGCACGCTTGCGGCGGCGGTTCGTTAGAATTCGCCCAAGACTTCGCGGCCGTTACGCGAACCCATTCCGCGGTAGGTCGCCAGGTTCACGTTCTCGGAGATGAATCGCACGGAACCGTCCGCCATACCGAAGTGTGCTCCACCGGTGTGATAGCTGCCGAATGACATCTCCATGAGCACTCCGTGAACCGAGGGGTCGAGTCGGCTATTCAACTTCGGCCCCGTCGATCCCAGCCCTTCGCTGTACTCGGTGCCGCCAATCCCGCCGAGATTCCAGCTTCCGCTCTGTGGCGAACCCATCTGCCAAAAATCCATCCCCTGATTATCTTTCACATACGCGTGGTCCGTGTACGACTCTCCGAACATCACGGTGTTGCTGGTACCGTCTCTGACGTCGCTGAACCGCACGCTGCTGCATCCAAACATCATTCCATCCAACGGAGCTTCCTCCAACGATTTCGCGCCGGCCGGCACTCCGGGCGGAATCGTGCTGGCATCGTCTGAATAGACGTTCGAGCCCGCACAACCTCGATAGCTGTTGGGAACGCGGCCAGGGATGCCTTGATTGTCGACGTGTTCTGGCTGCGACATTGAGGGACAACGAAACGCGCTGATGAGCGTCTCACACGCTTTCAGATTGGGCGAACCCACCTGATCCCAGTTCCCCAGTCCGTTCTCATCCCAAATCAGTGTTTTGAACAACGGAGTCTGGTCGATCTGATTCAGAATCTGCGCGTGCCACAACGTTTCGCGGGCATCAAATCCAAATGGAAAGCACTTATTGAGGTCATGGTAATTTTGCACCGCCAGACCAAGCTGCTTGAGGTTGTTCTTACATTGCGACCGCCGCGCGGCCTCGCGGGCCTGTTGCACGGCCGGCAGCAGTAGAGAGATCAAAACCGCGATGATGGCGATCACCACCAGTAACTCGATTAACGTGAATCCGCTTGGCTTCCTGGAGGTCGGTGGTCTCATGGTTGATTCCTGTCTGAAGAGCGTTAAGGAAGTGGGGAGTTGATGGTCAACGCCAACAACGATGGGATCGGAATGCGGGGCGCATGACGCACATTGCGCGAGCCGGGGTCAGCCAAGAGCATGACCAGCCTTCAAGAAGTTGTTTTGAAGGTCAGGAGACGATCCTTGTGAAAATCTGGTGAAGAGTCGGCGATGGAGTTCGCTGGCCCGATCACTCAGTTGCCGATCAGTCCGCCGAACTGCCGGATCGCTTCGTAGACGACCGTGTTGGCCGTGCTCGCCAGATTCAAGCTGCGCACGACGTCGGTCATCGGCAGTTTTAGGTTATTCGCGGGGTTCGCATTGCGAATCGACTCCGGCAACCCGCGCGTCACGCGTGAGCACTTCTTTGCAACGTCCCAGCTTTCCGCAACGGGGACAAGGATGAGTCTTGGAACAACAAGAAAGTTGCACCCGCCGCGTCTTGGCTTCCATGCCTGCGCCCTTTCGTGAGTGTTCGTGAAGCAAACATCGCGGAAGGAAAGCAGGCTTTTACTTTTTCTGTAACCTCAAATCAGATAAGGCCCTGAAAACTCAGTCGGGTTCGGCGAGAAAAGTCCGTATCGAGGCTGATTGTAGGACTCGACCAACTTCGGTCACAAGCAGGCTTCCAAATCGGAAGTTATCCCAAGCTCATCGTCACCGTCTTCGATTCGGTGTAGTTGGCCAGCGCGGCGGCTCCGAGTTCGCGGCCCATGCCGC
>QWQF01000068.1 GCA_003669125.1 Planctomycetota bacterium
CGTCGAACGCGGCTTGCACGTCGGCAGCCAGCATTCGGCGCATTTCTGGGATCGTTTCGAGAAACGTGAAAGTTCGTACCTGGGCCGGCGTCAGAAAGTCGATCGCGGAACCGTCAGCATCGACGGGTGGACTGACCCGTGATTCGTGTTCGAGCGCGCGAGCGATTTGCTCGGTCAGCGAATCGAAGATCGCGTCGATCAAATCGCCGGTGTGGTAGACAACGTTGCCGAGGTGCAAATTCTGCCGGCGACGATAGCCGGGATACAGAACCTCGGTGAGGTCGAACAGAATCTGGATGATCGCCTCGCGACTGGGCAACGCCGAGTGGCCGAGGTGGTTGATCGAGTTGATTTGCTGGTACGTCTCGACGATCTGATTGGTCAGGTCGGGCAGACGTGATTTGAACGAGACATTGCTGGACATGGGGAGGCTCCTGCGAACGGGCTGGCTGCCGCGCGACAACGTCTTCGGCAGGGACAGCGGAGCGTCTGACAAGAAATCCGGAACGAACAAACGAAGTGCGGCGTTCACGGCAGACACCTGCGGCGGATTCTAGGAAGGCGAAGTGGAACAGTCAGCCTGGAAAGGCGGACGTACTTCGCCTGCATCGACCGGAGAACTGGCACGCGATGAGCGATTCCGAACTTCGGCATGTCCGGCAAAGCTGCGAAACTTTGCCGTTCCGGCAGACTCGACGCGGCACGATCGGCACCGAGCTACCGCTGATTGCGGAGTTGCTCAAGCTGTTGCGGCGCGAGGCTGTCGGTTGATGGCGTGCCGGTGGTCAACGGATTGAAGACGCTTGCGGGGCTTGAGGCGGCCGGCGTGGTTGCCGGGATCACTCCGACAGCCGGAGCAACATTGGATTGCGGTGCGGCGTTCGGCGGCAGTTGTTGGGCGGTCGTCTGTTGAATGCCGAGCATGTCGTTGGGATTCAGCCGGTGTTCGACGACGGGAGCCGGCAGAAGGTTCGTGCTGCTCGGCAACGCTCCGGCCGGAGCTTGCATGTCCGGTCGCGGGCGATTGTTCGTGCCGGCCAGGACGTTTTTTGTTTCCTTTTCAACGCGGATTTCGCTCAGCCGATACTGAGCTTGTTCGAGCGTCGGCTTCTTGGCGACGGCTTGCACGAAGTGCTGCTCGGCCAAGTCGAGTTTGCCTTGATCGTGCAGGATCAGACCGAGGTTGTATTCGGCCTCGGCCTCGCCGACCGAGTTGACGAACAGCAGTTTCGCGGTGACCAAATCGCCTGACTTCGCAATCACGACGGCGAGATGGAAGCGGATCGTGTCGTCGTTTGGTGTAACTTGCAGTCCCTGCTTGAGTGCGTCGATCGCTTGCGGCCATTTTTCTTGGGCGGCGTAGAACTGCCCCAAGGCGTCGAGCACCAGCGAATTGTTGGGCGAATTCTTGAGAGCCCTGCGGAAGCCTTGTTCGGCCTCGGCTGTGCGTCCCGCGAGTTGGTCCATGCGAGCTAAGCCGAGTAACGCCTCGATCGATTGCGGCTCATCGTGCAGCACGCGCTGGTAGCGTTCACGAGCCTCGGTTGTGTTGCCGAGTTGCTCCTGCCACTTGGCGTAAGCCAGATCGAGCTTGCTCGGATCGTTCAGCTTCTTGCGGTTGGCCTTGGCCTGCCGAGTGTCCGTGTCGCGTTTGGCGAATGACGGCCAGCCGCTGCCCGAAGTCGCGCAGCCGGTCAGCATTCCCAGCATCAAGATCACAGCGGTGAAGCGAGTCATCGACATGCCACACTTCCGTGTGCAGCGAACGTGAATCCGCGCGAGGTGGTTTGAGGGGTTCGGTCGTTTGCGGGATTTGTGTCAGAGTTCGCAGAAGAAGCGTGAGGTGGCTTCCTTCATCAGCTGCTGCGAAAGAACAAACTTCTGATTTCGGAATCGGCAGATCGACTGGGCAATCTCTAACAAATCTCGCGGATCTGACGATCGCGGGGTTCGACCATGAGTGTAGTGGTTAGCGAAGAGGTACTGGACGGCTCGGTCATCGAACGGCACTTTCCGCTGCTCGCACGCCAGTCGGAAGATTTGCGAGAACATTTCGAGGCTGGGTTCCCCGATCCGAATCTTGTGCCGGATGCGCCGCAAGAACGCCTCGTCCGCCAGTTCGTGCGGATCGAGATTCGTGCTGAAGATGATCAGCATCTCGAACGGCACCGAGAATTTTTTGCCGGTGTTGAGCGTGAGGTAGTCGATCCGTTCTTCCAGCGGCACGATCCAGCGGTTGAGCAAATCCTTCGGACTGACGATCTGCCGTCCGAAGTCATCGACTAGGAAGACTCCGCCGTTGGCCTTCAGTTGCACCGGAGCCTGATAGAAGTTGCTGACCTTGTTGTGCCGCAGCTCAAGCTGATCGAGCGTCAGTTCGCCGCCGGTGATGACGACCGGCCGTTTGACGCGCCGCCAGCGGAGATCGACGGTGGCTTCCAGTTTTTGCCGTTGATCGCCGCTGATCGACTCGCGAGCACCAGATGTTTCGCCGTCGTGGTTGTCGGTGACGACGTGCAGTGCCGGGTCGAAGACTGTAATGATCGCGTTCTCGGTGCTGATCGCGTACGGGACGTAAATGTCGCCGCTGTAGCGACTGAGAAATCGCCCTAGTCCGCGCGCGACCGTCGATTTTCCGTTGCCGGGCGGCCCGTAAATGAAGATCGAGCGGCCGCTGCACACCGCCGGGCCGACTTCATCCAGCAATTGCGGGCTGATGATCATGCCGTGAAACGCTTCCATCAGCCGTTCGGCATCGCATTCGATCCCGGCCACGGCCTGCATCCGGCATTGGGCGACGTACGACTCCAACGACACCGGAGCGGGACCAACGTAGCGGCATTGCTCGAACGCTTCGCGAGCTCGCGTGCGGCCGAGTTCCGTCAGGCTGAACCGATACGACGCTCGGCCCAGGAAGTCTCCCGACATCACCTCGATGCACTTTTCATCTTTGAGGAACCGCAGGCTTTCGTCGATCAGGTTGTACGGCAGCCGCGCGTTCTTCGCGATATCGACACCCAGCAGGTGTCCGTGCAGATAGATCTGTTTGAGGATCAGATCGCAGATCTGCATCCGCGACAGACCGCTGTCCTTCAGCGACATCGGCGCTCTGGGAGCGTTCGCCGCAGCGCTGCCGTCGGTTTTGACTCCCAGCGTCGCCACCTGCGGATCGGCCAGCAGGCTGCGAGTCTCCTCGGAGAGTTCTTCGAAGAGGTCGGCGAACAACTCTCGCGGAATACTCGTCGGTTCGAGCCCGCCGGTCAGGTCGAGAGTTGCCAATGTCGAACTGGTTTCGCTGTCCATAGCCGCTGTATCCACCGTCGATGCCAGCCGCCTGGCGGCACTTCAATTGCCCGACTCGTGTTGCTGGGCGCAAGATTCAAAGCCAGCGCGACGCGCCAACGAGTGGTTGTTTTTTCGAGACTTCGGCCACTCACTGGCGCGGCGCGCTAGTTTTGAACTCACTTCTCGTCGTTATCGGCTTTCGACTCGAACGGTCATAACGAGAAAACCGATTGAGGAAACCCGCCGGACGGTTCACGAAGTCAGCAGAGCCGCCGCCCCTTGAGTCAGCAAGTCCTCGGCCACCGCGTTCCCCAGCGCGACCGCGTCTGCGTCCGAGCCCACTGTCGCGAGTCGTTCGGACTCGAATCGCTGCACGCCATCGAGGCTCAGAACAACCGCCGTCAATCGCAGCGAATCCCCTTCCGGCCGAGTCCACACTCCCAGTGGGGCGTGACAGCCAGCCCGCATCGTTGAAAGCACGGTTCGCTCGGCGAGCACCGCGTGCAGCGTCGCTCGATCGGTCAGCCGAGCCAACGCTTCACGCGTCGATTCGTCGTCGCTGCGGCATTCGATTCCCAATGCTCCCTGACCAACCGCCGGCAGCATGAACGGCGGCCGCAACGGAGCACTGATCCGCCCCGCCAACTCCAATCGAGTCAGTCCCGCCTCCGCCAGCACGAGCGCATCGAATTGCCCCTCATCGAGCTTTCGCAGCCGAGTCTCGACATTTCCACGAGCCTCGACGAACAACAGGTCCGGCCGATGATGCAGCAACTGAGCGCGACGACGCGGACTGCCCGAGCCGATGCGAGCAGCGGAAGGCAGAACGCGGAAGGCAGAAGGCAGAAGGTCAGGATCACTTTTGCCTTCGGCCTTCTGCCCCCTGCCTTCCGGTAACACCAGCACATCGAACATCGCCCCGCGCTGCGGTACGGCTGCGAGTATCAATCCTTCGACTTGCTCCGTCGGCAAGTCTTTCAAACTGTGAACTGCAACATCCGCGCGGCCGTCAATCAACGCGGCTTGAATCTCACGAGTGAAGATTCCAGTGCCGCTGTCGCCGCCCAGTTGCGTCAACGGTTCCGTCTTGTCTCGATCACCGATCGTCGACAGCGGCACGATCTCGACCGCTCGTTCGGGCGCGGCGGACTTCAGCAACTCGCGGACATGCTCCGCCTGCCACATCGCCAGTCGGCTGGCTCGTGTGGCAATGCGAATGGGAGCGAAACTCATTTCGTGCCTTTCGTAGGTCAGGCTTTCCAGCCTGGCCCAAACGCTTCATCGATCCTGTTTCGAAGCCGGTTCAGTCTGGAAAGGCTGACCTACTTCAGCAGTCCGCGCGAGGCGAGCCATTCTTCGCAGCGTTTCGGCCACGTCGAGGCGGCATCGGAACTGGGCCGCAGTCCAAAGCCGTGACCACCGATCGAGTACACATGCAACTCGGACGGCACGCCCGCTTTCTTGAGTTCCAAAAACAGACGGACGCTCGATTCACACGTCACTCCGTCGTTGAACGCGTGAGCGAAAAACATCGGCGGCGTTGTCTTGTCGATCGTGAACTCCGGTTTGAGATCCCCTTGCTTGTCGACAAAATACGCCGGATACACGAGCACGCCGAAGTCCGGGCGGCACGAGACCTTGTCCACGTCGTCGCTGGCGTCGTACTGCCGCGACGCGTGTTTGATCGTCGCCGCGCCCGCCGCCATCCCACCGGCCGAGAAGCCCAGCAGACCGATCCGCGACGGATCGACGTTGAACTCCGTCGCTCGGCTGCGAACCAACGAGACCGCTCGCTGCGCGTCTTGCGCCGGAGCGAGCCAATTCGGTGAACGAGCCGCCGTTGGACAGCGGTACTTCAGCACGAACGCCGTCACACCGATCGTGCTGAACCACTCAGCGACTTCGGTTCCCTCTTTGTTCCACGCGAGGATGTTGAAGCCTCCGCCGGGGCAGATGATGACCGATGTCCGGTTCCGCTTTTCCTTCGGTGGCAGATACACCAACAGCGTCGGCTTGCCGATGTTCGTGATCCGAATCGTCGGCGGGTTCTCGCCGTCTTTCGGCGGCTGAGTGACTTCCGGCCCGATGTCCTGCGTCTCTCCCGGCGGCTTGCCCGGCCAGACGTCAATGACTTTTGCCAGTTCCGCAGCCGTGATCGAGCCAGAGGCTGCCCAGAACAGCAACCCACAGATCAAGCTCTTGGTTTTCATCAGGTTCGTGAAATGGTCCTTGGTCAAAGTCTTTGTCCTCCTCTGCGACAATCTGCGAAATCTGCGTTTTAAAAGCTCAGGGATTGAAACGCAGATTTCGCAGATTCTCGCAGAGCCTGTCAGTGATTGAACACGAATTCGGAGCTGTTGAGCAACGTCCACAGCAGGTCTTGCAGTCCTTCGGGGCGAGACGGTGCCTCGCGCATCAACTCGTCGATCGCCGCGAGTTCGTCGGCGTGCGGCCGTCGCGACAACGTCGCCAAATACAACTCTTCGAAGATCTCCGCTTCGGGTTTGTTCGCTTTCAGCAGCGTCGCCAGTCGGCCGGTGTCGCTGATGACTTTCTGGTGCAGCGTCGCGCTGTTGACGAGGTGCAGTGCTTGCGACAGGTCGGGGTTGCCGCCGCGAGCACAATCGCAGGCGTTGTTCCGCAGCGGTCGGCCGAAGGTCATCAGGAAGTTTGAGGGAAACGACGGATCGGCCAGCGCGATCGCTCGCGTGCCGAGCGGCTGGCCATCGAACGCTTCGGGAACGCCGGTGACTTGCGAGACCGCATCGAGCAGCACCTCGGCGGTCAACCGGCGCGGGACGCGGTGCGTGCAGAGTTGGCCGTCGGGATCACGCGTCGGCTGAAGTTCGCCGGCGAGCTGGTACACACGCGAGTTGCAGATCGTTCGCAGCAGGTGCTTCGCGTCGAACTTGTGATCGCTCAACTCGCGAGCCAGTCGGTCGAGCGCAGCTGGCATCGCGGCCGGATTCGTCGCTCGCAAGTCATCGACCGGATCGACGAGGCCGCGGCCGAACAGCGCAGCCCACAGACGGTTCGCCATGTTGCGAGCGAAGTACGGATTGTCGGCGCGAGTCATCCACTCGGCCAACCACACGCGTGGATCGGCGGCCGGGTCGGTCGTCGGCAGCGGTTCGTGAAACGCCTTCGGAGCGACCGCGATTGCCAGCGGCCGATTGGGATTCGGCTTCGCCGCGACTCGCAGACTGCGTGGCCCGCCGAATCGCGAGCCGTACGCGCCGGAGTCCTTCGACTCCAGCCGGGTGAAGAATGCGGCGAGTCCCCAGTAGTCGTCCTGGCTCCAAACTTCTTGCGGGTGGTGATGGCAGCGAGTGCATTGCATCCGCACGCCGAGAAAAATCTGTGCGGTTGTCTCGGCGAGGTCTTCGACCTTCTCGTCGATGAAGAAGTACCCGACCGCACCATTCGCGTACAAGTTGCCCTGCGCGGTCAGCAGCTCGCGAGTCATCACGTCGAGCGGCTTGTTGTCTCGCAGCGACTGCCGCACCCAGCCGGTGAAGCTCGCGAGACCTTTGTCGCCGAGATAACGGCGATGCGACCGCAGCAGATCGCCCCAGCGCATCGCCCAGTAGTCGACGTACTCCGGCCGTGCGAGCAACGAGTCGATCACCTTCGCACGTTTGTCCGCCGCCTTGTCCGTCGCGAAGGCTCGCACCTCGTCGGGAGTCGGCAACGTGCCAATCAGGTCGAGCATCACGCGCCGCAAGAATTCGTCATCACTGGCCAGCGGAGCGGGCGGTACACGCATTCGTTGCCACTCAGCAAGGACCAGTTCATCGAGGAAGTTCGCCGGCGGAAACTCGATCGCGACCGGCTCGGCCGAGAACGGTACGGCGACGTTGACCGTTGCGACCTGACCGAGATACCGCACCATCACCGCGGTCTTGCCGGCCCGTATCGCGGTGACTTTCCCTGTGCGTGAGATCTCGGCGATGTGACTTTCGCGAGCATCGAACAACGCCCAAGCGGTGACGTCGCGAGTCTCACCATCGGCAAACGTTGCTTGGACAACAATCGTCTGCGACTGATTCGGCATCAACACCAACTCGCTGGGCTGAGCCGTCAGCTTGATCGCGGTCAGTTCACTGTTGGAAGCGCTTGGCATTCCGGCGAGTTGCCAATCTCGGAGAATCGCGAACACTTCTGAATCGCGAGTAATCCGCCGGCCTCCGCCGTGAGGGACCTCGCCCACGGGCTTCGTCAGCAACAAGCTGGACTCCGGAGCGGTCGGCACGACACGCCGGCTGCGGCTGGCTTTGCTCAGCACCTCGTGATCGAACTCGGGATCAAAGCCGAGCAACGACAGCCGAAATCCGCCGCGTCCTTGAAACGATCCGTGACACGCTCCGGCGTTGCAGCCCGCTTTGGTCAGCGCGGGAGCAACGTCGCGCACGAAACTGATCGGCCGAGAATTTGCGGGAGTGCTTGCGAGTCGTGCCGAGATCGGATCGGGAGGCTCGGCTCCAACAGCAAGTTGAGTCGCGCAGAACACCAACAGGTAACTACAACCGATTTGAATTCGCATGGCTCGGTCTCTCCAGTCACTTCGGGATTCGCCGCAATTCACCGGTCTTCGCCCGGAAGAGGTAAACGGCTCGATCTGGAAATGCCGCGACGATTCGTTGCAGCGGCCAATCGGCGACAGGATAGCGTCCCCGCAGCACGTCTGACGACAAATCGGGTTCATTCACGACGAAGTCGATGTGCCGATCCGCCGGGTCGGCCTCAATCAGCACCAGCGCAGGACGTTGGCGAACTTCGCGACGCAACAGTTCGTCGAACGCTTGATACTTCAGCCGCGAGAACGCGACTTGTTCGACACCGGCTTGTAGCTTCGACGGAAACCAGAATGGAGCGAAGTCGGTCACGTTGACCACAACCGACGACGCGATGAGCAGCGTCCACCACACCGGCATCCGAGGTCGCTCCGCCGCCAGCCAAGCACGCGACAACGTGTCGGTCGCCGACGCCAGCAACAGGCACCACAACGGTCCGGTCTCGAAAACGTAATGCCAGTTGAACATCCCGGCGAACCAATACGGCACATGCACCGCGAACAGCGACACGATCGCTGCGAAGATCAGCCACCAGCGACGGCCTCGGCTTGATCCCGTCAGGACGAAGGCGACCAACCCCGCCAACAACGGCACGAGGCCGACCGTCCATTGCCACGAGGCGAGCAATCGGTTCTTCGCGTTTTCGACGGCCAGCGCGGGAGTCAGATTGATGGCCCAACGGTCGTAGTGATCGAGGACTCGCGGGCCGAGATGCTGTTCGCCGCGCACGACGTTGTTGAAGCCGTAAACATGTCGAGGCGTGTAGATGTCGTTGAAGAGTTGATACGGCGAAGTCGTCACACTTCCGGTGACCGCGTGGTTGTGAATCGCCAGCACGACGAAGCCGGCGACCAGTGGCAGAGACATCGCCAGCAGGTGCGGCCAAACCAGCCCGAAGCGTGAGTGAGGGGTTGCAGCCTGGCTCTCGACAGGCCACTCGCTTGCGCGTCGAGCGAGTTTGGACCACAACTGCCAAACAAACACCACGCCGAACGGCAGCCCGAATCCCGCTGCGGTCATCGGTCGGCAGAGCATCGCGCAACTCAGACCGATGCCGGCCAGCGCGGCGTCGCGAACAAAACCACGACGCGACCATCTCAGAAACGACCATGCAAAGAAGCACAATCCCAACAGCGTCGGGTGATGAGCGAGCAGCAAATTTCCAAACAATGCCATTCCGGGTGACAGCGCGGTCAGTGTGCCGGCGACAAAGCCGGTGCCGTTGTTCGACAACTCTCGACCGATCCCAAACACCAGCACGCAAGTCGCCGCTCCCGCCAGCCAATGCCCGAGGGTTGGCCAGCCGAGCCACAGCCACGGCGCGATCCACAATCCGGTCGCTGGAAAGTAGCGGCTCGCGAAGCGTCCTTCGTTCACGACGTGCATCTGATCGAACAGCCGCGCTGCCGTCGGATGGCTTTCGGACAACAGTCGCCGGGTCAGATAGGTTTTCGCCTGGAAGGCATAACTAAATTCATCGTGATACGCGGGAGGCAGGTCGCCGAAGCGATAGTCTTCGTGCTCAAAGCGCAACGCGCCGCGCCGAGCGGCCTCGGCCAGCGGGGGCATTTCATCCCAGCGGATTGCCAAACGCGAGGTGTTGACGCTCACGCACAACGACGTCACCGCGATCACGGCTGCGACGATTGCATCGGACCAACCGGCGGAGTTTCTCGCATCGGATTGCCACCACGTCTTGAGCCGTTCCCACCAGCGACTGTCCGGCGACAAAAACGGGCGGCGCACGAACCAAAAATAAGGCAGAGCCACGATCAGCAGCAGCGGGATCGTCGTGTCGTAGATCCCGAAAAACCAATTCGCGCCGGGGAGTTGCGATGTTCGCCAATGTTCGATTTCCATCGGCAACACGACCGCCAGCACGGCAAGCAGCGACGCCGTCTGAGCGATCACGATGCGGCGGGAAAGCTGTGGCACGGCGGCGGTCTTTCACAGAATCACGGAGAGAAACGGGCGGCTTGCGGACGTTTCGGTGGCGGATCATACTCGGCCAATCATGGCTGAAACTACGCAGCGAGTCGCCTTCATCACCGGGATCTCTGGCCAGGACGGCTATTACTTGTCGCAGTTGCTGATCGGCAAAGGCTACGACGTGCATGGCCTGATCCCGTGCAACGCGCCCGGCATCGGCGAACCTCCGGGGCTGAACTTGCATTACGGCGATTTGGCGGACGGCGGTAACTTTGGTTTGTTGCTCGACAAGATCAATCCCGATGAGGTCTACAACCTTGCGGCGCAGAGTCATGTGCGACTGTCGTTCGATCTCCCGATTTACACGGCTGACGTCACCGGCGTCGGCGTGCTGCGTTGGTTGGAGGCGATCCGACAACATCAAATTCGCACCGGCCGGACGGTGAAGTTCTATCAGGCGTCGTCCAGCGAAATGTTCGGCAAAGTGAAAGCCTCGCCGCAGAACGAAGAGACTCCGTTTCATCCGCGCAGCCCTTATGGCTGTGCGAAGGTTTTCGGCTACTGGCAGACGATTAACTACCGCGAGTCCTACGGCCTGTTTGCCTGCAACGGGATCTTGTTCAACCACGAATCGCCGAAGCGCGGCGAGGGTTTCGTGACACGGAAAATCACGCGAGCCGCCGCCCGCATCAAGCTCGGCCTGCAAGACAAACTGTCGCTCGGCAATTTGGACTCGCAGCGGGATTGGGGTTTCGCGGGAGACTATGTCGAGGCGATGTGGCGGATGATGCAACAGGCTCAACCCGACGACTACGTGGTCGCGACCGGCGAGACGCACACGATCCGCGAATTTCTGGACGCGACTTTCCAGCGCTTCGGCCTGGATTGGAGCCAGTACGTCGAACAAGACCCGCGGTTTCTTCGCCCAGCGGAAGTCGATGTTTTGTGCGGCGACGCCAGCAAGGCTCGTCGAGTCCTGGGCTGGGAGCCAAAAGTTTCGTTCCGAGAATTGGCGCAAATGATGGTCGAAGCCGACCTGGAACTGGCTCAGCGGGAAGTGAGCCGATAGTTTTTCCATTCGCCAATCAGTCCCCTGTCCCGACGAGACCAAATGACTTCCGAACCGATCGAGAACGCCGACAACGCTGAGTTGCCGGCCGCTGCTGAATTTTTGCCACCCGTCGAACCACCGTCGGCAAAGTTCATTGTGCAACTGTTTGTCGTGCCGGGCTTGATCGTCGCGGCGATCGTGGGAGTCTGGCTGCTGTTCGGCAAGCTCGCGTCGGCCGAGCAGGACTGGCAGGCGTTGGTCGCTGACATGAAAAGCAGCAACGAGCATCGTCGCGGTCGCGGCGCGATGGGGCTCGCGCAAGCGTTGGCGGTCGATCAAAATCGAAAGTCCGAAGGGCCGCGTCTGACCACGAATCCGCAGGTCGCGCAGGAGCTGAGTGCCCTCCTTTCAGACACCTTGAAGAGCAGTTCCAACGAGCCGGTCGTGATTGACCAGCAAGCTTTTTTGACGCGGACGTTGGGCTTGCTCGATGTTCCGGAGTCCGTGTTGCCGGTGCTGCGTGAGGCGATGAAAGACACTCATGACCGCGAGGTCCGCAAGAACGCGGTCGCAGCGGTGGCGACGATCGCTCACCGAGCCAACGAACGCGGTGTGCCGTTGACCGATGCCAGCACTCTTGAAGAGTTGGCGAATGTCTCCCGTGACCAAGACCCGCTGCTGAGATCCTTGGCGGCCTTAACGCTGGGATTTTTCCCGCTCGACCTCACGGATCAAGCCCTGACGGTTTTGCTGGCGGATGCGGATGCCAACACTCGTGCGAATGCGGCGGTGGCGTTCACTCGTCACAAATCGTTGAAGGCGGTTCCGGTTCTGCGAGACGTCTTGAAGTCCGCCGCCGCCCTGAAACAAGCCGGGCCAAGTGGCGATGTCGCTCCGGTCGCGGCAACGAACGCCATGAAAGCGATCGGCGAACTCGCCCCACTGCTTGACGAGTCCACGCGCTCCGAAATCACGAACGATATCGCGACGATTTCCAAAGACTACCCCGAACCGCGCGTGCGGCTCGACGCGGCCCAGACACTGATGAAACTCCGGGCAAGCCCGTGAGCTCGTTTTCCTTCTGCTTGCCCACCAATTCATTTGCCGAAAATCTTGCCATCATGACGCCTCCGCAGTCGGCTTTCGAACAAGGACACCACGCGGCGCCAGTCGGCTCGCAGATCGACTATCGCTACTTCATGAGCTGTGTGCATTGCGGCTTGTGTACGTCGGCGTGCCCGACGTACCTCGAAACCGGCAACGAAAACGACAGCCCGCGCGGACGCATCTACTTGATGCGCGGCGTGGTGGATGGTCGCATCGCGCTGACGGACACCGTCAAACATCACTTGGAACTGTGCCTCGACTGCCGAGCCTGTGAAACGGCGTGTCCCTCCGGCGTGCAATACGGCCGACTGATCGAACCGTTTCGCGTCGAGATGCAGCAGCGTGAACTCGCGGCCGGAGATCCGCAGGCCAACGGCTGGTTTCAGAAGTTCATCCTTTACGGCCTGTTTCCGTACGCGAGCCGTTTGCGTTGGGCGCTTGCGCCCGCACGCTGGACGCAGCGATTGGGTTTGGATCGCATGGCCGAAGGGCTTGGTCTGACAAAGCTGTTGCCGAAACAGCTCCAACGGATGCAATCGCTGCTGCCGAAGCTGCCGCCTCCGACGCCGCGATTGCCGGAGGTGTTGTCTCCCGTCGGCAAACGCCGCGCGCGAGTCGCACTCTTCACCGGCTGCGTCGCGGATGCGATGTTCGGGCCGACGAATTGGGCGACCGCTCGCGTGTTGCAGCACAACGGCTGCGAGGTCGTCGTGCCTCGCAACCAAGTCTGTTGCGGAGCGATCCACTATCACAGCGGAGCCGGCGAACCGGCGTTGCAGTTGGCTCAGCAGAACGCCGCCGCGTTCAACGTGGACGACGTCGATGCGGTAATCATCAACGTCGCTGGCTGCGGCTCGATGCTGAAAGACTACGGCCATGTCGCCCACGAACTGGCACCGGCCGACGATGCGACGCGGCAACGGCTCGACAAGTTTGCTCACAAGGTCAAGGACGTGTCCGAGTTCTTGATGTCGCTCGGCCCGGTGGCTCCGACCGGCGAAATCAAACTCCGAGCGACCTACCACGACGCTTGCCATCTCTGCCACGCTCAAAAGATTCGTGAGCAGCCGCGCGACTTGCTGTCGCTCGTGCCCGGCCTGGAACTTGTCCCGCTGGCCGAAAGCGAGATTTGCTGCGGAGCGGCCGGCAGCTACAACCTCACTCAGCCGGAGATGGCCGCGCAGCTCGGCCGTCGCAAGCTGGAAAACATCCTCAAGACGAATGCTCAAGCGGTCATCACCGGCAACGCCGGCTGCTCGCTGCAACTGCAAATGCAACTCCGCCAAGCCGGCCACGACATCTGGGTCGCTCACCCGATGGACGTGCTCGACCTGAGTTACCGCCAACAACAACCCGCGTGCCTCCGATAGCCAATTCCGACTTCCCCCTCCGAATTCGTTTGCCCATGATTAAAGCAGTCGCCTTCGACCTTGACGGTCTGATGTTCAACACCGAGGAGATTTTCCACGAAGCGGGTGTCGAGTTAATGCGCCGGCACGGCTGCGAGATGACCGATGAGTTTTTCACGCTCATCATGGGCCGCCGAGCCGAAGAGGGTTATCCGTTGCTCGTCGAGGCCGCTGGGCTGAATGTCGATCCGGTGAAGCTGTGGCGAGAATCGCACGATTTGTTTTTGGCGATGCTCGACGAACAGATCGCACCGATGCCGGGATTGTTTGAGCTGCTCGACCACATCGAACGAAGCGGTTTGCCCAAGGGGGTCGCGACGTCCTCGGACAGCAAGTACCTGCGACGCATCCTCACGCGGTTTGAAATTCTCGACCGCTTCCACATGACCCTGACCGCCGAAGACGTCACGAATGGCAAGCC
>QWQF01000140.1 GCA_003669125.1 Planctomycetota bacterium
GACTGCGTGATCGACATGTTGCGATAAACGTGGCGATCGAAGTTCGGGTGATAGACGCCGTAGATCGAGTTGTAGATTTTCATCCCTTCGACCAGCACGCACGGAGCCTGTACGCGGAAGGCGTAATGGATCTCCCAAATCTTGGTGTTCCGCAGGACGAACGGATGCTTGGCATCCGGGCCGACGCGGTTCACGCCCTGGCCGAGATTGACGCCGTACAGGCCGTCGCAGTGAGCTTCGTTGTCCTCGAATCGCACGAACGGCAACGTGCGGATGTCGGTCGGTTTCTCCGAGCCGTCCGCCTGCTGCACGGGCAGCGTCAGCTTGAGGGCACTCGTCTCGGTCGCTTCGAAGAAATAGCCGTAGTGATTGTTTTCGCACGAGACATTCCGCGTGAACGTGTTGAGGCTGTTCGCCCACCAGAAGCCGGCTCCGTCATTCTGATCGAACGGCAGCACCTGCTTGGGCAACTTCTTGCCGTCCATCGCCTGCACGGCGAGATTGCGGTCGAGGATATTCTGCACCTCGGTCCCGTCTTCGAGGAAGTAACCGTGGCCGATGCTGCGATAGCCGACACAGTCGCGGACGACGAGATAATTCGTGCCGTGAATCGTGAGCCAGCGGTTGTGGCTGTTGTGAATTGACGCCCCGATGACCGAACTGCCACGCATCGTGTTACCGACCAAATGAAAGTGCAGTGCGTACCGGCCGAGCACGTCTTTCTTGCCGAGATGCCGAAATTCCGCGTAGCTGATCGAGCCGGCCGAGCCGCGGTGATACATCGTGTGCCCGCGAATGCCGTCGGGATTCGCCGACTCGACGATCACGTTGCGGCTGAGGTTTGCGACCTCACCCCGGAAGTCACCTTCGCCGAGATGCTCACGCTTCAGCGGTTCATTCAGCATGAGTTTTTCGCCAGCGTCGTCAATCGCCGTGACGGTCCGCTCTTCCGTTTCGAGCAGATCGGTCCCGCCACCGTTGTCACGACCAAGATGCGTGGCCGTGATGATGACTCGATCGCCAATTCGCCAACCTGTCACCGCTTCCGACAGCGTGACTGCGGCGTCTCTTTTCTTCGAGGTCGCACCAAGTTTCACCCACGTCCGTCCGAGCGGCGCGCCGTGAAATTCCATCCGCCCGCCGCAGCAGACAATCGCCGGACACGACTGCTTGTCTTGCCCCTCAAACGGCACGAGCCGAATCAGCGCCGTGTGCTTCGCCCCAATCGGCTTCTCCGACGTGCCGACCAGCAAAGCCGGTCGCACCGCGCCGGCCGGCAACTCTTCGATGTGAGCATCGCAATCGAAGCCCCCTTCGGTCGGCTCATCGCCCGCTTCGATCTTGAGTACGCCGACATCCAGCCGGGTGTCCTTGTCCGCCGCGAACGTCAGCGTTCCCGCGACGTACACCGCGCGGATCGGCGTCTCGGATTTCACGTCGTACACGACCACATGCCCCGGCCGCACGTGCACGCGAGCACCTGCTTCCGGAACTTTGCCACCTGCCCAAGTCGCCGCATCGGACCAACTCCCGCTGCGCGACGATGCCACCCAGTTCGCGTCAGCCGCAACTGCTGGCCGATAAATCGCAGTGGCGATGACGACAATTAGAATCACCAGCCACCGATTCATGTTTTCGCGGTTCTTCGACATTGCAGGCTCCTTTCAAACGGAATGGGGAAAGGCGGGGCTCACGCAGAGGCGCAACGGCACAAAGAAAACCAGAACCTGCCGCTCTTGGCATCCTCTGCGTCTTTGCGTTTGCGCCTCCGCGTGAAATCTGTTTTCATTCATTACTCTCGTGTCACAACTTCATCCAGATTCAACAACACATTCGCGGTGAGTGTGTACGCTGCCAACTCGGCCGGGTCGAGCGACGCACCAGCTTTGCTTTCACCAAGCCGAATCAATTGCTTGGCCGCGCCCGCATCCTGCCGGAAGCGACCGAGATCGTCGTTCAGTCCGCCGACGAGCACCGCCATTTCCTCATCCGTGGGAGTCCGCGATGTCACTCGGCGAAACGCCAATCGGAGACGCGACTCCGGAGTCACGCCACCGTCCGTCAGCATTCGCTCCGCCAACTTGCGAGCAGCTTCGACGTAGGTGATCTCGTTGAGCAATGTCAGCGCTTGCAACGGCGTGTTGGTGCGTGAGCGTTTGACGGTGCAAATCTCCCGGCTCGGAGCATCGAACAGCAGCATCGCCGGCGGCGCGGCCGTGCGTTTCCAAATCGTGTACAGCGTGCGGCGATACAGGCCGTCGTTCGTGTCGTGCTTGTAGCCGCGCAGGTCGCCGTACCGCGACGTTTCGTCCCACACGCCATCGGGCATGTACGGCCGCACGCTCGGACCGCCGAGTTTTTCAACGAGCAATCCGCTGGCGAACAGTGCTTGGTCTCGCAGGGCTTCCGCCGAGAGTCGGACTCGCGGGCCGCGAGCAAGCAGGCGGTTGTCCGAATCGGCGAAAGAGTTCCGAATGAGTTGCCTGGACTCGGAACTCGCCTGCCGATACGTCGCGCTCATCACGATCAGCTTTTGCAGCCGCTTCATGTCCCAGTCGGTCATGAACTCGACGGCCAGCCAATCGAGCAATTCCGGATGCGATGGGAACTCAGCTTGTGAGCCGAGGTTCTCGGTCGTCTTCACGAGTCCGGTGCCGAAGAACTTTTCCCACGCGCGGTTGACCCAGACGCGAGCGGTCAGCGGGTTCGTCGGTGAGACGATCCACTTCGCGAGGTCGAACCGCGTGCGCGGCTCCGACGTTTTGGATTCCGTCAACGCAACTGGCAACGCCGCCACAACTTTGTCGCCGCGTTTGTCGTACTCGCCACGAATCAAGACGAAGGCGTCGCGCGGAGCACCTTCTTTCATCACCATGACGGTCGGCATCTTCGCGGCTAGGTCGTCTCGTGATTTCTTGGCCGACGCGGCAGCGACTTCGGCTTGCTTGAGCGGGCTATCGACGTTCGCTCGGAAGAATTTTTCCAATTCGGATTTTTGCGCGTCCGAGCGTTTCTCGGCGGCAAGTTCGAGGATGACTTTCAACGCCTCCGGGAACTTCGCACCATCGAGCTTCACGGTGCTCGGCGGCAGCGATGTGGACGACAGCCGGAAGCGGCCGATATTGTGCTGCGTCAGTGCGTCGTGCTTGAGCGTGACGGTCAGAGTCGCGTTGGCCGGCACTGTCAGTGGTGACTCGACGATGAACATCGCCGACGTCGGATCGCGGCGTGTCGGGCCATCGACTGCCCAACCATTCGAGGCCGCGTCGTCGAGAACAAGGCCGATCTCCCAACCTTTTTGCGAGTACGTCGCTTCCGCTCGCACGAACTTCGCGACCAGCGGAGACGCCAAATCCGGTGACGAGATTTCGGCTTCGACTCGCGACAACACAAAGTTGCCGTTCGAGAATCGACCGAGCGATTTCATCGGCAACGAATCGTCCGGCAAGCATTCGAGCAGCACGCCGCTGAACGACCCGGCCGGCAGCGGCGCGGTGATCGTGTAGGTGTCGTGCGGCGGATTCTTGCCGCTGGCCAAGTACGTTCCGTCCGCTTGCTTCGTGAGTTTTGCACCTCCGGACGACTTCACGTCTTTCGGTTGCAGCGGCGACCAGACCGTCGCGTCGTCGCCCTTCAACTTTTCGCGAAAGCTCGGCTCCCAAGCCGCGATCAATTCGGGCAACCGCTTCACCGCTTCGGCGACGCGAGTGTTCGCGGTGACGATCAACTCGTCGAGCCGTTTCAATTCCGCGTCTTGCTCAGCAGTCGGGATCGAGATCGTCGGATCGGTGTTTTTCGACTCGCCTTGCAGTGTGCCACTCTCGGTGACGTTATTGAAGAACGCGAACATCGAATAGAAGTCTCGCTGGCTGATCGGGTCGTACTTGTGATCGTGGCAGCGACAGCAATTGAACGTCAGGCCGAGCCACGTCATGCCGGTGGTCTCAACGCGGTCAATGACGGTTTCCACTCGCCACTCTTCGGCGATGATGCCTCCTTCGCCGTTGAGCCTGTGATTGCGATTGAATCCGGTCGCGACAATCTGCGACCGCGTCGGATTCGGCAGCAGGTCTCCGGCGAGTTGCTCGATCGTGAATTGATCGAACGGCAGGTTGTCGTTGAAGGCGTTGATGACCCAATCGCGCCACGGCCATTGAAAGCGGCTACTGTCGATTTGAAAGCCGTTGCTGTCGGCGTACCGCGCCATGTCGAGCCACGGTCGAGCCATCTGCTCGCCGTACCGCGGTGACTTGAGAAGTCGATCGACGACCTTCTCGTAGGCATTCGCGGAGGTGTCGGCAAGAAACGCATCGACTTCGCTCGGCGTCGGCGGCAGGCCGGTAAGGTCAAGACTGACTCGGCGGATGAGCGTTGGCTTGTCGGCTTCGGAGGACGGTTTCAGTCCCGCTTGATCGAGGCGGGCAAGGATGAATTGGTCGATCGGGTTTGAAATCTGAGATTTCAAATTTGAGATTTGAGATTTGAGATTGGGAACAGCCGGGCGCACTGGCGGGAGGAACGCCCAATGGCCTTGGTATTCGGCTCCCTCGGCGATCCAGCGTTTGAGGGTCTCGATCTGTTGCGGCGTGATCTGCTTGCCGGAGTTGGCGGGGGGCATCCGCACACTCGCGTCGCTCGACAGCAATCGCTTGATGAGTTCACTCTCGGTCGCCTTTCCCGGCACGATCGCAATGGCTCCCGATTCGACAGGCTTGAAAGCGATCTCTGGGACGTCCAGTCGCAGCCCGGCCTTGCGTTGTCGCTCGTCCGCGCCGTGACACTGGAAGCAGGCGTCCGCCAGGATCGGCCGGATGTCGCGATTGAAGGAGACTCGATCGGCCGCCGGAGCCATGCGGGCCAGCAGCAGAACGACGGCAAATGTGAATGCACTTTTCATGGCGGGCATGTTATCTGGAAGAATTCACGATCAACACCAACCCGAAGCGTCGGCGAGGCTTTGCAATCCAATCCGGCCACGGCCACAGTTTGCCGTTATGACCTCTCCCGTCTTCGCTGAACCTCGAGCCGCGTACCTGCATGTGCCATTCTGCGTTCATCGCTGCGGGTACTGCGACTTCACGCTGCTCGCTGGCCGAGACGACTTGGCCGGCGAGTATTTGCGGGCGATGGAGTTGGAACTGCGGCAACTCGAACAGCCGCGCGAACTGGACACGCTCTTTTTTGGTGGCGGGACGCCGACGCATCTTGCGGAAGACGAACTGGCTCGGCTGCTGAAATTGGCTCGCGAGTGGTTTCGACTCGCACCCGGCTACGAGTTCTCGGTCGAGGCGAACCCCGCAGGGCTGACCGACGAGAAGCTGCGCTTGCTGGCCGAGGCCGGCGTCAATCGAATCAGCCTCGGCGTACAGTCGTTCGACGAAGGGTTGCTCAAGTTGCTGGAGCGAGATCATCGCGAGGCCGAAATCCTCGACGCGATCGCTCGGCTGCAAGAGCGGTTTGAGAATGTTTCGCTCGATCTAATTTTCGCATTGCCCGGCCAGACGCTGGCTCACTGGCGCGAGACCTTGCGCCGCGCGATCGAACTGCGGCCGACGCATCTCTCGACCTACGGCCTGACCTTTGAGAAGGGAACGACCTTCTGGTCGCGGCGCGAGAAGGGTGCGATTCAGCAACTCCCGAATGAACTCGAACGAGACATGTACGCCGCCGCGATGGACGACCTCGCCGCCGCCGGCTTCGAGCAGTACGAGATCAGCAATTTCGCTCGGCCCGGATTCCGCTGTCGGCACAATCAAACGTACTGGCGAGCGCTGCCCTATTTTGGCTTCGGTCCCGGAGCGGCTCGGTACATCAACGGTCGCCGCGAGTCGAATCATCGCAGCACGACGACTTGGATCAAGCGTGTGCTCGCTGGCCAAAGCGGCATCGCGATGAGCGAGGAGCTCACGCCAGAACATCGCGCTCGCGAGTCGATCGTGCTCGGCCTGCGGCAACTCGACGGCATCCGCCGCGAGGAATTTCAAACGCTGACCGGCTTCGATCTCGACTCACTCGCGGGCGACACCATCCAACGCGAAGTCGCCGCTGGACGGATCGAGGACTTCGGCGACGGCATCCGCATCACTCACGCCGGGCGATTCTTTGCCGATCCAGTAATGATCGCCTTCCTGTAGGTCACGCTTTTCTGCCTAACCCGAACGGCAATCGACTCCACTTCTCCATCGGGTCAATCTGGAAAGGTGACCGACTTCAAACCCGTCTTGACCCTTTTCGCGGGCATCTTCTACTGTCCGCGCCCCTTCAGATTCCGCCCTTGCCCATCAGCGGCAATCCCTCCGTCAATTCCCATCCAGTTAGCTCCCACCATTCGTGCTCCGGTCCCCCGAAAGGCCCTCTCGATGACCCACGTCGGTCGCGATTCGTCGGCTTTGTCCGTGCATTTTTGTCGTTGTCGGCAGCGTAATTTCGTCGCTGCAGTCGCGTTGTTCGTGGGTATTGGGTTGAGTGGCTGCGTCTCACGAGACGTCTATCAGGCCGAAGAATTGCCTCCGCAGTTGCAGGCTCCGACCGTTACCAACACCAAGAAGCTCGATCTGAGTGGCCTGACGACGGTGACCTACAACAACGACATCATCGACAACGGTGACATTCTGGAAGTGCAGATCCTGGTGGGCTTGAACACCAAGGACAATCCGCCGGTGATGCAGCCGCGCGTGAACGAGGCGGGAGCGATCTCGCTGCCAAACATCGGCGAAGTGCCGGTTCGCGGGTTGGACCTTCCGACCGCCGAGTCCGCCATCGCGGCCGCCTGCATTCAGCGAGGCATCTACCGCTCGCCACAAGTCACGGTCGCGATGAAGAAACAACGCACGAATCAAATCCGAGTCATCGGCGCGGTGAAGAACCAAGGTATTTACAACCTGCCACGAGGCAGCTCCGACTTGTTCAGCGCGTTTGTCGCGGCGGGCGGACTGGCCGATGATGCCGGCACGATGGTCGATGTTCGGAATCCCTCCGCACCGAACACGACTCCGCTAGATCGAATCGCCAGCGGCTTCGGTAACTCAGCAGACTTCGCTCAGATCGGACACTCGCAAGACACGCCTGTCGAGGCACGCAACACCTCCTCGACGTTCCGAGTCGATCTCGTCTCGGCCACAAAAGGGGCCGGAGGATCGTACAACTTGCAAGACGGCGCGACCGTGAATGTCGAGCGTCGCGATCCTGAAGCGATCCGAGTCGTCGGTTTGGTCAACAAGCCCAACCGTTACGAGTATCCCGTCGGCGAAGAACTGCGGGTGCTCGACGCCATCGCGTTGGCGAACGGCACATCCAACAGGGCGGCCAATAAAATCTTCATCGTGCGACAACTGCCCAGTCAGCAACAGCCGGCCGTCATTCAAACCAGCATCCGCGAGGCCAAACGGAACGGCGACATGAATTTGAAACTCGCCCCCGGCGACATCGTCTCCATCGAGCAGACACCCACGACCGTGCTGCTGGATTCGATCATGCTGATCCGCTTCGGCGTCGGTGCATCGTTGGGAACGTTCTTCTAGGAACGAGGAAGTGCGGCTTATGAATTCCGACGTCCAACAACCCGCGCCGGCTCCGATACTGAACACGGCCAACGTGGTCGCGGGGATGATTCGCTTTCTGCATGCCGTGCGAGTCCGTCGCGGTACGTTGCTGGCCGCGCTGCTCATCAGCGCATCCTTGGGAGCCGCGTACTACCTGACAGCGACTCGGATGTACGACGCTCATGCTCAGGTCCGAATTGTTCAAAGCGAAAGAAATCACGACTCGCTGACGTCCTCGCCGCAATCCAGCCAGGCCAACAGTGACGTCTTTCAAATGATGGCGACCTATCAACGCATCATGTCCGGCGATCGAGTGCTCAGCGCGGCGTTGGAAGACTTGCCCAAGGAGTACTGCGTGGACTTCGAAGGATTCAATCCCGAAGTCTGGCCGACCCTTTTGAAGAACCATGTCTCGGTCACCAACGAGCGTGGGACAACGCTGATCGACGTCCGATACCGCTCGCGAAGCCCGAAGGTGGCGGCCTTCATCGTTCAACGAATCGTCACCGAATACATCAACAACATCAATCGAACTTACGGCAACCAAACGCAGGATGCCGTCGCGAAGCTGACCGAAGAAAAGAAAGAGACGAGCCGGAAGCTTACGGAGAAGAATCAAGAATTCCTGGAACTGCAAAGCCAAACGGGCAACATCTACGACGGCGAGGGCAAGAGCACGAATCTGCTCAGCTTGCGAGTGGTCGAATTGAACAAGCTGCTGATCGAGGCACAGCGTGTGACGCTGGATGCGTGGTCCTTCTTGCAGACGGTTGAGCAGGCCGCTCGAACTGGTCAAGACTTGCAGCAGTTGATGTTTCAGGCGGTCGAGACGCTGGGAGCTTCAATCCTGTCCAAGCAAATGGGGCTCGGCGAGCAAGACGCTTGGGCTGTCGCCAAGTTGAACGAGGAATTGCAAAAACTTCGCAACGATTGGAACGATCGCCGCAACGTACTGGGAGACAACAATCCTGATTTGCTGGAACTGGCTCAACGAATTCGCGCCCACGAAGATTTGGTCAACAACTACTTTCAGCGAGCCAAGATGAACCTGACGGCCAACTCGGCCGATCTGGGGCCGCAACTGCTGGGGATGGCTCGCCAGCGATATCAACTCGCGATGTCGCGTCAACACACGCTGCAGCAGCAATTCGATCGCGAGAAATCCGAAGTCGCCAACCACAACACCCTGATGGCCAACCTGATCATCGTCGAAATGGAACGCAATCGTTTGCAGGCGAACGATGAATCGCTGCTGAAGCAGATTGAGAAATTGCAACTCGTCAGTGGCGAGGGAATCAAAGTCGATCTGAACAAGCTGCCGAAAGCGGGCAAGCTGCCGTCGTCTCCACGTCTCGTGCTGGTCGTCGCCGTCTGCTTTATCCTGGGAATCGGCGGCGGATTGGGATTGATCTACATCCTCGATCTGCTCGACGACCGGTTCCGTTCGCCAGATGAACTGCGCATGCAGCTTGGCGTCCCGGTGCTCGCGATGGTACGAGCCATGGAGCCCACTGGCGGTACCGGAGCCGACGCCGTGCTCTGCCACGCGAAGCCCAACGGCGTCGAGACCGAGGCCTTCCGCACGCTGCGAACCGCGATCTCGTTCTCGGATCGGCAAGCTCAGCGCATCGTGGTGACGAGCACCGAACCGGGCGACGGCAAGACGACGGTCATGTCGAATCTCGCGGTCGCATTCGCGCAATCGGGCAAGCGGACACTGCTCATCGACGCCGATATGCGACGTCCGGGCATGACCGCGCTGCTGGGCCTGAAAGGCCAGCAAGGTCTGTCGCAGGTGCTGCGCGACGAACGGCCGATCGCGGCCAGCGTCGCCGAAAATTTGTTTACTCAAATCACACCTGGCCTCGACGTCATCCCGTCCGGCTCGCGGCCCAGCAACCCGGCCGAGTTGCTGGCCAGCGAACGCTTCTCCGAACTGCTGGCCTGGGCCGAGACCTGTTACGACCAGATTCTGGTCGATGCGCCGCCAGTGCTTGCCGTTGCGGACCCGATCATCATCGGCCGCATGGTGGATGCCGCAGTGCTGGTGGTTCGCCCTGACAAGAATCGCCGACGCATGGTGATCCGCGCGGCAGAGGCGTTCTCTGCCGTCGAAGTCAATCTGATGGGAGTCGTGGTCAATCACCTCTCCAGCGATTCGTCGGGCGATTACTACGGGTACGGCTACGGCTACGGATACGGCTATGGGTACGGCTACGGCTATGGCCACGACGATGCCAACGCGGCGGCCGAATCGGAACACGAAGCCGGCGACGAAGAACCCGCCTCTGACGAAGTCCAACCACTGCGACGTGCGGCGTAAGACGGGGTCAGGTCTTCAAATTTCATTTGTGGCCCCTCAATCCGCCTCCGACGCTCATTCCACATCGCCATTCCAATTTCACATCGCGCCGAATTCGCGAGGCCCAAAATGAAATTTGAAGACCAGACCCCTCGTTGCCAGGACGACTCACCCCTGGAACGCGGCTGTCGCTGGGCCATCGACGCCGCATTGGCGGCATGTGTCTTCGTCGTGCCCTGCCTGTTAGGCGGCCGCATCGCGCTGGGACAGTGCGTGCTGGCCGCGAGCGCCGCCGTTGCAGCTCTCGCGTGGTCGGCCAGTTTACTGTTCAGTCGCCGGCCGTCGTGGACAGTCACGTGGGTCGAACCACTGCTGCTGGCCGTCATCGGGGTCGGGCTGTTGCAGATCACTCCGCTGCCGCCGGCGCTGTTGCACCTCCTCTCGCCACAGCATGGCAAGCTGTTGCCACTGTGGTCCGGCGATTCAGATGCGGCCGGAGCGTTGGGAACTTGGCAGACGCTGTCGCTCAATGTCGGCGAGACGCGGCAAGCGATGATCGTCGGCCTGAGCTACATCGCGTTGTTCTTCGTCGCAACGCAGCGACTGCGCCGAGTCGGCGACATTGAACGTTTGCTGAAGTGGATCGCGGCGTCGGCCGGTTTGATGGCACTGTTCGGTGTCGTGCAATGGCTGACCGGTAACGGCAAATTCTTTTGGTTCTACGACTACCCGATGACGACCGCCGGACACCGGCTGAAGGGCGCGTTCACGAATCGCAATCACTTCGCGGAATTCTTGGTATTGGGGTGTGCTCCGTTGCTGTGGTGGGTCTTGAAGACGCTCGAAAGTCGTTCGGTCACGGCGAGCAGCTTTGGTCGGAAGGGCGCTCGCAACAACTCCGACACGCTGCTCGGTGGATTGCTGTTGCTGTTGGGGGTGTTGGTCTTTGCGGTGCTGTTCTCGCTGTCGCGCGGCGGGACGGTGGCGTTGAGCGTCTCGTTGGTCGTCATGCTTGGGCTGTTGTTCCGCGCCCGGCGGTTGTCGGGGCGAATCGCGGGCGTGCTGCTGGGCGTGTCGCTGGTCGCGGGCAGTTTGTTCTTGATGTTCGGCTACGAAAAAGTTTCCGACCGGCTCGACAACTGGGAGTCGGACGAACGGCTCGCGGTCTGGGAAGCGAACTGGCACATCGTCCGCGACTTCCCGTTGTTCGGCACTGGCTTGGGCAGTCATGCCGAGGCCTGCCCGATGTACTACGACCCGCCGTTTATCGGGGTCGAATTCACGCACGCGGAAAACTCGTACTTGCAGATCGCGTCGGAGTGCGGATTGTTCGGACTGGGACTCGCGTTGCTGGGAGTTGCGTGCTGCGCGAAGTGGTGCGTGCGAGCGATCCACTCAAAAACCGATGTTCGGATTCGCGTTTTGTCGGCCGCCGTGTCGGCCAGCTTGGCGGCGAATGTCGTCCATGCGGTCGTGGATTTCTCGTGGTACATCCCCGGTTTGATGGTCATGACTCTGCTGCTGGCCGCGTGTGCTCGGCGACTGGATCAGTTGGCAGCGTGTGGTGCGGGCGTCTCGCCTGCGACGGAAGACTCTTCGTCCGGCGTGAGGATTCCGCGCGGGCTGGGACTCGCAACGGCAGCAATTGCGGTGGCCTGCTCCCTGTGGGCGTTTCCGCAGTTGGAACAGCTCGCGAAGAGCGAGCCGCACTGGTTCGACTACTTGCGGCTGGCCATGCCTCAGAAAGGACCGACTCCCGTCGCGGCGGCGGATGCGAACGATCCTGACGAGTCCGAAGCCGAGCGGATCGCACAATTCAAGCAACGGCTATCGGCGTTGAGCGCTGCGGTGAAGCTCAACCCCTCGCAAGCGCGAGCGCAGTTGCGACTGGTCTCGTCCTACTTGACGGCGTTCGATCATGTGCAACAGCACAGCGACGATCCGATGTCGTTGTCGCAACTTCGCGATGCCGCACTGGCCGCACAATTCGAGTCGCACGATGAAATGCACGAATGGCTGGAGCGAGCGGTCGGCAAAAATCTGAAGTACCTTCACGCGGCCGCTCGACATGCCAAGAGGGCGGCGCAGCTCTGCCCGTTGCAGGGCCAGGCGTACGTTCATTTGGCGGAACTGCGATTCCTCGATGATCTGGACCCGCAGCATGGCCCGGCCTTGTTGCGACAAGCCTTGTTGGTTCGGCCACAGTCCGCGTCGGTGCAATTTGCCGTCGGCCGCCAACAATGGCTCGACGGACAGATCGACGAAGCACTGGTGTCCTGGAAGTCGGCATTTCACCAAGACCAGTCTTCTCAGGACAAAATCCTCGCACTGCTGGTCGGCAACGTGCAGGCCGAGGTCATCCTCGACCATTTGAAGCCGGACCTCACAGCACTGAAACGTTTGGAGGCACAATACCTCAACGATCAACAGCCGCTGCCGGACTACCCCGTCATCGCGCGAGCCTATGCCGAGGCGTTGAAGCAGGAGTTCGCGAACCCGGAATGCGACCAGCCGATCGACCAACTGATCGCCGCCGCCGCGATCTACAACCGCCTGCAAGATGCCGACGAGGCCGAAGCGTGCCTGCGCCACGCATTTCAAATCGACCGCACTTCGTTTGCCGCCCGCAAAATTCTCGGTGCGTTTTTACTGGATCAAGAACGCTTTACTGAAGCCTCGGAGCATCTCAACTGGTGCGTGCGGATGAGCCCCCACGACCGCTGGCTGCGCGGACTCGCCGAACAAGCTCTAGCCAACAGCCTGCGAGGACCGATTGGCATTCAACCTGTTGGAGCCGAAACGTTCGAACCGATACGCCGCGGACGACCGTAGAGGAATCAACCTCGGCCGGCGGACAACTCGGCGATCGGTTGTGCGCGACGGTTACCCGCGAAGTTCAATCCCACTGCAATCCCGGCGTACAACCAGCGACGCCGTAACGGATTGAACGGAAAGTGCGGGTGACTCTGATGCCGCGTACGGCGAGGACGAGGAACAATTCACCATCGAGGGTTTTCAGCTTTTGGTCGGCAATCTGCCACGGCGTTCCAAATCCCTCGTCTTGGAATGAGCGTCGATGTATCGTGACGACCCGCGGGAGAACTGTGAGCTGGCTGGGCTGCCACATTGGCGTGGTTGGTAGCTTTCGCGGATGGCTGTCGGCTTGTGGGAGGCTCCTGGGAACCTGTGGGAGCGGCCAAAATCGGTCGGTTTGGCAGCCCACGCCTCCAGGATGCCCTCTCATCGCTCCAGGATGATGACACACAAGCCCAGGACGCACACTCATCGCTCCAGGATGATGACACACGGCTCCAGGGTGGCAACCCACGGCTCCAGGGTGGCAACCCACGGCTCCAGCCTGCACCCTCATGACCCCAGGACACTCCCTCACGACTCCGGGATGTCGCCTGATGCCTCCAGCCTGATACCTCACGACTCCAGGATGCTCGCTGACGACTCCAGGATGGAATCTCACGGGCACGGGATGGTGACTCATGGCTCCGGGATGATGTCGCAAGCGTCCGGGATGGGGACTCACGAGTCCGAGATGATGCGTGACAACTACGGCTTCCATTCGCGGGCGAATTGCAGGGCGCATCGTTAGGGAGTGGATTCGGGTTCAGAAACGGCACCGGAGCCCGTCGGCGGTATTGCACGAGTGGCCAGGATGGCCTCAACCTTCGGTCGGTCCTCGGCCCGAACTGGGACTAGGAATTCGATTTTGACGCGTTTCTCTTTGAACGCCCTGAGCTGAACTTCGAGGATGAGGCATGAATCCGCACCGTCTGAAACCCATCGTTGCCCGGTGATGGTCTCCC
>QWQF01000297.1 GCA_003669125.1 Planctomycetota bacterium
GCGGATCGTGCCGCGAAGTTCGAGCGACTCGCCCGCAAGGCGGAAGCGGAACATCGTTCCGGAGTCGCGAAGCTGCACTGGCAAATGGCGGCGAAGTACCGTTCGACGATGGCTCGCGAACGGCTACGTTGACGACTTTGCGGCTGTCAATTCTCGGACGTCGTTGACGAGCGCGGTGATATCGGACTCGGCGGTGTCCCACGAGCACATGAAGCGTGCGCCTCCGGCTCCGATGAATGTGTAAAACCGCCAGCCGCGAGTTCGCAGCGCAGTCGCGACCTCGGGCCGCAGGCGAACGAAGACCGAGTTGGCTTGGCGGCGTGAGATGAACTCAAGGTCGGGGACTTGCGACAGTCCCGCTTCGAGTTGCTCGGCCATGCGGTTGGCTTGCGTGGCGTTTCGCAGCCACGCACCGGACTCCAACATTCCGACCCACGGCGCGGCGAGGAAACGCATCTTCGAGGCGAGTTGCCCCGATTGCTTGCAGCGGTACGCGAACTCGTGAGCGAGTTCCTTTTTGAAAAAGATGATCGCCTCGCCCACCGCCATACCGTTCTTTGTGCCGCCGAAGCAGAGAACATCGACGCCGACTTTCCAAGTGATCTCTTTCGGGGCGACTCCGAGCGAGGCGACCGCGTTGGCGAAGCGAGCGCCGTCCATGTGGACTCGCAGTTCGTGTCGCCGCGCCGCCTCGAACAACGCTTGCAGATCATCAACCGAGTACACAGTGCCAAGTTCCGTGGCTTGCGTGAGGCTTAGAACTTTCGGCTTCGGGTAGTGGATGTCGCAACGCCGCTGCACCATGTGCGACACGGCTTCGGGTCGGATGCGGCCGTCCTCGCCGGACACGACGAGGATTTTCGAACCGTTCGAGAAGAACTCCGGCGCACCGCACTCGTCGGTTTCCACGTGAGCGAGTTCGTGGCAGAGGATGCTGTGATACGACTGACACATGGCCGACAGCGCCAGCGCGTTCCCGGCGGTGCCGTTGAACGAGAAGAAGACTTCGCAGTTGACCTCAAACAACTCGCGCAGCAAGTCGGCGGCTTTGGCGGTCCATTCGTCGTCGCCGTAGGCCGGAACGTGTCCTTGATTCGCGCGGGCCATCGCGTCCCAAGCTTCGGGGCAGACTCCCGAATAATTGTCGCTGGCAAAGTGACGGCGGCCGGAGACAGGATCGAACATGTGCGGGCCTCTCAAGCCAACAGAATCAAAGGAGCGTGAGTCGTCCGTCGCGGAGTTCTGCGCGACGCGGAAAGCGGGAGGCCAAGTCGGCACTGTGTGTGACGCAGATCAGCACGCTGCCGACGTCGCGACTGAGTTCCAACAACAAGCTGCCGATCGAGTCGGCATTTTCGCGGTCGAGGTTGCCGGTCGGTTCATCGGCGAGCAGCAGGGCGGGCTGATTGATGAGTGCTCGGCAGACGGCGACTCGTTGTCGCTCACCACCGGACAACTGCGCGGGACGATGTTCCAGACGATGCTGCAAGCCAACTCGTTCGAGCATCTTCGTCGCGCGAGCGACATCGTCCGCCGTTGTGCCGGGACCAGCCAATCGCGGGATCAGCACGTTTTCCAACACCGTGCATTGCGGCAGCAGATGATGCTCCTGAAAGACGAAGCCGACGGACTCCTGTCGCCACGCGGCCAATTCCGTTTCGTTCGCGGCGAAGACGTCTCGGCCTCGCAGTCGCACGGAACCTTGCGTCGGTCGCTCCAAACCGCCGAGCACAAACAGCAGCGAACTTTTTCCGGAACCGGACGGGCCGGTGACCGCCAGCGCGTCACCGCGAGCCAGCGACAGATCGGCGCCGTTCAAGACGGTCAGCGAACCAGCGGCCGTGACGTACTCCTTGCAGAGTCCGGTGACGATCAAATCGGAATCAACATGCGACATGCAGGGTCTCATTCAAAAGCAACAGTACCGGAATCGCCAAGCGGTTCCGGTCCTGCAAGAATCAACAAATCCACGCGGGGCTGTCGAGTTACTCGAACGAAAGAGTCAACCAACCGCCAGCGGCTTTGACTTGGGCGAGGCCCAGTTGAATCGGCGTCTGCCGGTCCTTGTCGATGTTGACGAAGCGGTCAAACTTACGAGTCGGCAGCGCGTTCTTGACTTTGTTGCGCACGACACCAGCCCGAGCGATTTGCAGACCGGCGTTGGCCGGCGCTTCGACCGGAGAAACGCTGATCTCGCCGCTCTCAACCAAGAAGTCGGTCCCCTCGATGCGGAACATCAGGGGTACGGTGATTTCCTGAGTCGGAATGTCCCCGTCCTTCTGCTTCAGTCCGGCTCGAATCGCCAGCGTCAGTTGGCCGTTGTTGATGCGGAAACGGAGGGCATCTTTTTCCGGGAAGACAAACGTTGCCGATTCTTTGGAACCGTCGGCAGCGTCGTCCGTTTTCTTCTCCATATTCAGCTTACGGCCGAGCAGGTCGGAGAACGAATCCTCGATCTCTTTGCCGAGTTCATCCTCGGTCATCGTGCGGCCTGCAATCTTCAGTCGGTCGAGGCTGTTGTTCAGCAGCGATTCATGAAGTGCGACCACGAAGCCGCTGCTCGGAACGCTGACAAACGGGCCGTCACCGCCAGACAGTTCGTGGTCGGCCATCAATCGCGTGCTGACTCGCAAATCGTCTTCGGTCGAACGGTAGCTGGCGGCCGACGGATACAGTTCCTTCTGACGCAGCTTGGCATTGACCTTTTCTTCGTAGTTCTTGTTGAGATCGACGATTTTGGCATCGACTTCCGTGTTGAACTCCGGCAGCACTTTGCTGGAGATACGTTGCGAGGCGATGACTTCGGACTGGCCCCGTCGTTCCGCCACTTCATTCATCGCGATCGAGTCCGCGAATCCGCCAAACAACGGGATGTTGCTGTACCTGGTCGAGACGCCGGTCGTCTGATTGTTGGCCCGGACGGAAATGTCCGCAGCCCCAGCCGTGAACGTGTTGCCGTCGAACAGGATTGGCTTCCAGGCTTTGAAGACGTGATTCCCGGACGTGTAAACGCTGGCTTGATCGGTGACTCCGACCGTGCTCGACCGCGCGACACCATCAATCACCAGATTCAGGCGGATGCCGTCGTTGCTGGGCTTCAGATCGACGCCCGCCGTGACGGTCGTCGTCTGATTGCCACTGACGTTCGCTCCGAGGATGACATCACGAATCTGCCCCTGCTTCGTGGTCGTTTCGGACGCGATCTTCGACAGGAACTTTTCGCTGGCGACGACACGCAGGTTGAAGTTGAAGTAGTGCGTGGACATCGCCGAGGCCACGCGGTTGCCGTGGTCGGGTGACGACTTTCGCACCGTGTCAAACGTCTTACGAACCGCCGCCGCATCGGACGATGACTGCGACTCTTCAAACTGCTCGATCGAGCCAACCAGCGCCACCAAGTCGGTTCGGAGCTTTTCGGGGTTGTACGGCTGATCGACTACGGCCGCGACCGTCACAAATTCATCGAGCGATTGCCGCAAGGCGACGAGTCGCGATCCGTCGAGGAACTTGCGAACCTCTGGTGACGTGACATCCGACGGAGACAGCTTCTTTTGAACGGCCGAGAGCACCGGAACCGCCTCCACCCCCTTCTTGTCACTGACCAGTTTTGTGATCTCGGCAGAACGGACGTAGTCCAACCACGCCGGCCCGTTCTTGACGGTGTTCATTTCGGTTTCGAGATCTTTCAACGATTTCGCCACTTGCTGCCGCACTCCGTCGAGCTTCTCGCTGGCGGCCTTCTGCGGGTCAATCGTCAGCGTGTCGAGCACCGCTTCCGCAATGGCCACGCG
Source organism: Planctomycetota bacterium (assembly GCA_003669125.1). GTDB lineage: Bacteria > Planctomycetota > Planctomycetia > Planctomycetales > Planctomycetaceae > SXKJ01. Next base: position 3,792 of record QWQF01000297.1, read on the forward strand.
TCGATTGAGAGCCGAATACAAACTGCCAAGAGGTTCGTGGATGCTGCGATATCGAGCGTCCTTGAGCGACGTCTCCATCGTCAGCAACTTCTTTTTCAGCACGTCCAATTGCAGTCGCTGGGCCTCGATGCCAACCATCTCTTCCGAATACAGCTTGGCGACTTCGGCAGCCGTCTTTTCGCCCCACTCTTTCCAATTTCCGTCGAGCGTGGCGAATGCATCTTCACCCAGAGTCGCCGGAACATCGATCGGCAAAACTCCTCGCAGTCCGGCGGGCTGCGCCGGCTTGGCGTCGTCCCAAGCCCACGTCCCCGGAACCAGCGTCGTCCCTAAAGCCAACACCGACGCGCCACACAGGGCCATCCAGCGGCGATTCAATGTTCCACTCGTTCCGAAAATCTGTCGTTCAGTCACAGAATTCACTCCATGAAAAATGGTTCGACCGCAGGTTGGCAAAGGGTTGCGGTCGGTTCTCCCTCTTCTTATCGGCGCTCACTCCCGGAGACCGGTATCGACTTCGTCAGACCGCCTGAAGTGCATCCGACCGGATCTGGCGTCGTCGCGAAGGCACACTCAACGCTGAACATCACCTACTCAAACAGGTTGTGGCGTTGAGTCGCTTTCATTGGCGAATCTCCGAATTTACTCAGCTTACGCAGTCTAGTTGGCCAATTTTTTCCGTGCAATTGCTACAGTCGGAAGAAGATTGCCCATGCCCACAACATTTTTGGCACAGTTCAGGATTGACCCGTGCGAAGATCGGCAAGAACAAGCGTGCCGCGCTGGTGTCGGACGCGCGACCTCCTAGACTGCGACCCCCTCGCCGAGCCCTCGGCAACAATCGCGAGTCAACACGGTTGACGTCATGTTCGGACCATTTCCCAACGCCGACACCACACGCCGGACTCCGATGGCTGGGGTCGTGTCGATGATTTGCGGTAGCGCTTTGCTGCTGGGCGTGCAGCGACTGCCGTGGCTGGCTGAGCGTTGGAGGGGATTCAGTCGTTGGGTGCTGGTCGCGTTAGCGATCGGACTATTGCTGTGGGGCGTCAAGCAATTGCTCTCAGCCGCTCGTTTGAGCCAGACCGCGACACGCCGGCCGGTTTGGAATCGAAATCGGATGGCGATCACGCGCGAAGGGATCGTCTACGTCACGATCATGAGCGTGATGTTCCTCGGCTCCATCATCGGACGGACGAACATGCTGATGTTCGTCTTCGCGATGATGATTGGCCCGTGGGTGCTCAATGGCTGGATTGCATTTTCAATGGTGCGACGCACGCTTGCGAAACGAGTTTTTCCGCATCGCGTGATGGCTGGCGAATTGGTTTCGATCGAGATTGAAGTCGCGAACCGCAAGTGGTTTTTAAGCTCGTGGCTGCTGGCCGCGAGAGACCAGGTCACGCATCTTCGCGATCGCTTTCAAGCGTCGGCACTGTTTGTGCGCGTTCCGGCGGGGCAAACTCGGCGAGGTCACTACTTCGTGCGATTCAGCCAGCGCGGCGAATACTCGTTCGGCCCATTAGAGTTGACCACTCACTTTCCACTGGGGCTGATCGAACGGGGATTGCTGTTCAATGACTTCGCCAAGCTGATCGTGCATCCGCGAGTCGGTCGCATGACGTCGCGCTGGCGGAGCGATCTGTGGAACGCCACTGAACTGGCGGAGCAACGGCGGATGCGAGCGGGGCTGTTCGACGACGAGTTCCATCGCATCCGCGAGTACCGTCCCGGTGACAATCCGAAAGCGATTCACTGGCGCACGACCGCTCGGAGCGGCGAGTTGATGGTGCGTGAGTACCAGCAGACGCGCGACCGAGATCTCGTGTTGCTGGTCGAGTTGTGGCAACCCGCTCAGCCGACCACTGCGGATTTGGATCGCGTCGAGTTGGCCATCAGTTTCGCGGCGACGGTGTTGCTCGAAAATCTGCGGCAGTCGCGTGAAGTGCGACTGCGGATGATCGTGGTCGGCTCGCAGACGTCGGCGTGGGATCATCTTTCGAGTCTCGAGCAAGCGTTGGATCAACTGGCGCTGGCATCGGCTTCGACGAACGCGAATGTTCAGCCGGTGATCGTCGAGACGATGCAACACCTCTCCAGCAGTTCGCGTGTCGTGGTCGTATCGGCTCGGCCACGCAGCGAGTTGACTCGCACGCGCGGTGCCGACGAACTGGTCGAACTGCTGTGCCTGTCGGCCGAGTCGGACGACTTGTCCCCGTACTTCGTGCTGGAGGGGCCGGCATGACGACGGCCCTGCAACTCAGCCTGTACGGTCTGGTGATGTTGGCCAGCGGCATGTTGGCCCTCGCGGAAGGGACGGCATTCCCCGATGCGTTCACGATTCCGATGGCGTTGTTGGCGTTGTTTCTGACCGAGCGTTGGAAGCTGTTCCAACTGCGAGTGCGTTGGGCGAACGTGCTGGGGTTGGCCGCTTTTGGTTTGGCGGGATGGGAATTGAGCAGCGGCCAGATTGAAGCTCGGCTGTTGTCGCTCGCGCACTTGCTGGTGTATCTGACGTGGATCGTGTTGTTCGTGGACAAGACGCCGCGCATGTCTTGGAACTTGTGTTTGCTGTCGGTGTTGCATGTCGCGGTCGGAGCGGTGCTCACGTCTTCGGGAGCGTTCGGCCTGATGTGCGTGGTGTTCCTGATCGCCGCTGTTTGGACATTGACCGTGTTCACGGTCAGTCGTGTTCGACAGCGCTACGACGACGAGGATGCGGTGCTGTTCGCGACTCATCGCGAGGGTGATCCGCCGCGGCGGACTGCCGAACTGAACCGCGCGGAATCGGCGGACGAGTTTCTCTGGAATCAGCGCAGCCGTCCGATCAGCACGGTGCAGATCGATCCGCGACTGCGTTGGATCAGTGGAGCCTTCGTGTCGGGAGTGCTGGCGAACGTGATGTTGTCGGCAGTCGTGGGGATGTTGTTTTTCGTGTTCACGCCACGAATTTGGGTCGGCAGCTTTTCGGCGTTTGGCGAAGCTCCCGATCTGCCGTTGCGAGCTTTGCAGAGCGGATTCGCTGAAGAGGTGCAACTCGGTGACATCGGCCAAATTCTGGAAGGGACAAACACCGTGCTGGAGGTGCGGATGTTCGATCACAGCGACAATCAGCCGATCGACATCGTCGCGCACGCCACTCGGTTGGGGTTCGATGAGCCACTGTTTCGCGGCTCCGTTTTGGGCGAATACGCAAACGGGAAGTGGCGTGTCGGGACGACGGGACGACGGGACGGGCCAAGACATGGCTTGTCGCCGACTCCAACCAGCGACTGCATTCGGCAAGAGTTTCGGATGGAGCCGATGGACTCGGGCATTCTGTTCGCCCTACCGCAACACTTGGCCGGAGCGTTGGAGCATCGATTGCCGCTGTTGACCGAGCGGCGAGTCACATCCGTGCTGTACCGCGACGAAAGCGTCACTGGTCGAGAACGACTGCAATACAAAATTTATTCGGAGAAGCCGCGGCCCGAGGTCGATCTCCCGTTCCCGCGAGGCACACACCTCACGTCGATCTATGCCGACGAACTCGGCTATTACCGCGCTCTGCCGGCGGGTCTTGAGCGATTGCAAAACTTAGCGCGACAGATCGCCGTTCCGACGGACGCTCCGAATTCAACACCGACGGAGATGGCCCGCCGCATCCTGCAGCATCTGCGAGATTCGGGCGAGTTCGGCTACACGCTGGACATGTCCGTGAACGATCCCTCGATCGACGCGGTCGAGGACTTCCTCTTCAACCGCAAACAAGGCCATTGCGAATACTTCGCCTCGGCACTGGGGCTGATGTTGCGAGCGGTCAACATTCCGGCTCGGCTCGTCAGCGGTTTCAAAGGGGGCGATCGGAACCCCAGTACCGGGTACTTCGTGGTCCAGGGCCGGCACGCTCACGTTTGGGTCGAGGCATTGCTCGACGGCCGCTGGCGAGTGCTCGATGCGACTCCCGCCAGCCGATCCGACAGCGTCAAATCGCTCGCTCCGAAACTGGGGCTGTTCGGCACAATTGCGGACATGTTCTCGAACATCTGGTCACATCACATCGTCGGTCTGTCGTTCAACGACCAGAGCGACAACGTTTACGCGCCGCTCAAGGAAATCGGCACGACCGCCTGGGAGGGTCTTCAGGAAAGCATCGAGGATTTTCTGAATGGCGAGAATGCCAGCGAAGGCTCCTCGCGGCGGCGCAGTCAGATCATTGCCGGCTTGACGATTGCGGCTGTGCTCAGTGTCCTCGTGGGGACGTTGCTGTTGGCCGCCCGCTCAAGGATGCCTGCGGAGACAAGGTCGCCGTGGTTCGCTCGCCTGCAGCGATTCTTGAATTGGCTGCTGCCCGACGAGAGCATCGCGAACAACGGGGATGGTTGGCGAGCACGCTGGTCGCGCTGGTGGTCACGACTGCTGCGTCGACTGCGCGGCGAGTCGGCGGAGCAGCGGCTGCGCGTCGAATTCTACGAACGGTTTTTGCGGCTGCTGCGATCCGCCGGACTCGAACCGTTGCCGGCTCAAACCGCGCATGAATTCCTGATCGCCTCGCAATCGGCGTGGTCGCAACGGCTCGCAGCGGACAACTCGGTGAGACTTCCCGCCGACGTCGTCACGCAGTTTTATCGAGTCCGCTTCGGCGGCGAGTCGCTCTCGTCCGACGAGCTTCAGCAAATCGAATCGCAGCTCGGCCAGATGGAACAACAGTGGAGCGACCGTAATGGCCGACGCTGAGGAATTGCTTGCGATGAATCTTTCCGCCGAACAACTGGCGGCTGCCGTCGCGGAAACCACGGCCGTCGTCCGCGCGGGTTGGTCGGAGCATCCCCACGCGGCGATCATTCTCGGCACCGGACTGGGATCGCTGGCCGAGCACATCACGATCGAGGCCGAGTGGGACTACCGCGACCTGCCGCACTTCGCCCGCTCAACCGCGGACGGTCATCGCGGCCGACTGCTCGCCGGACGTTTGGCCGACGTTCCGATCCTCGCGATGGACGGCCGCTTTCACGCCTACGAAGGCTACTCGTTTTCGCAGATCACGTTTCCGATCCGAGTCTTCGCCGAACTCGGCGCGTCGTTCCTGATCCTGTCGAACGCCAGCGGCGGCTTGAACCCAACGCTCCGCTCCGGCGACATTCTGCTGATCGACGACCACATCAACTTGATGGGCCCCCTCGTGGGGCAGGTTTTCAAACTACCCCACGAATCGCTCTACGATCCACGGCTACTCGCTCGCTCCGAACAAATCGCGAACGAAGAAGCCATTCCGTTGCGACGCGGCACCTACATCGCGATGCTCGGACCGAACTACGAGACCCGCGCCGAGTACTGTTGGCTCCGCACACTCGGCGACGCCGTGGGGATGTCCACCGTTCCCGAAGTGCTCGCTGCTGGAGAACTCGGCCTGCCGGTCGTCGCGTTCTCGATGGTCACGAACGTCTTTCGCCTCGACGATACCCAGCAAACCACCAGCGAAGAAGTCCTCCACGCCGCCTCCAACGCCGAGCCAAATCTCCGGCGACTGGTCACCAAACTTCTAACCTCTGACCTCTGACATGAACCCCACGCAACTCATCGCGAAGAAACGAGACGCCGGCGAACTGACCGCCGAGGAGATTGCGTTTCTGATCGACGGGCATGTGCATGGTCGCATCCCCGACTACCAGATGGCCGCGATGCTGATCGCGATGTTCCTGCAGGGACTGTCCGACGCCGAGACCGCCGCCCTCACCGACAGCATGCTGCGCTCCGGCGTGACGCTGACTTGGCCAGAGACCTGCCTGCCGCGCGTCGACAAGCACTCGACCGGCGGCATCGGCGACAAAGTCTCGTTGCCGCTCGCGCCGCTGCTAGCCTGTTGCGATGTCTGCGTGCCGATGCTCTCCGGCCGAGGACTCGGCCCGACCGGCGGCACGCTCGACAAACTGGAATCCATCGCCGGCTTCCGCACGAATCTGTCGCTCGACGAAATCCATCGGCTCACGCAAGAGGTCGGCTGCGTCATCACCGGCACGACTCCGGAACTGGTCCCCGCCGACCGACGGCTCTACGCCCTACGCGATGTGACCGCGACGGTCCCGTCCGTCCCGCTGATCACCGCCAGCATCATGAGCAAGAAGCTGGCCGAGGGCTTGAACGCACTGGTGCTCGACGTGAAGTTCGGCCGCGGAGCCTTCATGAAAACGCGAACGATCGCCCGCGAACTCGCCGCCAGAATGGTCGCGGTCGGGCAACGCATGGGAGTCACGACGACCGCCTTCTTGACCGACATGAATCAACCGCTCGGCCGCATGGCCGGCAACGCGGTCGAGATCGCCGAGTCGCTCGACTGCCTGCGCGGCGGCGGACCGAACGACCTGCGCGAACTCGTGCTCGAATTCGGCGAGGAGGTGTTGGTCAGCGCGAAGGTTGCCGACACACGCACGGCAGCGCGAGCGCGATTGCTCCATGAACTCGACTCCGGTCGCGCACTGGAACGCTTCGAGCGGATGGTCGCGGCCCAAGGCGGACGACTCGACGCGCCGCGTCCAATCGCGCCGGCTCACGACTTGTGCGGCGACCGCGCCGGAATCATCGAAGCCATCGACACGGAAACGCTCGGCTGGATCATCATCGACCTCGGCGGAGGCCGACGGCAACTCACGGACCTGATCGATCACAGCGTTGGTCTCGAAATGCTCGTCCGCATCGGCGACGAGATCGCCTCCGGCCAACCGCTCGTCCGAGTCTTCGCGCCGCCCGCCAAGTTCGACGAAGTTGCCACTCGCCTGCGAACCGCAATCACGATCGGCGACGACTCAACCGAGACTCCGCTATTGATCGCCGAACGCCTGGGATAAACTCTCGACCGCCTCCTGGTTCTGACTTTGAATTTCAAGGAGCCGATCATGCCCACACGCTTTGTGTTTCGTCCTTGGTGTCTGGTCTGTTCGCTGGTGGTTGTGTTTCTCGTGGCCTCGGAACGCCCCGGAGATGCTCGGCCGAACTACAAGAAGTGCTTTGACACCGTCTTCAAAGACATCGCGAAGAACAGCAAGACCACCTGCAATGTTTGCCATGTCGCGGGAAGCGACGACAAGAAGCGTCTGAATCACTTCGGCAAAGTGGTCGCCGAGGAGTTGGGCGAGAAGATGGTCAAAGACGACGCGAAGATCATTGCCGCGATCAAGGCGGCGGCGAAGCGAAAATGCAAATCGGGCGAATGGCAGGAGCGGCTCGCGAAAGGGTTGCCTCCCTGCGACTGCGGTGACCAAGACGCCGGCTCGTACATCGCTCGGCAGTTGGCTCGAGAGTGTCACGAGAATCGTTGAGTCACCTTTGCAGCACGCGATCCAACTGTGCAATCAATCGTTGTCGCGGTTCGTCGCCCGCGATCGCCAACTGCGAACCGTCGAACACGCCGGTGGCTTGCAGCCACGCTTCAAATTCTGGAGCGGGTCGCAGACCGAACAGCCGGCGCATCGCCGCCGCGTCGTGGTAGCTGGTCGATTGGTAATTCAACATCACGTCGTCCGAGCAGGGGACGCCCATGAAATAGTTGCAGCCCGCCGCCGTCAGCAGCATCAGCAGGTTGTCCGCCGAATTTTGATCCGCGTCCGCATGATTCGTGTAGCAGACATCGCAGCCCATCGGCAGTCCCAGCAGCTTGCCCATGAAGTGATCTTCCAGCCCCGCGCGAATGATCTGCCGCTCGTTGGCGAGATACTCCGGCCCGATGAAGCCGACGACGCTGTTGACCAAAAATGGCTCGAACACGCGAGCGACTCCGTAGGCCCGCGCCTCCAACGTCAGTTGATCGACGCCGTGATGAGCTTCCGCCGAGAGCGCGCTCCCCTGCCCCGTCTCAAAGTACATCACGTTGTGCCGGCCAGCAGGCGAAGGCCGATCGCCGACAGCCACAGTACCGTTCTTTCCGATCCCGCGCGACTCGTGATGCTCCAGCACCCGCTCGCGTCCCTCGCGCAGCAACGACAACGAAACGCCGAACGACTCGTTCGCCGCCTGTGTCCCCGCGATCGACTGAAACAGCAAATCAATCGGGGCACCACGATCGAGCGCCGCCAGTTGCGTGCTGATGTGCGCGAGACAACACGACTGCGTCGGCACGCCCAGCACCTCGATCAGCCGCTGCAACGTGTGCTCGATGGCCGCGACACTTTCGACCGACTCGGCCGCCGGATTGACGCCGATCACCGCGTCGCCGCAGCCAAACAACAAGCCGTCCAAAGCAGACAGCACGATCCCTCGCAGGTCGTCGCTCGGATGATTCGGCTGCACGCGAATCGCCAGCACGCCACGCTCGCCCAGTGTGTTGCGGCAGCGAGTCACATTGCGAATCTTCGCGGCGGCGAGCACAAGGTCTTGATTGCTCATCAGCTTTGCCGCCGCCGCCGCGATCTCCGGAGTGATCGCCCAACGCAGTCGCCGCAACGTCGCTTCATCGGCACGCTCGGACAGCACGAACTCGCGGAACTCACCGACGGTCAGCGAACGGAGTTCCTCGAACGCGGTGCGGTCCTGCGTTTCGACAATCAGCCGCGAGACGTCGTCTTGATCGGGATCAATCAACGGATTCGCGACGATCTCGCCGAGCGTCACGTCGGCGAGCGCCCATTTCGCCGCGACACGTTCCCGAACGCTCGAAGCCGCTAACCCAGCGAGATGATCGCCGGACTTCTCTTCGTTCGCCTTGGCGAGCAATTCGCGCAGGTCGGCGAAGGTGAACGACTCGTTGCGGATCGTCGCGTGGTACGGCATGAATTGAACTCCACCCCAGCATTCGCTCGACATACTTTGCGTCACCACAAAGTAACCCGAAGCGTCTGCGAGGGCGAACGCTCCAAATGACTTTGAACTCGGAGCATCTTGAAGCGTTCGTCCTCGCAGACGCTTCGGGTTAATTGGTCACGGCAGCGCGACACCCAACTCCTTCGCCGCGCCGCACAACATCGTCCAGGTTCCGGCGTCGAGCGGAATTCCGCTCGCGAGTCGTTCGCGTCGGATCGCCTCGCTGCGATCTCCGGGCAGTGTGATGCGATCGACTCCCGGCTTGCGCGGTGTCGAGCGAACGTAGTCGATCAGCTTGTCCGCTTCACCGAGAAAATGCGACGTGCCCGCGAATCGCGAGGAGTCCCACAGGACCATCAGCACGTTGTTGGTTCCCGTCTCGGAGGGATCGGCCGGAGGACACCAGCCTCCCGACAGTCCACCCACCAGCACGTCCAACAGCAGTCCCAAGCCGAAGCCTTTGTAGCCGTGGGCTTCGCCACCCAACGGCAGCAACGTGCCTGGGTTCTCGCTGAACCGAGAGGCCGGATCGGTCGTGGGATTCCCGTTCGCGTCTTGCAGCCAGCCGGAAGGACACGGCTCACCCGCCAGCAGCTTAGCTTTGACTTTGCCGTTCGCCACCACGCTGGTCGAAAGATCGAGCACCAACGGTTCGCCACTGGTCGGGACCGCGAGGCCAAGCGGATTCGTGCTGATCCGAGCGTCGAGTCCTCCGGGTGGAGCGACACACTTCAACACACCGTTGTCATTCACCGACATCATCGCCGCGAAGCCATGACGAGCGGCCAGTTCCACCCATTCCGCCAACCGGCCGACGTGACCGCAGTTCTTCAAAGTGCCACACGCAATGCCCAGTGGCCGGCACTTCTCCGCCAGAGCGACGACCAACCTCCGAGCCAACACCTGCCCGAACCCTCGTCGGCCATCGGCAACCAGCACGGCCGGAGTTTCGGTCAGCACCTGCCATTCGACCCCGCTGCACA
>QWQF01000103.1 GCA_003669125.1 Planctomycetota bacterium
GTCAGCCGGTAGTCGTCGGACCAGAGCTTCGATCGCTTCAGAGCCTTCGCGCATTGCAAGAACGCTTCACGCACCTCGACCAGAATTCCGCTGCGAGGCGTCTTCCCGCCGACCGCGCATTCGTCGAGCAGTTCCGAACGCAGCACAACTCGCGCGACGCCGTTCACACGCAGCGTTTCGTCGACTCCGGGAATCAAAAAGAGCAACCCGATGGGCGGGTTGAGCACCAGATTCCTCAGCGAGTCAATGCGGTTGTTCCCCAGCCGATCAGGCACAAACAGCGTCTGATCGTCCAACACACGCACGAAACCCGGAGCGTCGCCGCGCGGCGAAATATCGGCGGAACCGTCGGGTGAGGCACTCGACAGGCACACGAACGGAGACCGCTCAATGAAATGCCGACAGTGCTCATCCAGCCGCAGCAAACATTTGCGAGCCGCAATGTCGGAAGGCGGACCATACAAGCCCCGCAACTCCTCTTCGCTCTCAGCGAATTCCAGCACTCGCCCAGCGTGAGTTTCAGTCTTCTTCACGGACCTCTCCCGTCAGAGTGATTCTGCGTTTGGATCAGGTGAGCATGACCAAGCGCCCAATGGCTCTGCAACCCTCTCTCCCGATACGACGTTTCCCGGAGATGCCCGCTGCGTTCGGCCGACAGCCGCGATTTCACCTGTTTCAAGATGTCGAACTCGTCGTCGATTTTCCAAAGGAGCATAAGCCTTGGCAACAAAACCGAAGACCATCGACGAGTACCTCGCCGCCGTGAGCGATGACCAGCGAGCCGTGCTGCCGGTGGCTACAACATTGCCAGCGTCTCGACCACCGCGAAGTCGCGCTTGTCATCGCGACGCAGCTTGGCCGCCGCGTGATCGGGATCGTGATCGCACAACGCCCACCAACCGCGATCGGCGCAGGTTCCCAAGACTTCTGGCTTGATGCGCCGCAGCTTCAGCAGTTCGAGGTCATACGCGATGCACCACAGCGAAGGCAGATGCCGAAACGTCGGACAGATGTCGCCGAGATAGATCGCTCCCTCACCGCCGCTCTCGATGACCACGGCTTGATGAGCCTCCGTGTGTCCGCCCGTCACCCAGGCTCGCAGTCCCGGCACGATCTCGACGTTGCCGTCGATCAGCCGCAACTGCCCCGCCTCTTTGAGCGGCACGAAGTTCGGCTGATGATACGCCGCTCGGAGTTCCGGATACTCGGCCGTCGCCGTCGCCCACTCGTGACGCTGCACGACGTAGGTTGCTTTCGGAAACGTCGGCACTGCGCGGCCCGACGCATCGAACCGAGTCGCTCCACCCGCGTGATCGAAATGCAGATGCGACAGCACGACGACGTCGATGTCGTTCACCGTCAGTCCGGCTGCCGTGAGACTTTCGACCAGCGGTTCACCCGGCTCCGAAGAGAAGTTTCCGCGTTCATTCTCGGACATTTTCGAACCGTAGCCGGTGTCGATCAAAATATTCTCGCGGCCCGTCCGCACCAGCACGCAACTGGTCCGTTGTTGAATGCGGCTCTTGTCATCGACCGAGATGTACCGAGTCCAGACGGTTCGCGGCACGACCCCGAACATCGACCCGCCGTCGATCCAATAGTTCCCGCCAGAGATCGTTTGCAGTTCAAAATCACCCAGTCGCATGGTTGCCTCCTGTTGCTTCGGCGGCCATTGTGATGTGGATCAGACTCCCGCACCACAATCCCGACCAACTCTCATGGCTCACTATTTTCGATACAAGACTCCCGCCGATGTTGTTGCCGATGCCGAGCGACTTGGCCTGTCGCACATCGCGATGTCCGACGATTTGTCGGTGATGTTCCAGCCGATCGAGGTCGGCGGACGAACGGTCGGCAACCGCTGGGCGATTCAGCCGATGGAGGGCTGCGACGGAACGCTCGACGGTCTGCCCGACGAATTGACGTTTCGCCGCTACGTCCGCTTCGGCTCCGGCGGAGCCAAGCTGATCTGGGGCGAAGCAACCGCGATCGCCGATGACGCCCGCATGAATCCGCGGCAGTTGTGGCTGCACGACGGCTCGGCCGCCGCCATCGAAAAGATGCTGGTCGATTGCCGAGCCGCGCATCGTGAGTCCTGCGGTCACGACCGCGATCTGTTGCTTGGCCTGCAACTGACGCACTCCGGCCGGTTCAGTTTTCGCCGGCCGTTGCTGGCGACGCACGATCCGATTCTCGACCCGCTGACGCGCGACAAATCGAACGGTCAGTTCGTCGATGCGTCGTACCCGCTGCTGACCGATGACGACTTGAAACGGATCGAGGACCAATACGTCGCGGCCGCGAAACTCGCCGCGCGAATCGGCTGCGACTTCGTCGATCTCAAACAGTGTCACCGCTACTTGCTGTCGGAACTGCTCGCCGCGAAGAATCGTCCCGGCGAGTACGGCGGCAGCTTGGAAAATCGCACGCGTCTGGTTCGCAACATCATCACCCGCATTCGCGCGGAACTGCCGTCGCTGCTGATCGCCTCACGGTTCAACGCCTACGACGGCATTCCGTATCGCGGAGCGGGCGAGGATTTCATCGGCGAACCGTGCCCGCACGAGTTGCCGTTGGCGACCGCGTTCGGCACCGACCCGCAGGATCATTTGCAGGACGATCTGACCGAGCCGTTGCAACTCGCCCGCTGGCTGCGTGAGTGGGGCGTCTGTTTGCTCAACGTGTCGCTCGGCAATCCGTACGCGAACCCGCATCTCGTTCGCCCGGCCGAGTACCCGCCAGTCGATGGCTACAAGCCTCCCGAGCATCCGCTGATCGGAGTCGATCGTCACTTTCGGATTGCTGCGCGCGTGCAGAGCGAGGTGCCGGACGTACCGGTCATCGGCAGTGGTTTCAGTTGGCTGCAAGACTTCGTGCCGCAAGCCGCCGCCGCCAATGTGTCGCTCGGTCGAGCGACGTTTGCTGGTCTCGGCCGCGGCACACTGTCGCAACCGGATTTCGTGAAGCAACTGGCCGACACCGGCCGACTCGATCGCAAGCGCGTCTGCCGCACGTTCTCGTACTGCACGAACCTGATGCGAACCAAAGACCATCCGCTCGGCCAATACGCCACCGGCTGTCCGCCGTTCGACAAAGAAGTCTACGGCCCGCTCTGGAAAGAGGCGGAAGCGAAGCGGGGGAAGTGATGCCGGCTGCAGACTTCAGTTCCTTCCGGCACCTCGGCCGCATTCGCGAAGCCGTGAGACAGCACCTGCCGCGACTCTTCGAGCGACTTACGGAAGTCGAGCACCTGCTGCACGTCGCAGCGGTCAATCTCCCGATGGATCAGCTCCCGCGACCGCCGGCCCGTCGAGGCTCATGTGTCCTCCCAGCCGAGCGGCTCGAACGGGATGTCCAACGCGTCGCCGAAGGCGATCAGGCGGCTTTGGCGGCCGGGACCGTTTCGGTCGGCGCGAGTCGTTGCACGACAAGCTCAGCGGCGTGGCGGGTGGCTCCGGTTTGGGCGAAGCGGTCGCGGAGGTCGCACATTTCTTCGCGGGCGGCAGCGAGGCGGTCGTCGACACTCAGCCAGCCGTGCAGGACTTCGGTTAGGGAAGTGAGCAGCTTCTTCTGGCCGCCGACGAAGAGGAACTCCGGCATGACCTCGCGGTCGAGGAACAGGTTCGGCAGCGAGGCGTACTTCACGTTCACGACGACTCGACAGATGAGGTACATCGGCCACGAGCACCAATACATCACGGCGGCGGGCTTGCCGCGTGCGAGGACTTCCAGGCTGATCGAGCCGCTGACCATAAGACAGAATTCGCCGGCCTCGATCACTTCCGGTGTCTTGCCGACGAAGAGATGCACCGGCAGGCGACTGGCGTGTGTCATCAAGTGCATGCTGCAGAAACGGCGATGCGATTCTTTGTAGCACGCCACCAGAAATCGAACCTGCGGATGCCGCTCGTGCAGGCGACGGATCGTTTCGACCATCAGCGGAAAGTTGTGCCGCACCTCGCTATCGCGCGAGCCGGGCAGGACCGCCACGTTGCGAGACTTCGCTGACGACCAGTCTTCGAGGAATGCTTCGTCGAGCCGATGCTCGGCGACTTCGTCGAAGAACGGATGCCCGACGTAGTCCACTTTCATGCCGCGCTGCGCGTACCAATCCGGCTCGAACGGCAGAACGCACAGGACGTCATCGACCCAACGGCGGATGCGTTCCACACGTTTCTCTTTCCAGGCCCAGACCTGCGGCGGGATGTAGTAGATGACTCGCACACCGGCTCGTTTGGCGTACTTGGCGATGAACCAGTTGAAGCCGGAGTAGTCGATCAGGATCACGGCGTCGGGCCGTTGCTGCTCGATGTAGCGCTTCGCTTGCCGAGCCAGTTTCCAGAATTTCCAGAGCAGCGGAATGACGACGAAGACGCCCATCACCGCGAGATCCGTCAGTCGGAAATGAATCTCGCAACCGGCGGCTCGCATCGCCTCGCCACCGAATCCGACGCAGCGGACGTCGGGACGTCGGCGACGCAGTTCATGGATCAGGTGCGCAGCGTGTTGATCGCCGCTCGGTTCACCGACGGAAAAGAAAATGTGCATGAGCGATTCCCTTCGCGCGGTCCGACCATCCTTGGATCGCGTGCTCGGCCAGAATGATTCAGCCAATCGGGACAGTATTTCTGCGTCGAAAAGGGGTCAAGACGGCTCGCGAGCGGAAGTGCAACGCATCCTGTCGCCCAAGCCCTTGCGGCCAGGGTGATTCCACTCCACTCCGCTCCGCAAGTGATCCGAGCGGCGAGGGGGATCGGTCGACAGTCGGCGTGTGACGCATTGCGAGGACGTCCAGCCGCTGGCCTACTTGCTGGCCGTCAGCAACGACTCAACTTGTTCGAGGCCTTCGCGCAGACGGCGGGTGCGTGTCGGTTCGTCGCGCAGTTCGGTCGAGCGAAACGCGGAGGTCCAGACAACTTTCTTGTCTCGATACGCGACGAGAGTGACGCTCGCGGCGGGGTCGATGCCCAGACTATCTCGCTCGCCGAGAGCTTCCGGTCCGACCCCCAGCGGCAAGTTGAGCTGATGATCGAACGAGACCGTTTGCAGATGCGGCGAGACTTTGCTCGGCTCATCGCTGAGCATCACGCCGAAGGCTCGCAGACCGTCGGCTCGGCGGCGGTCCACGAATTCGTCGACGGCTTTGAGGACCGCCGAGGTGCCGGCTTCCAAGCGTCTGAGCAGCAGCATCACGACCGGCCGATCGCCGTTGCGACAGACGAAACAGACCGAGCGATTCATCTGCGGCCCCGTGATCGCTCGCACGAAAAACGACGGTACTTCTTTGCCAGCGGCCGGGCCGGAGGTCAGCGGTTTTTGTTCTGCGATCGGTTCAGCGGCAGCAGCCATAGGTCGCGTCAACGAGGCAAGTCCGAGGGCGGCGATGAACTGGCGGCGGTTCATAGTTGGGCTCCTCGGTTGGATCGCAGGTGACGCAGCCACGTTCGCCAGAACGTGGATCGTTGAGAATTCACCCACACTCTGGCGAGTGTGGCTACGGGATCACAAGACCGACACGATGGCGTCGCAGAGGCGATCCATCGAGGCGGCGTTCATGCCGGCAACGTTGATGCGGCCGTCGCGCACGAAATAAATCCCGTGCTTCTCGCGGAGGGCATCGACTTGCTCGGGCTTCAGGCCAGAGAACGAAAACATGCCGGTTTGTTGGGTGATGAAGGACCAATCGCGGCCGGTGTTCCGGCTGGACATCGTCTTCTGAAAGAGCAATCTCATGCCGTTGATGCGGTCGCGCATCGCGGCGAGTTCGGCGTCCCACTGCTGTCGCAGCGCGGGATCAGCGAGCACTGCGGCAACGATTGCTCCACCGTGCGAAGGCGGGTTTGAGTAATTCGTGCGGACGCACGTCTTGATCTGACTGAGTGCCGTCTCGGCGGCGGCGGCATCCTTCGCGACGAGCGTCAGCGCACCGACTCGTTCGTTGTACAAGCCAAAGTTCTTCGAGAACGAACTGGCGACGAGCAACTCCGCTCCCGATCGAGCGAGGGCGAGCAGGCCAGCGGCATCCTCTTGCAGTCCTCGGCCGAAGCCTTGGTACGCGAAGTCGAGCAGTGGCAATGCACCTCGCTCGGCCAGCACGTCGGCGATTTGAGTCCACTGCGCCGGAGTCGGATCGACTCCGCTGGGGTTGTGACAACAACCGTGCAAGCAAACGACGTCTCCGGCCGCGACGGTCTTCAACGCGGACAGCAGGCCGTCAAAGTCGAGACTGTTCTTGGCCGCATCGAAGTACGGATAGCTGGCGACATTCAGGCCCGCTGACTTGAAGATCCCTTGATGATTCGGCCACGTCGGTGCGCTGAACCACACGGTTGCCGACGGGAAGAGCTTCTTCAGGAAGTCAGCAGCGACGCGCAGCGCTCCGGTGCCGCCGGGGCATTGAGCGGTGCAGGCTCGGCCGGACTTCACGATTTCGTGATCGGCTCCGAACATCAACTCGCGCACCGCTCGGCCATATTCCGGCGAGCCTTCAATGCTGAGATACGTCTTGGTTGCTTCACCTTCGAGCAGTCGGCGCTCCGCTTCTTTGACGCACTTCAAAACCGGCGTGCGGCCTTGATCATCTTTGAAAACGCCGACGCTAAGGTTCACCTTGCCGGGTCGCGGGTCTTTCTTGAACGTTTCGGTCAAACCGAGAATCGCATCGGGCGGCGCGGCGGTCACTTTCTCGAACATCAATGAACTTTCTTGAGTGATGGGCGGAGTTCTGTCGAATCGAAACGGCGGAGGATTCTCACGCAGAGGCGTGGCGACGGGAAGCATCGAACGCCGGTCGTTCTTCAGAATGTTCGACGTGGAAGCACCCCTCCCTTGAGAGTCTCGAAGATGTGTTGCGTTGGATCGAGGTCAGGCTCGAATTGAGTCCCCAAACAAATCGCAACCGCCGGAAAAGTTCTCATGACCGTTACCGCTTTACGTCGAAATTTATTGGCTGTCGAAAACCGGTTTGCGTCAGGAGCGAGATCGTCAACGGCTTGCTCAGCAAGAAGATGGGATTGACCACCTTTTCCAAAGGTCGTAAAAGTCTCTCGCAGATTGACGAACACAAGTGCTCGACCGATTTCCGAGTTGCCACCAGAGTTAAGTCCTCAGTCGGGATCGACGAATCAATGGAGTGAATCCTGAATGCCGCCCCTCAATCTGGGTGCCAGAGGGTCGGCGACAGTTCTCGGCACCCGCCTCAAAGGAGTAAGTGACTATGGCTGCTGCAAAGAAAACCGCGAAGAAGTCCACGAAGGTCGCTGCTGGTAAGAAGACCGTGAAGAAGAGCAAGTAACGAGTGACTCCGGTCATTCAAAAGCCAAACAGGCCGAGCAAGTTTTGCTCGGCCTGTTGCTTTTGGTGCGTGGCAAATCGCGAGACCGGTCAGTCGCACAACCCGTAGCGGACGATGCAGTACAGTGCTTTGAAGCCGTCACGCCAGCCGATCTTCTTGCCTTGATCGTAAGTGCGACCGGAGTAGCTGATCGACATCTCGAAAATTCGGAAGCGATGGCGAGCGACCTTGGCGGTGATTTCCGGCTCGATGCCGAATCGCTCTTGCTGAAGCGTCGGTCCAATTTTCTGAATCACTTCGCGCGTGAAGACCTTGTAGCAAGTCTCCATGTCGGTCAGGTTCAAGTTGGTAAAGCAGTTCGACAATGTCGTCAGGAACTTGTTGCCCAAGTAATGCCAGTAGTACAGCACGCGATGCGGCTGATCTCCGAGGAACCGGCTGCCGAAAACGACATCGGCCTTGCCGTCGATGATCGGTCCCAGCAGACGCGGATACTCGGACGGATCGTATTCGAGGTCCGCGTCCTGAATGATGAGGACATCGCCGCTGGCAGCTTGTAGCCCGGTGCGAACCGCCGCCCCTTTGCCGCGGTTCTTCTCGTGAAAGATAAATTGAAACTTGTTCCACGGATCGGGAGTCGCCGACGGCAGCTCGGCCTGAAGCTGTTGCAACTGCTCGCGAGTTCCGTCGCGGCTGCAATCATCGACGAGCACGATTTCCTTGCGAAGCGGCACCGCTCGCACGCGATCGACCAAATCTCGCCAATGATCCTTTTCGTTGTAGATCGGGATTACGACGGACAGCACCCATTCCGGCGGGATGACAAACAGCCCCAACTGCCGACACGCGGCTTCACCCAGCGTGTCCTTCAGCCGAGCGAACCATTCCGGTGTGTGCGGGATCAACGACGATTCAGACATGCGAACTCCTGCAAGAGGGGCGGAGTTTAGGTTTGCAATTCAAAAGTCGAAACTCGAATCCGTAATTTGCGTTCGAGTTTCGGATTTGTTTTCTCACCGCATATTGATCGGCTCGACGTCGATTTGAAATTCAACGTCCGACACTCGGACGATCTGCGGCGCGGCGGCGCGCCAAAGTTCGTGGATCGCACCGAGCGACTCCGCCGAGAGTTGCAGGTGAAACCGCCAAAAGTCGCGCAACCTCGTGATCGGGCAGGGGGCGGGACCGAGAATCCGCACCGGCAGCGCGAGTCGCTCGGCGGTCGTTCGCAGCAGCGTCGCCATCGCCAGAGCTTCTGATTTGACTCGGTCTTCCACCGCGCCGCGCAGGATGATTCGCGTCAATGAACGAAACGGCGGAGCATCCCCTTCGCGGCGGTGCTTCAACTCGTGAGCGGCAAAGCCGAGGAAATCATGTTTTGCGGCCAGTGCGATCGCCGGTTCGGTCGGGCACGCGGACTGAACGAAGACGCGGCCACCTCGTTCCGAGCGACCGGTGCGGCCAGCGACTTGAGCGATCAGTTGGAAGGTCCGCTCGGAGGCACGCATGTCCGGTGAGTGCAGCAGCGTGTCGGCGTTGATGACTCCCACCAGCGTCACATTCGGGAAGTCGAGTCCCTTCGCGATCATCTGCGTGCCGAGCAGGATCTCTGCCTCACCGAGCCGAAAACGTTCGAGCGCCTCGTCGTGACTGCCGTGCTTGCGCATCGTGTCGCTGTCCATGCGGATGCAGGTTGCCTTGCCGAACTTGGACTTCACTTCTTGTTCGAGCCGCTGCGTGCCGATGCCGATGTAGTACACCCCAGGATGAGCACAGCTCGGACACTTCGTCAGCGGCGGACTTTCGTACTCGCACGAATGACACAGGACGCAGTTCTTGTCCTTGTGAAACGTCAGCGTGATGTCGCAGTGCGGACAGCGCACGCTCTCGCCGCAGGCCTTGCACCACACGACCGGCGAGAAGCCTCGCAGGTTCAAAAACAGAATGACCTGCCCGTTGTCTTCGAGTGCGAGTCGAATCTGCGAACCGAGCGCCCGGCCGATTGCCTCGCCGCGCGTGACGTACGGGTCGTTGCGAGTGTCGACGATCGTCACGGGCGGCAGCGGGAGTTTCGCGACTCGGTTGGCAAGAGTAAGCAGCAAGTCGGACTTCCGAACTCCGCCTTCTGAGGTCGCTCGCCACCAGCTTTCCAGCGTCGGGGTCGCAGTTCCCAGCAGCAGCGGGATGCCTTCCAATCGCGCGCGTTCGCGGGCGACTTCGCGAGCGTGGTAGCGTGGCGTCTCTTCCTGCTTGAACGATGTCTCGTGTTCTTCGTCGATGACGATCAGGCCGAGATGTGGTGTTGGTGCGAAGACCGCGCTGCGTGCTCCGACAATGACTTGGACTTCGCCGGAGGCAATTCGCTGCCAGTGCCAGTGACGTTCCGAGTCGCTCAGGTGGCTGTGCAGGACGGCGACACTTTCGAAGCGGTTGCGAAAACGGCGGGTCGTTTGCGGCGTGAGGCTGATTTCCGGCACGAGCACAATCGCTTGTCGGCCGTAGCTGACGACCTCGCGAATCGCCTGAATGTAGACCTCGGTTTTGCCGCTGCCGGTGACACCGCGCAGCAGGATCGTGCGATGCCGAGCGGCTCGCAGTTCGGCGAGGATCGCGTCGAGCGCGGCGTGTTGCTCGGTGTTCAGTTGCAGGTCCGGTTGCCGTGTCATCGGAGCGAAGTCGATGTCGAACGCGTCGGTGCGCTGCACGATCGCATCGACCAGTTTCTTGTCGCGCAGCGCACTGATGACTCCGACGCCGCAGTCGGCCGACTCGGCGAGTTCGTCAATTCGCAGCGGGCGATTTGCCGCGCAGAGCACTTCCATCGCGGCTTTTTGTTTCGCTCCGAGTTTGCGTTCTCCGAGCGTTTCGCACACTCCGGCCGCCGGCACGAGGAACAGAATCTCGCGCGTGCCCGACAACTTTTTCACGCCGGCCGGGACGACGCTGTCGAGCACTTGTCCCCAGCCGCACAGATATCGCTCGGCGATCCAGCGTGTCAGCTCCAGCATGCGCGGCGACAGAAGCGGTTCGCGATCGAGCACCGCCTCGATCGGCTTGAGCTTTGGCGGCTGACCGTTTTTGAAACGTTCCGGCCCGATCAAGTCGCTGAATGGGCCGGCCTCGACGCAGTAACCGACCAATCGCTGCTGGCCGTGACCGAACGGCACACGCACGCGCATTCCCGGTTTGAGCCGCTCGCGCAGCGCGTCCGACACGAGGTAATCGAACGGCGTGTCGAGCGGCCGGTTGACGACGACGCGAGCGACCCACAAGTCGGCGGCAGCCGCGCGGTCCCAGGGTTTCAGCTCCGGCTCCAGCGGTTCAGCGGCGAACAGATTGCGTTGCTTGGGAGCGGGCATCAATTCCACCGCGCGAGTTGTCGCTTGGCCTCACCGAGATGCTGTTGCAGGATTTCCGTCTGGTCTTCGTGGCACTCGGCGAGGCAGTCTTCGAGCAAGTCGATCGCCTCTTGCGTCCGTTCGGATTTCAGTGCGATGAACGCTAGATCGCGGCGCTCCTCGTAGCTGGTCGGCTTGAGCGCGACGAGCCGTTCCTGCACCAGCCACGCGGCCGGCCAGTCTTCGTGCTTGGCGTGCAGCACCTTCAGGTTGTTGAGCATCCGAATCACGATGGCTCGCACATCCGCCGGTTTGAGGCACGGCTTGAGTTCCGACTCGGGCATGCTGGTGACTTCGTGGAGAAAGTGCAGACACTCGTCGCGATCCATCAGCCGTCCTCCGACGAAGGGATCGAGAAAGATTGGACCATCGAGGCTGTCCAACCGTGTCAAAAAATGTTGCGGTGCTGCGACGCCGCGCAGTTCAAGGCCGATCTCGTGCGCGACCGCCATGTACAAGATCGACAGACTGATCGGGATACCGCGTTTCCGAGCGATGACTTCCGGCAGATAACTGCTCTCGGCGAGTTGATACGCCGCTTCGTCCCCCATCAGCCCGTAGGTGTCCGCAAGCATCGCACTGAGTGCCCGCAGCGCATCGGCGTCCGACCATGCTCCCGCTGCACGGCCAGAGAGTTCCGCCGCGCGGCCGGCGATCCAGTCGAGCGTCGGCTCGAATTGCAGGTTCGGGTTCGCGTCGCGAGCGATCTCCAGCGACACCAGTGTCAGGTCCACATCGCTGTCGCGCAGCAAAAGCTTGGAGAATTCGGCATCGGCAGAGAAATCTCGTTCGGAAATCATGCTGGGTCATCCATGAAAACGTTGCCGTCAACGTCGCCGCCTCATTCCGTGAGGCGAAGCCACGACGACAGACGTCAATGATCGATTTTGAGTCGGTTCCAAATTCTAAGAGTCCGCTCGTGATTCCGGGAGCAAGTCGCTGACAATATAGTCCGCCCAACCGTGACCGACGCAGCTTGCGTCGGTACGGACGCTGGCAGCATCCGCCACGCATCACGAAAGGCAATCATGCGACGAACGATTTTCCTCTGCGGGTTCTGTTTGAGCATCGTCGTCTGCGGCTGCTCATCCGAGCCGCCTGCCGCACCAAAATCTCCGGCGGCGGACCCCGTCAGTTCCGATCCGCCGGCGAAGAAACTCGACGAGGTTGAACTCGCGCTCAACTGGCTCCCCGAAGCCGAGCACGGTGGTTTCTACGCTGCAGACGTACACGGCCTCTTCGCCGAACGCCAGTTGAAAGTGAAGATCATTCCCGGTGGTCCCGGCGTGCCGGTGATTCAGAACGTTGCCACCGGCAAGGCCACATTCGGAGTCACGAACGCCGACCAGGTGCTCCTGCAACGTGCTCAAGAGGCGGACGTGGTCGCGATCCTCGCACCGATTCAGCAAAGCCCGCGCTGCATCATGGTTCACAAGAAGTCGGGCATCACGAAATTCGAAGACCTGAAAGACATGACGCTGGCGATCAATGCCAATCAGACGTTCCTCGGCTTCCTGAAAAAGAAGTTGCCGCTGACCAGCGTCCGCATCGTGCCGTACTCGGGCAGCGTCGGCCCGTTCTTGCAGGACGAGCGACTCGGCCAGCAGGCATATGTCTTCAGTGAACCGTTCGTCGCCGAGCAACAAGGTGGCGATCCAGTCAACCTGATGGTTTCAGACATCGGCTTCAATCCGTACACGAGCGTGCTCATCACGCGTGCGGAAATCATCGAGAAGCAACCGGAACTCGTCCGCCGCATGGTCGAAGCCTGCCGGCTCGGCTGGCGGAAGTATCTCGACGAGCCGGAGAAAACCAACGAACACATTCATTCGCTCAACAAAGACATGGGCTTGGAGATTCTCGCCTTCGGAACTCGCACGCTGAAGCCGCTGTGCGAAACGGGCCTCTCGTCGCCGGAGAAACTCGGCGATATGACCGCTGAACGCTGGACGACACTGGCAGAACAACTCATCGAAGCCGAAGCCCTCAAGCCTGGTGCGACTGACCCGTCGAAAGCGTTTGACGCCAGTTTCCAATAAGGCTGGTCCCACCCTACGGCTTGCGGAGATTCATCAATCAGATGCTTGCGACTTGTCGCGGCACAGGCCACGATGACGCGGCTTCATCGGTCCCACCAGAAACCTCTCTGAGTCACGAGACGGCCCATGTTCGATGTCGGTTCATTTCGGACGAAGACTTGCGGGACCGTCGGACGTCGATCGTTCTTGCGATTGGCCGCCTCGGTACCGATTGGCATGGGTTTGTCGCAGGCGGTCGGGCAACAAGTCGTGCGAAACGGGCCGCGCGCGAAGTCCGTCATTTTCGTTTTTTTGTGGGGAGCTCCTAGTCATCTCGACACCTGTGATCCAAAACCGGACGCTCCGCTGGAATTCCGAGGACCGTTTCATTCCATCGCAACGCGCACGCCCGGCCTGAACTTCACCGAGTTGTTGCCGCGCATGGCTGCTCGTAGTGACCGGTTCTCGATCATCCGTACGCACGCCACCTCCGAGCCGGGACATCCCGACGGTGGGACGATGGCGTTGACCGGCTTCAAAGAACTCCCCGCACCGGTGCAGCCGAACTTCGTATCGATCGTCGCCAAGCATCGCGGAAACCGAGGGAATCTGCCGCCGTTTGTGTCGCTCACACGCGGCGTCCTGGCGGATAGCGGCCGGCGCATTGAAGGGTATGGTGGCGGAACGCTGACGCAGGCGCACGATCCGCTGCTCGTGGGTTGCTCCTCCGAAAGCGAGGTCGAGATTCCGTCGCTGCAACTTCTCGAC
>QWQF01000220.1 GCA_003669125.1 Planctomycetota bacterium
GCGATCAGGAACTTCTGGACCTTGCCGTTGAACGTGACGTTGAGTGTCGGCGAAACGACCGCGACGGAGATGGTGTCATTGAGCGGCGAGCCGACGACGATCACCTGCCGCCTGGTGGGGTTATCGAGATCGGGGACCAAGTACGAGCCTTTCTTTTGGAACTCGAAGGCTCCGATGTCGGTGCGTTCGACGGCGCGGACGAAGCCCAGACCGCGTTGATCGAACGACTGCGGCGTGCCGTTGAAGCCACGATTGATGGCCGGGCTGCCGGGGAGCAAGGCGTGCGTCTCCGTCGGCCCGCCGTTGTCGGTGAGCGGTCCCAAGAGCGGGTCCACGCCATAGCGGTTCGAGCGTGCCACGGTCTCGCGGATGGTGGCTCCCGCGCGCTGCTCGATCAGGCTGTACTCGGCCCGAAACGTCCCGTACAGATCATCGCCCACGTCCACCGCGTCATTGTTGGCCACGATCGTGCTCCGCAGCTTGGTGAGAACCGTGCTGCTGTTCTCGGCGATGCCAATGCCGCCGCCGCGGCCGGCCGAGTTCCCGGAGATCGTGCTGTTGTTGATCGTCAGCGCACCGTCGAAACCGCTCAAGATGCCGCCGCCGACTTCAAAGGCCGAGTTCCCGGAGATCGTGCTGTTGTTGATCGTCAGCGTGTTGGAGTTGAAGATGCCGCCGCCGTAGCTGCCGCCGTAGCTGGCGGTCGAGTTGCCGGCGATCGTGCTGTTGCTGAGCGTCAGCGTGCCGAAGTTGGTCACGCCGCCGCCGTAGGTGCCGGCCGAGTTCCCGGCGATCGTGCTGTTGTTGATCGTCAGCGTGTTGGAGTTGAAGATGCCGCCGCCGAAGCCGCCGTTGTGTTCAAAGTTGCCGGGGGCCGAGTTCCCGGAGACCGAACTGTTGCTGATCGTCAGCGTGCCGGAGTTGAAGATGCCGCCGCCATCGTCACCATCGTTGTTGCCGGCCAAGTTCTCGGAGATCGTGCTGTTGATGAGCGTCAGCGTGCCGAAGTTGGTCACGCCGCCGCCGTCGCCGGAGGCCGAGTTCCCGGAGATCGTGCTGTTGCTGATCGTCAGCGTGCCATTGTTGAGGTTGCTGATGCCGCCGCCGCCGCCCGCCCGGTTCCCGGCGATCGTGCTGTTGCTGATCGTCAGCGTGCCGAAGTTATTGATGCCGCCGCCGCCGTCGATGGCCGTGTTCTCGGAGATTGTGCTGTTGTTGATCGTCAGCGTGCCGGAGTTATTGATGCCGCTGCCAATGGTGGCGGTGTTCCCGGAGATTGTGCTGTTGTTGATCGTCAGCGTGCCGCTGTTCTTGATGCCGCCGCCGCTGCCGGGCACGAAAAATATGCCGCCGCCACTGTCCACCTCCAAGCCATTGGTCAGCTTCAAGTCAGAGATCGTCACGGTGTTTCCGGACGTCACACTGAAGATCCGCGACATGTTGTTGCCATTGATGGTGAGTAGGCCGGCTGTCCCGTTAATCGTCAAGGCTGAGGTGATCAGCAATTCTGAGCCGCCGAGCGTAATGGTCACCGGCAGCCCGAAGGACGTGAAAATAATGGTGTCCGCACCACTTCCCGCCGTGGAGCCATTCACACTCGTATCCGTATTGGCCGCTTGGATCGCTGAGCGCAAAGTGACAAGACCACTAGGAAGATTCGGGCTATCCAAACCAGTGTTCACAGTGATGATAGCCGGGACAATCCGGTCCTCCAGCCGTTCGAGCCACCACGACGTCCCGCACCGGCGACTTCGACGACCACGATTCGCTCGACCCATACAACCTCGGACCACGGACACCAAATGACGGCAGTTGAAAAACATGGCAATCTCCTGAGCAGGGTGAAATAAGAAAAACCATCCGCAGACACAGCCTATCCCGCAGGACTCCGCGCTGACACTCAGCACGACGCGCCAGCGAGTGGCCCGCCGCGCGATTGCCACCCCACGCCAGAGCGTGAGCCGGGCGATTGGCCGTTGGTGTCGGCTGTCCCTCATCCGCCGCCGGACGCTCGCCGTGATGATTCTGTAACCCGAAGCGTCAGCGAGGGCGGCGCCACAGTTCGCCCTCGCTGACGCTTCGGTTTACATCGCGACGCTTCCTGCATGCGGAAGCTATGAATCATCCCGGAGAGCGCCCGGCGGTTCATTGGCCACGAGCATCAACACGCTTGGCGGGGAGGCTTTTTTTCCGAATCGGACCACTCGCTGGCGCGCCGTGCTGCCGTGTGTGCGTCCCGAACGTCGGTTTGTGGGTGCAAAATTGGCAGAACGACATAACTTTCAACAGGAAAGTCTTTTGCGTCACGATTTTGCGCAAAACCACGGCGAACAGCTCTCGTTTGCCCCTCTGTTGCGCAAAACTTGGCCGGACGGCTCTCGTTTGTCTCGGTTTTGCGCAAAATCAGGCCGGACAGCTCTCGTTTGCCGCTCTGTTGCGCAAAACTTAGGTGGACAGCTCCGGTTTGCCTCTGTGTTGCGCAAAATTAGGCCGGACGGCTCTCGTTTGTTGCTTTGTTGCGCAAAACTTGGCCGGACAGCTCCCGTTTGTTGCTGTTTTTGGCAAAACCGGGGCGGACTGCTGCTGTTGATGAGGCTTTATCCGCGTCACAGAAGTTAGCCGCGCGGCGCTCGCCCCGGTTCAAACGCCGCAACCTGGGCGAGCGCCGCGCGGCGAATTGTCGGAATGCGTATTAGTGGCCCCGTTGGTCCCAGGTTTCGCAGGATCAGTCCCAGGTTGTGAGACATCGCCAGCACCTCGACCACTTGCTGTCGCGCAGTACATGCCGCACGCGGTCTCGTCCGCGTTCAGGCGTCTCGCCCGGAGCCGTCGTCGAACCCGTTTCAATGGCCGGCGCGGTCCCGATGAAACGGATCGACTCGATCTTCACTTCGAGAGAAGTTCACTTGGGCACACAGCCCCGCGAACGCCGCAGTTACTCGCGCTTCCGGTCACGTTTCGGTTTGTACGGTTCGCGAGTTGGCGGGCGATCGGGACTCGCGTCGGGACGCGGGGGAGCGGCGACCATCGCGTTGACGTTGCGGCCTCGCAGGCGGGTGCCGATGACCGATTTCAGGATTGTTTCGGCGTGCTCGGCGGCGACTTGCACGAAGCTGATCGTCGGCAGAATCTGAATCGGGCCGATGACCGTGCGCGGCAGGCCGCTCTCGTTGGCGATGCAGCCGACAAAGTCGCCCGGCGAGGCACCGTAATTGTGGCCGACGTTGAATTTGAGCCAGACGCCGGACTCGTCGATCCGTTTCGCGGCGTGGAAATCGGCGGAATCGGGAGGCCCGCGTTGAACGCGGTCGGCCGACTCACGCGATTCGTCGCGTGGGCCGCGCGGCGGACGGGAATCGCTGCGTGGCGCTGGACGATACTGTCGCGGATCGTCTTCGCGGATGCGTTCCGGAGACCGGCCGCTTTCTCCCGAGAGCAAGTGAATCAGTGCGGAAACGATTTCGCCCGGTGCGTGGCCGGACTCCATCAAGTTTTCAAGCAACTGGTCCTGCCTCTTGAACTGCCCGGCCTGAATCGTGTTTCGCAGCGACTCGACCAGGCGGTTGGCGTGCTTCTCTTCGAGGTCTTCCAAACGTGGGACCGAGATGCGTTCGATTTTTGCTTTGGTGAATCGCAAGACTTGCTGCAAGCGGCCGAACTCGCGGCCGGTGACGAGGCTGATGGCTTTGCCGCTCTTGCCCGCTCGGCCCGTGCGGCCGATGCGATGCACGTAGTCTTCGGGATCGTGCGGCAACTCGTAGTTGAAGACGATTTCGAGATCATCGACGTCCAACCCGCGAGCGGCGACGTCGGTCGCCACGAGCAATTCCACTTTGCGGTCGCGGAAGCGTTTCATCACTCGCTCACGCATCGCCTGCGTCATGTCGCCGTGCAGTTTGTCGGCGCTGTAACCACGAGCGATCAGCGTTTCGGTCAGCTCATCAACTTGCACTTTCGTGAAGCCGAAGATCAAGCCGTACTGCACGTCGTACAAGTCGATCAGCCGGCAGAGGACTTCGGTTCGCGAACGGAAATCGACTTCGACGTAGCTCTGATCGATGGCCGGAATCGTCAGGCTTGTCGATTCGATGCGGATGTGAAGCGGATTGTTCGTGAAGCGTTCGATGATCTTCTTGATCGGAGGCGGCAGCGTGGCCGAGAACAACACGACCTGTCGCTCGGTCGGCACCGATTCGAGAATCTTTTCGATGTCCTCGCGGAAGCCCATGTCCAACATGCGGTCGGCCTCGTCGAGCACGACCATCTTCACCTTGTCGAGCTTGAGCGTTCCCTGACCGATGTGATCGATGATGCGCCCCGGCGTGCCGATGACGATCTGCGGTCCAGCCTTCAGTCCGCGAAATTGGTGCTCGTAGCTTTGCCCACCGTAGACGGGAAGTTCGCGCACACCCTTTTTGAAGTACGCCAACTTGGCGATCTCTTCGGCGACCTGCGACGCCAACTCACGAGTCGGGCAGAGCATCAGCACCTGCACCGCTCGGCTTTTCGCATCGACCATTTCGACCGCCGGAATGCCGAACGCCGCCGTCTTGCCCGATCCAGTTTGCGATTGCCCGATCAAATCGCTGCCAGCCAACAGCTTCGGGATCGCTTCGGCCTGAATCGGTGCCGCCTTCTCGAACCCCATTCGTTCGACAGCTTTCAACAACTCAGGAGAGAGACCAAGTTCTGCAAACAGTTTTTGTGTCATTGGCGGACTTTACCGAGCAGACGCTCGAAGTTGGAGTCGCTCAAAAGTCCGTCTGATCCGGTTCGCAGACATTAGCTGCGTGTTTGGATGCCGCTTTTATCGCAGATGAACTTGATCAGGTCGGTGTTGAGGCCGTGTTGGCACCAAGAGTTGGCGGCGACCTCAAAGAGCTGGTCGTCGCCCTCGTCGGATCGATTGGACCAGCAATGGCAGCGGAGGCAGTGTCAGGGGTTCTCGATACCGTTGAGTTCCGGGGAATACGGCGGCAGCGGAACGAGCGTGGCGTTGGCCGAGACTTTTAAGCCGTTGGCTCGGTGAAAGCCGGCTCCGCCCCAGGTCATCGCGGCCTGCACGCCGTCCGAGACTACTGCGGGTCGTTCGATTCGACATCGACGATGCGGGCGGTCGGCTTCGAAAGGTCGACCAGCAACGGTTGCGGCGTGTCGACGAACGAGTGGTTGCCGGCGGCGTCGCGAGCAACCAAGCGGACGTAGAGTCGTGACGGAACTCCTTGGCCCACGTTCCAGACGTAGTTGCCGGTGTCCGGCTGCCAGCTGCAGATCGGTTCCCACGGGCCGTTCGGATTGGCCGAGTACGCCAGCGAGACGGGCTTGTCGTTCGGGTTGTCGTCGGACATGCTCCAACTAATCGTGATTTTTTTCATCTGCCCGCCGGTTCCTTGTTGCATCGGCAGCAGTTGCACTTGCGGCGGAGTGCGATCGACCACGATGACCACCGACGGTTCTTCGCCCGACTGCGGAGCATCATCGGTGAGGCCGGCTCCGCTGCGAACTCGAATGGCGAAACCGTAGAGGCCGTCTTCAGGAACTTCGACGACGAACGGGCTTTGCTTGTCTTGGTCGTCGCCGTACTTGAACCACTTCTGGCCGTTGTTCTGAGTGACGAACAACTCGACGGCGCTGACGCCGGAGGGGCCGACATCGTCGATACGATAGTTGACCTCGAAGCGATGCGACTTCACGGCACGAAAACGGCCGTTCGAGTTGAAGCGATTGCGATTCGAACCCCATTCGGCGGTGTTGATTCGACCTTGTCCAGCGGTGGTCGCCGCCGATGTTTGTGGAAATGAGTTAGCGATCTTTGACTCGCCGGGGAACTGTGTCGGAGCCTGCGCCGGCGAGGTGGGACGGTTGCTCGGAGCGGAGAGCGCCGAGAATGGATCACCGGGTGGCGGCGGGGCCACGCTGTTGTTTGCCGATGGACCGAATGGAAAGTTGGCGGCCGGCTCCGACGTCTGAGGCAAGCTGTTGCCGGCGATGGGTTGAGTGTAGTCCGAGGCATCGGGACGCTTTCGCATCGGACCACCGAGTCCACCCGCTTGGACAACCACTGCGGTTTGCGCCGATCCAATATTCCCAGCTCGATCGGTTGCCGAACCGCGCACGGAAACTTGTCCGCCGTTCGGCACGCTCCATCTCGTCTGTCCCGCAGATTGAGCCTTCACATTGACGGGCTGCCAGTTGGCACCCCCTTGCGAGAACTCCAACGTCAGTTTTGTGGGATCGAGACTCGCGTCGGAGACGCTCCACGAGAGCTGCACTTTTCCCGCTTCCGACTGCTGCAACAGCAACTGCAAATCAGGAGCGGTGCGATCGACGTTCACGACTAGGCCGGGCTCGACGACGTTCGCATCGGGATGAAGTTGGCCGGCACCATCGAGCGTGCGGACTGCGAACCAGTACTCACCGTCAACGGCGGCTTTGAAGTCAAAGCGACCTGCCTCGGGAGCAACCGTCTGAACGTGCTGCCATTCGAGTCCGCCGTTGCGAGACAGGAAGAGCCGAATCTCTTTGGCACGCAGTCGCTTCATTTCCGCTTGGTCAAAACGGTAGGGAATGCGAAATCCCGGCTGGTTGGTGAAGATCGCGTTGGGCTGTTGAGCCCACGCCTCCGCCGAACAGACCAGCGTTGAACACGCCAGCGCGGCGAACCCGCAGGCCATGCGAAGAAGCGGCTTCATGAAACGTCTCCGTCGCTCGGGCACAGGAGTCCGACCAACGGCAGTAAACGCCATCAGACGGAGCATCCGCGCGATGCACCGAGCCTTTTCGTCCGTATCGGCCGCAATCGGCGTAGGACTTGAAGCGAATATCTGGAGGCCACTGACTTTGCCGATGAGGCGAGCTGGGTAGAGCGACTGACGATCGGTTCGCGGGCCAGATGCTCCTCAACCGGCTGGACGTTAATGCCCGGCGGCCGTGTAGTACGGATTTCGTCCCGCCGCGTGGTCCGTCGTATCAAGGATTTCGCCCACCTCTGGGACCGAGTTGCGGATCGCAACTTCGACGCCTTGCTTCAGGGTCGTGTCCGCCGACGAACAGCCTTGGCATCCGCCGCCCATTTGCAGGAAGACGGTGTTGCCCTGGACGTCGAGCAACCGAATCACGCCACCGTGGCTGCGAACGCCCGGCATAATTTCTCGGTCGATGACCGCTTGCACTTTCTCGCGGATCACATCGACGGATGGAAGACGTTCACGCAGCTCCGGATTCACGGCATCGAGTCCAGTTGCGATGTGCTCGCGAATCGCTGCGCCGATCTGCTTGGCGACGACTTGCCACGACTCCGGAGTCCGTTTCGTGACCGTCAGCCGCTGATGCGAAATCAACACTCCGGCGACACCGGGGATTGCAAACAGCCGCTCGGCCAACGGCGAGCCTTCCGCCGCCTCTCGGCTTCCGAAGAAATAGGCTTGGTCAGGATAGACCGGCCGATCAACGGTGAACCGGCACATGGCGGGGACGGAAAGTGGTTCAGCGGTGATTTTGATTTCGGCAGTCATGTCAGCAGTCCTTCTCGTGAGGCAATCTTCAATTTCCATTCAAAATGGGTGGACCACCAGAATAGCGACCTCGACGGAGGCTGCCCACGTCGTGTGCGAATTGAGTTGCCGTAAAACGCGAACTGCTCGACGTCCGAAGCCGGAGTCGAGCAGTTGCCGTAGGAATTTCAGATTGAACAGCGAATGTCAGATCAATTCGCCGGCACCACAGGATTGAATCCGGCATTGCCTCGCTTACCGATCGGTTCGATCCGGCTAAAGCTAATGCCGCCAGAGTTCGACGAGTTCAACAAGTCCGCGAAGAGGGAATAGCTCGTCGCATCGCTGGCACGGAGTGACGGCAAACCGGTTCCGCCGTTCAAGTCCAAGAGTCCCAAAAAGGCTGAGTTGAAAATTGATGGGTTGAGGGTATTGGTGGACCTCGTTGCTCCGTCGCTCCATTCGGCGAACGAAGAAAGAACCATCTGCCATTTTCGGAGTGTTTTGGCTTCCGTTGGCGTACCGGATTCAGAAACGTCACCGAGTTCTAGTTCAGGCACCTGCGGCGTGTTTCCCCCGCCACCTGTAAATTGCAGAGTTCCACCGGCAGGATTTCTGCGCTGCCGATTGCCTCGCAACAACGGCGTCGTCGAGGCCACGCCGGTGTCGGCAAAACCTCCTGCGTGCAACAGCAGTTCTTCCAGGAACGCTCGGCCCACAAATTGATTGTAGACGCCGTCTCCCGTGTAATTCGGATTGTTCAGGTAGTCTCCGAAAATCGTCTGTCGGTCACGAAAATACGCGCGATCCTCATTGGTCGCTCCTGCCACTTGAACCCGGCTGTTGAACGTGAGGGGCAAGTCGTTGTCTTCCGTCCAAAGCAGCGGAGTCACCGGTTGGCCCTTACGATCCGTGGTGATTGTGGAGTTGCCGAGATCTTCCAAGCGATCCAAGTGATAGTGAGAATCCGAGAGCGACAAACCGGCTTGGCGAACTAGCCGATCCGCACCGCGACCGGTGATGCCGAGGTTGGTGGCGACGAGGGCATCCAACGGAGTGTAGTTGGCTTGTCCACGGGCATAGAAACCCGCAGTACTGACTCCTGTGGCCGAAACCTGCGGCCCAATTGACTGAAACGCTCGTGAGTATTGAATTCGATTTTGTGTTTGAATGCCGCGACTCACTTGAGATGGATCATAGCCAGCCAATGCCTCGCGAATCGCCGTGTAGGTCGACAGAACCTGAAAGTAGATGGTCGGGTCATCTCGCTCTTCAAAACGAACGACTCGCCAAGCCGTCAGGTTATTCAAGGCTCGTTGCCCGGTCTGGACGCTGCCAAAATTTGGGTCCAGGACAAAGTCTGTATTTTGATTCTGATTGTTGTTGTTCCCGCCACCACCTTGGCCTTGGATTCCGCCACGGATGACCGCCGCGATTTTCACCACGTAACCTGGGTTCGTGGAGAGATTGGGATACTGTGTCCGCGTAAAGTTATTGGTGTTGGCCTGGCTGTTGGCGCTTCCCACATTGCTCGTCGGGTCGGGCAGGTACAAGAAATCACCGGCTTGAAGCAGCGTTCCGACCGAAATCCGCGGAGCCTGAGCGTTTCCACCACCACCACCGCCTTGAGCACGGGCTTGGAGCAACGAGGGACTCGCCAAATTGAATCCCCCAGGCAACGGCACCGGTGCCAGAATCGCGACCTTTTGTCGCACGGTGTTTCTGCCGTAGATGCGATTAAACGGCTCGTTTTTACCGGCGATGATTTCGGATTCATTGGATCGCAAGTAAAGAATCGCGAGCTCGACTTGCTGCTGAGCGACCATGTGGTTGAGTCGGATGCTTTGAGCGGCGGCCGACAATCGAGCTGGATCAGCTCCGTTCGAAGGGTCCAGCAACGAGTCAAATTGCAACACCGCTAAGTCTTGCGCACGGATGATCGAGTTCGTCCCCGTCAGCAGCGCCGGAATGCCCGCGTCAGAAGCCGGATTCGTTACATCGTTGGGAACGACTTGGGCCTGCGCAAACTCAGTTGTCGCTGTTGCCAATGCAATCGCACTTGCCATCAGCATCGAAAGCCATTTTGGGGAAACCATGACAAACTTCTCCCGAGATTTTCAAACAGACCACACTTTCGGCCAAACCGATTGGTTCGCCAGTCTGAGCTTAGCTGCTCGAATATCCTACGTAAGCGAAAAACCCTCGGTCAAAGGTGAATCGAGCAAACTTTCGGCAACCCCTTCGTTCAATTCGATCCGCTCCGCACTTGCAGATCGGCCAAACCCTTTCGGTGACAAAAATCACCGAACGACTCCGACTCCTGTCGCTCCGCTTTGAAGTAGGATAGGAGCGGTGATACCGATTGTGCGATTTCTTCCAGCGGGACTTGGTCTCTGAAGAGGAAGGCCAATCGGGTTCCCTCGGCATTGCCGCCCAGATAGACGGTGTACTTGCCGCGCGATTTTCCGACCAATCCGATGTCCGGCGTGTAGGGACGGGCACAGCCGTTCGGGCAGCCGGTCATGTGGACCGAAATCCGCTCGCCGATCAGGTCGAGCCTTCGCAGTTCGACTTCCAAATCGTCGATCACGCGAGGCATAACTCGTTCCGACTCCGTGATCGAAAGGTGGCAAGTCGGAAGGGCCGGGCAAGCGATCGAATAACGGCGAATCAGCGTCAAGTCCTCGGCCGCAGCCATCCCGTGATCGGCGAGCATTCGCGAGATGTCCGCTCGATCCTGTGGCTTGATGTCGCAGAGGATCACACCCTGCAACGCTGTCAATCGCGTGTTCATCCCGTACTTGCCGAGGATCGCCCGCAGACCCGACTTGATCCGCAAAGAGCCGTCATCTTTGATGCGGCCGTTCTCGATGTTGACGCCGAGAAACAGATTCCCGTCACCTTGCTCGTGCCAGCCCATGTGATCGTCGACGCCGGTGATTTCGACGTCGCGTGCCTCGGCCAACTTGCGACCAAGATGCTCTTCAACCTTGCTTCGAAAGAAATCGAGGCCCTGATTGGCGATGACATACTTGAGCCGCGCGAGCTTGCGATCCGAGCGGTTGCCGGTGTCGCGAAACGCTTTGACGACTGCGCCGGCAACCTCGACAGCTTCCTCTGGCGAGCAGAAGGCCATTCGCTTGGCGACCGTCGCGAGCGTCTTTTTGTTGGCCGGGGTGATTCCCTGGCCGCCGCCGACGTAGACGTTGTAGCCGTCGATCTTGCTGCCGTTGTGAATCGCCACGAAACCTAAGTCGTAGGTCAGCACATCGACGCAGTTGTCTTCCGGCAAGCTGATTCCGATTTTGAATTTGCGTGGCAGATAATTCGCGCCGTAAACAGGCTCTTCCACCGGCTGAAAGTCGGCGACGTTTTCTTCTTGGCCGGTTTGCTCATCGCGCAGCCAGAGGTCGAAGTACGCGTTCGTGCGAGGACGCAGATGCTCGGCAATGCGATCAGCGAGGACTTGGTTGTCGCGGCGGATCGAGTTGCTGTTGATCGGAACCGGGCAGCACATGACGTTGCGGTTGACGTCGCCGCACGCGGCCAGCGTGGTCAGCTTGATGAGATTGATTTCGCGAATCGTCTCGCGGAGGTTTCCCTTCAGGACGCCGTGAAGTTGAAAGCCCTGCCGAGTCGTGATTCTCAGCGTGCCGTTTCCGAAACGGTCGCACAGATCAAGCTCTGACAAGAATTGCTCGGTCGTGACTTTGCCGCCGGGCACGCGTGACCGGACCATCATGCCATAGGCTTTCGCCTCGCCGGTGCCGCGGCCATCACGGTCTTCCTGCTGGTAGGTGCCGTGATTTTTCAGGAGCTGTTCCATCCCTTCGCTGAACGGCGTTTCGGGCGAAAGGAGTTCCTCGGCGATCGTGCCGCGAAGTTGGCGGCTAACTGCCTTGAGATGTTCGATCTTGCTAAGCTCCGGCGCATCCGACATGAGTTTCTCCAGTTTGATTTCGAGTCGTGGCGAAGTGTAGTTTCGGTGTTTGAGCATGAGTAGAGAGCCTCCCGACGGTCACAACCTGAACTTGCTCGACCGCCTGGCTTGGCTGTATGCGACTGGCTGCGGAGTCGGCCTTGCGCCGAAAGCTCCGGGAACTTTCGGAAGCCTGCTGGGGCCGTTATTTGTTGCCGGATGGCAATCGCTTGCTCGGCCCGCTTACGAAAGCGTGATCGTCGCAGTGGCCGGAGTTCTGTTGGGTGTCGCGGCCGCACAGCGAACGGCTCGACGATGCGGACTCGAAGATCCCGGCTGTGTGGTCTGCGATGAAATCGCCGCGTTCGCGATTGTCTTCGCGATGACGCCCGTCACTTGGACGACCGCAGTAATCGGCTTCGCTTGGTTTCGAGCGTTCGACATCGCCAAGCCGTGGCCGATCCGCCGACTCGAACGGCTTCCCGGTGGCTGGGGGATCATGGCCGACGACCTGCTGGCCGGAGTCTTCGCCGCCGCAGCCTTGCACGCGACCATCGCGATCATCGAACGTTACGCAGCCACGATGCCGACCATCGGCTGAGCCCATGGCGGTCGGAATTTGTCAGAAGGATATCGAGTACATGTCAGCGACTTTAATGGACGGCAAAGCGGTTGCGGCGCGGATGACAGCGGAGATCGCCAGCGACGCGGCGGCGTTTCAGCATGCGACCGGAGTTGTGCCGCACTTGGTCGCCGTGTTGGTTGGGGACGATCCTGCCAGCGCCGTCTACGTGCGCAACAAACAGAAGGCGTGCGAGAAGGCCGGGCTGAAGAGCACGCTGCATCGACTTCCCACGGAGACCCCCGAAGCTGATCTGTTGCGAACCGTCGAGCAACTCAATGCGAATTCCGAAGTGCATGGCATCCTCGTGCAGTTGCCGTTGCCGAAGCACATTTGCGAGCAAGTCATCCTCGACGCTGTCGTCGCACACAAAGACGTCGATTGTTTTCATCCGCACAACGTCGGGCTGCTCGTTCAAGGACGACCGAGATTCCTCCCCTGCACGCCCGCCGGCTGTCAGCGATTGCTCGCCGAATACAAGATTGAGACCGCCGGTGCGCACGCTGTCGTGCTCGGCCGCAGCGAGATCGTCGGCAAGCCGATGGCCATGCTGCTCGTCCAGCGTGGAGCCGTTGCTGATGCGACCGTCACGATCTGCCACAGCCGCACGCGCGAACTTGCCTCGATTGTCCGCCAAGCGGATATCGTCATTGCCGCGATCGGCAAACCTCGCTTCGTCACCGCCGACATGGTCAAGCCCGGCGCCGTCGTCATCGACGTCGGCATCAACCGTGAAGGGGACAAACTCGTCGGCGATGTCGATTTCGAGCCAGTCTCGCAGATCGCCAGCGCAATCACTCCGGTTCCCGGCGGCGTCGGCCCGATGACGATTGCCACCCTGCTGCGAAACACGCTGACAGCGGCTCAACTGTTTGCTGGCTGATCAATCGCGCTCGGTCGCCGTGTCCCCGACGAAGGTCCAGTGAGCCGCACGAGGCTGAGGGAAGACATCCCTAGGTGGTGGAGACCAACGCAATTCATCGCCACGCTGCCCCATTTGGGAATGCAAACTCTGCAAGCGACTCTGGCTTCATCGTGATGCTGTAGCCCGGAGCGGTCGGCGGCATGTAGTGGCCGTGCTGCATGACGAGCGGATTGAGGAAGTGCTCGTGGAGATGATCGGCGTATTCGCAGAGGCGGTCTTCCAGCGAGCCGCTGACGGCGATGAAGTCGAACAGAGCGAGGTGTTGCACATACTCGCAGAGGCCGACGCCGCCGGCGTGCGGGCAGACGGGGATGCCGAACTTCGCGGCCATCAGTAATACAGACAAGATTTCGTTCACGCCGCCGATGCGGCAGCTATCAATCTGCAACACGCCGATCGCGCCGGCTTGCAGGAATTGTTTGAAGAGGACTCGGTTCTGACAGTGCTCGCCGGTGGCGACTTGGATGGGGGCGATCGCCTTCGCAATCGCCGCGTGGCCGA
>QWQF01000158.1 GCA_003669125.1 Planctomycetota bacterium
CCCGAGCTGTCGGCCAAGACGTGATCGGTCAGGTGCTCCCGGTTACCGCCGCTGAACCGCCAGAGCCAGCTCGCGCCGAATGAGTCGAACGATGCAGCCAACACTCGGTGGCATTCGGACGTAGACCAGACTCCGACGCGACAGGCTCTTGACAAAGCCAGGCGACTGGTAAATCCTGTTGGTGTCTGAAATCTGTGAGGTCGTGATGAGTTCTGGTCGCCGAACACTCTGGAACGCGCTGGTGTGGGCCTTGGTCCCGTTCATCCTCGGCGCGGGCTTGCCGCAGATGCAGTGCCGTTGCGCGGCCGCGAAGGGGCAACGCTGGTGTGAGTGTTGCTTCCAGAAACCGAGCGCACTGGTGCCGACGGATTCGAAGAACGAAAAGCCTTGCTGCCAGCGCCGAATGGCAAACATCAAGGACGAGAAGTTGCCGTCGCCGAAAGCCGCGGCTGGTTGTCAGACGTGTCGAAGTCACGCGAACTCGACGACAGGAAGTTGCTGTGATCTGAAAGGCTCTGAAGCCCTGACACTCAGCAAACAGATTGAACCTCCCGCGTGCGACGTGAGCTTCATTGGTCGACCGGCCATTGAATGGCAACAGGCAGCGATTTCGCGCAGTGCCGAGGTGTGGCCGAGACAATTTGAGCGACCGACATTGGATCGGGTCGTCGTCTTTGCACATCTGCTGATTTGACCGCTCTCTCTGCGCGGCACGAACGACGTGCCGCCTCTTGGCGTCATGCTCGCCCTATGGTTGATCCCGAACTGCTGGTTCGCCGAGTGCGAATTGCGAGAGAGAACTCATGTCCGAAACAAAGCTCGAATCCTCGCTGATCGACGAAGGTGGCCTGCACGCTCCGCCGCATTTGAAGGGCTGGCGAAAAGCGTGGTGGTGGTTTGATTTCATCATCCTCGTGAAGCTGGCTCGGCTGCGGTTCGTGGCAGTGCTGGTCGCGATCGGAGCCGGGATCACGCAGTGGGATATGCTGGTCGCGCACTACGAACGGTGGACTCGGCCCATGGGCGAAGCGGCGCATGTCGCTGGCGATGTCGAATGGTTTTGCCCGATGCACCCGTCGGTCGTGCGTGAAAATGGCAAAGAAAAATGCCCCGTGTGCTTCATGCCGTTGTCAAAACGGAAGAAAGGGGCAGCGACCGATGCCGTGCTGCCGGCCGGCGTTGTCAGCCGCGTGCAGTTGTCGCCGTATCGCATCGTGCTCGCGGGAGTTCAAACCTGGCCGGTCGATTTTGTGCCGCTGACGAAGCAGATCACAGCGGTCGGCTATGTGGACTTCAACGAACGGGGCTTCAAAAGCGTCTCGGCCCGAGTGAAGGGTCGGATTGATTCGCTGCTTGCGGCCGAGACCGGCAAGCTCGTGAAGGAGGGTGACGAACTCGCTTCGATCTACAGCCCCGAGCTCAATGTCTCCGCGCAGACGTTGCTCGACGCGAGCAAGCGGAATAACGCCGAGATGTTGAAGAGTTCGCGAAATCGACTGCACCTGCTGGGCGTCAGCGACGATCAGATCGACCACATCCTGAAAACGGGCGAAGCGAATTCGCATTTGCGAATTCGATCGCCGATTGCTGGGCACATCGTCAAGAAATACGTTCGCGAAGGGCAGTACGTCGATGAAGGGATGCCGCTGTACGACGTGGCTGACCTGGAGACTGTCTGGGTTCAAGCTCAGGTCTACGAGGACGATTTTCGATTCCTGCCGGCCGAACAGCATGGCGATGTCAGCTCGGAGCGTCTGCCAGTGACGGCGATCACTCGCGCGTTTCCCGACGAGCCGTTTCACGGATTCCTGTCGTTCATTTATCCGCACGTCGATCAAGAGTCCCGCACGGTGACGGTGCGATTTGAGATCGCGAACCCTGGCCACAAGCTGCGTCCCGGTACGACGGCCGAAGTGCTGATTCATGTTCCGCCGATGCGAGTCGCGGCGATTGCTCGTACGGTGATTCAAGGAGACGGCGAGCAGGCCGCGCGGTTGCAGCGCGGCGAGGTGCTTGCGGTGCCGGAAGGCTCGGTGATCGACACCGGGCGGCAGAAGATCGTTTATCGGCAAGCATTGCCCGGCGAGTTTGAAGGGGTGCTCGTGCAACTCGGCCCGCGAATGCTCGGCTCGGACGGTGTGACGTTTTATCCGGTGCTCAGCGGTCTCGAACTGGGCGAGCGGATCGTCACCAGCGGTTCGTTCCTGATTGATGCCGAGACGCGATTGAATCCGGCCGCCGGCTCAATCTACTTCGGCGGCAGCAGTGGCGGAGCGACACCGAGCAAGACCGTGAGGCCGTCCACTCCCGAAGACATGGATGCGAAGATTGACCTCGCGTTGGCGAAGCTCAGCCCGCAAGACCGCAAGCTGGCGGCATCGCAAAGGTTTTGCCCCGTGCTGTCCGACAGCCGGATCGGTTCGATGGGAGTGCCGATCAAAATCACGGTCAACAATCAGTCGGTCTTCGTCTGTTGCAACGGCTGCTCGAAGAGCGCGGCGAAGAATGCCGACGCGACGCTCAAGAAGGTCGCGGAGTTTCGAGCGAAAGGCTTGAAAGCCAAGTGACGAACGACAGCGGACTCGCGTGAGCCGCCAACGAGTGAGGTCTGAAATATCAATTTGAAATCTCGAAGGAGTGCATGATGCGTTTTGAACTGCTGTGTGTGGTTGTTTTGTCATTGGGGACGTGCTTCGTCATCGGCTGTGGTGAGAGGTCCGCACCATCAACACCACCGGCCGCGCCCGCCGCTGCGTCCACGGACGAGGCGAAGTTCTCTGACGCGATTGCGAAGCTGCCGGAAGCAGATCGCGCGGTGGCGACCGCTCAGAGATTCTGCGTGGTGGAAGACAAGAGCCGCCTCGGTTCGATGGGCATGCCGCACAAGATCATGGTGGAGGGTCAACCGGTCTTCCTGTGCTGTGCCGGCTGCGAAGAAGAAGCTCTCAAAGATGCCCAAGCGACGTTGGCAAAGGTCGAGAAAATGAAAATGAAAGCGGCGACGAATTAATCATGATCGAACGACTGATCGAAGCTTCGATTCGCAATCGGTTCCTCGTGCTGATTCTGGCAGTCGGCCTGTCGGCGGCGGGTTTGTATGCCGTCTTCGACACCCCGATCGACGCGATTCCGGACCTCAGCGAAAATCAGGTCATCGTCTTTGCTGACTGGATGGGCCGCAGTCCGCGCGAGATCGAAGATCAGGTGACGTACCCGCTGTCGCGCAAGCTGCAAGGCTTGGCGGGAGTGAAGGCAATCCGCTCATCGAGCGAGTTCAACTTCTCGATGATCACGATCATCTTTCACGACCAGATCGACTTCTATTTCGCTCGGCAGCGAGTGACCGAGAAGCTCGCCCAAGCCGGGTCATTTTTGCCGCCGGGTGTCGTGCCGTATCTCGCACCTGATGCGACGGCACTGGGGCAGGTGTTTTGGTACACGGTCGAGGTTGGGGGCGGGGCAGGTGGGGAGGTGGAGAGATGGGGAGACGGGGAGCAGGAACAAAGTGTCTCAGCCCTTCACCTCTCATCAAACACCGATCCCGCGCGGCTCTGGGCGCTCAACAAGTTCTACATCGCTCCGCAGCTCAACGCGGCGGCGGGGGTGGCGGATGTCGCGATCGTCGGCGGGCTGCCGCTGGAATATCA
The DNA here is from genome assembly GCA_003669125.1 of Planctomycetota bacterium. GTDB lineage: Bacteria > Planctomycetota > Planctomycetia > Planctomycetales > Planctomycetaceae > SXKJ01. Next base: position 3,648 of record QWQF01000158.1, read on the forward strand.
AATCGACGTGCGGCCGGAATCGTTGCGAGCCTACGGCGTGACGCTCGGCGAATTGAGCGCGGCGGTGGCTCGGAGCAACGTGCCGGCCGGCGGCGGAGTGATCCAAAAGAACAACGCCGAGTACATCGTGCGCGGTGTCGGCTGGCTGCAAAACAAAGAGGACATCGAGGGCACGGTGCTCAAAGAGGTCAACGGCACGCCGATCTACGTCCGCAATGTTGCGAGTGTGCAGCTCGGCACACAGTTCCGCCGCAGCGTGTTCGAGAAGGACGGCAATGAGGTCACTGGCGGTGTCGTGCTGATGCGGCACGGCGAGAACCCGCTGACCGTTACCGAGCGGGTCAAAGAGAAAATTCAAGAACTCCAACCGGGCCTGCCCGACGGCGTTCGCATCGTCGCGGCCTACGACCGAACGCGGTTGATTCACGGAGCGATTCACACGCTGACCGAGGTCATGTGGCACGAGATGTTGATCGCGTCGATCGCGATCCTGCTGATTCTGACGCACGTCCGCAGCGTGTTTGTGATCTGTGTGACGTTGCCGCTGGCGGTGCTGTTCTCGTTTCTGTCGATGTGGGTGCTGCGGCGGTTGGGAGTCATCGACATTCAGGCCAACATCATGTCGCTGGCAGGGATCACGATCAGCATCGGCATCCTCGTGGATCAAGCGATCGTGATGACCGAGAACGCGACGCACGCTCTCAAAGAACACTTCGGCGATCAGCCGGTGCGTGGCGATCTGCGCGAGATCGTCATTCCCGCCTGCCGCACGGTTGGTCGGCCGATTTTCTTTTCGGTGCTCATCATGCTGCTGAGCTTCGTCCCGGTGTTCATGCTCAGCGGCCGAGAAGGCAAACTGTTTCACCCGCTGGCGTTCACGAAGAGTTTCGCTCTGATCGGCGTGGCGATCATCTCGATCACGGTCGTCCCCGCGCTGATCCCGACGTTTCTCAAAGGGCGGCTGAAGAGCGAAGAAGAGAACGCGATCGTTCGCAGCTTCATCCACATTTACAAGCCGCTGCTGACGTGGGCATTGCCGCGACGCAATCTCGTGATGTGGGGCTTTGCCGTCCTGCTGGTACTCGCGGCCGGGATGTTTCCGACGCAAGCGATCATCGGCTTGGGGGCGAGCGAATCCGCGTGGCGGACGTCGTTCCTGGTGACCTTTGGATTGGTGGTATCGCTGACGGTGCTGTGTACTCGCGGCGTTCACTGGCAAGCGCTGTCGCTGGTGTCGCTGTTTGTGATCGGCTTGTGGGCGTTTCATTTTCCGAAGATCGGCGTCTCGTTCATGCCGGCGCTCGACGAAGGAACGCTGCTCGACATGCCGATCACCGTGCCGCGAGCCAGCATCACGCAAGTGGCCGATGACCTCAAAGCTCGCAACGCGCTGCTGCGCGGTTTTCCAGAAGTCGAGTCGGTCATCGGCAAAGCGGGCCGAGCCGATACGCCCACTGATCCGGCTCCGCTGGACATGGTCGAGACGTTCGTGAATTTCCGCCCGAAGGGTCACTGGCCGAAGCGTGTGCTGCGCTTCGCCGACGCCGCCAAGCAAACACGCGTCGTCTTGGAAACACTCGAATCGCGTGGCTTCGTCCGCAACATGGCACTCGGCGCGCGTCCCGATCCAACGAATGAAGATCGCGAGTCGCTGATCAATGATGCCACGCAGAAATCACTCGAACGATTCGACGAGGCGATGCGAGAACTGTCGTTGCGCCGGTATCAGGAATTCGAGGCGGAACTGGAACAGCTCTTGGTGAAGTACGCGGTCGGAGAGATGCTTGACCGATTGCGACGAGCCGGCGATTTGGATTCGGAGCACACAGAAGTCGCGGCGAAACTGGTGGGCACGCTGACGCCGAAATATGGTCACTGGCTCAGTCGGCAGCCGACGCTGGAAGACGTGCAGCAGCTTTCGCAAGAGGTCGCCCGCGAACTGGAAGTCTCCGGACGGCTGGCCGATGTCGCGGGAGCGTTGCAGGTCAAAGAATCATTGCCGCTGACCGTCTGGCATCGCGGCTTGGAAGCCCTCGGCTCGAAACGCCGCACGTTCGCGGGTGAGCTGCTCAAAGCGATCGAGGCCGAACGATCCAAGCTGTGGCGCGAGCGGATCGCACTCATCAACTACGAACTCTTCGACCAAGCCGTCCCGGCGTTGAACTGGTACACGCTGGAAGAACTCGCGAAGGGTGCATGCGACAAGAACCTGTTGAACAGTGCCGAGCACGCCTCGGAGACGGCCGCCTTCGCCGAGCAATCACTCGCAGTTCAGCTTGGTCGGGCCAGTTCAAACACCGACGCAGTCCCTCTCCCAAAGGGAGGGGGGACCGCTGCAATCATGTTCGTGAGGCTGCGTGAAGAACTCGATGTCGCCTTCGCCAAGGGTCTCTTCCTCTGGCCACGGACGACTGGCCCGAAGGGTGATCTCGTGGAGGACGAAATGCGCCGCGTGCTGCAAGTGCCCGGTTGGGCGAACATCTTCACACAGCCGATCATCAATCGCATCGAGATGCTCTCGACCGGCGTCCGCACCGACATTGGCGTGAAGGTCTTTGGCCCGGACCTCGACACGATTGATCGGGTCTGCAAACAGATTGAAACCGCGCTCAAGCCGATTCCCGGAGCACGCGACCCGCTCGCCGCGCCGATCATGGGCAAGGGCTATTTGCAGATCGACATCGACCGCCAGGCGGCTGCGCGGTACGGCATTTCGGTCGAGGACATTCAAAACGAGATTGAAGTCGCGCTGGCCGGAAGAGTCGTCACCTACACCGTTGAAAAACGCGAACGCTTCCCGGTTCGCATTCGCTACGCCCGCGTCGACCGCGAAGACGAAGAGTCCATCGGCAAGCTGCTGGTGACTCCCGGTTCGATGTCCTCTGCCCCGAGCAGCATGTCGGCGAACGGCGGAGCGACTGCCGGTCCGATGCCGTCGAATCCAACACGAGGCGATTCCAACTCGATGCTCTCGCCGACAACTCTGCTGGGTTCCACCGCACACGCTGGCACGCCGCAGCACGCGTTGGGCGGCAAGAAGCGGATCCCGCTCAGCAGCCTGGCCACCATCGCGATCGTCGAAGGACCGGCGATGATCAAAAGTGAAAACGGCCGGCTGATGAACGCGGTGACGCTCAACGTGCGCGGTCGCGACATCGTCGGGTTCGTCGACGAAGCTCAGCGGGTCGTTGCCGAGAAAGTCCAACTGCCCGAAAAGGTCCACATCGAATGGAGCGGAGAATTCGAGCATCAAGTCCGTGCGGCCGAAACGCTGCGGTTCGTCTTTCCGGCTGTGATCGTGCTGATCTTTGTGATCCTGTATCTGACGTATCACGATCTGGCCGACGCGGCGTTGATGATGCTGGCCGTGCCAGAAGCGCTCAGCGGCGGAGCGTTCTTCATGTATTTCTTCCCGAAGATCATGCAGGGCTGGGATGCTCCGCCGATGGACTTCAGCGTGGCGGTGTGGGTCGGCTTCATCGCCTGCTTCGGCATGGCGACCGAGACCGGCATCATCATGCTGGTCTACCTGCGAGAAGCGATCGACAAACGCGGCGGCCTGGAAAATATCAAATCGTTGGAAGAGTTGCGTCAGGCGGTCATCGAAGGAGCCGTGCATCGCCTGCGTCCGAAACTGCTGACCGAGGGAGTGGCGATCATCGCGATCTTTCCGATGGTCTTCGCTCGCGGCGTCGGTGGCGAAATTCTCGCGCCGATGGCGTTGCCAGTACTCGGAGGGTTGCTGATCTCCGACGAGGTGGTCGATCTGTTTCTGCCCGTCCGCTTTTATTGGGTCCGTCGCGCACGATGGCTCAAGCTGCAACAGGCAAAAGCCCAGCAAGAGCCCCACGATTCGCCAGATCTCGCCCGGCTCTCCAGCACAGCGATCAACGCTGCGGTTTGAGTTCATGAACGGGCGAAGATACGGTCTTCAGTCCGATCCGAAGTCCTGTTAGAGTGTCACTCGTTTGCAGAATGCCAACGAGAATGTGGTCCAAGGTCGTCGAGGCATCATGGTTTCCCGGTTGACAGTTTTGATCGCGTTACTGGCTCAAGGCTTGGCCTCGATGTCGCCGGCGTGCCTCGTGCGTTGCGTCGCGCCGAACGGTTCTGAGTGCGTGGAATTGGTCGGTGAAGATTGTCATGGTTGCGAACATGGCCTGAGCGAGCACGATCAGCCGGCTGCGGCGTGTTGCTCGACACATTGCGAAGCCAATGAGCAAGACGATGCCGAGACATTGTTGACTTCTCACGAAGGCTGTGGCTGTTCGCATTCGCCGCTGGATTTTGGACCGCAGTCGCCGGCGAAGTCGCTGACGGCCGAGCCGTTGTCGGAAGCGCAGGCGAATTGGTTGGCCGCGCTGCCGATCATTTCGGGGAATGCCGTCGCGTTGGGCCGCGCAAACTTGTCGCCACCGCAGTGGAGGCCGCAGGTCTCGCCGCACTTGGTCATGCTGGCGACGATCGTGTTGCGCGCGTGATGCGTCACACGCTCGATGTCGCCGACGTCGATCAGCCTTTCCAGGTTGATCCGATCCAAGATTGAGATCGCTTTTCCCATTCGAGTCAGGCTGGAAAGCCTGGCCGACGGGTTTCTGGAGATTGCCATGTCCACGCTCACTACAGGTCCGAAACCGGGTCGCAGTTTGGTCCGCAGATTTTGGAATTCGATGCCGACACTGCTCACGTTCGGGATGCTCGTGGCCGTTGGCTGGACGGGGCATCATCTCGGATGGAAATTGCCGAAGGCATCCGAACTGCGCGGCGAAGTGACCACTGCTCGCAAGGCGGAATGGTGCGCGGAGCACAGCGTCCCTGAGGCGATCTGCGTCGAGTGCAACGCGAAGCGGATGCCCAAGGTGACGAAGCCACGCTGGTGCAAGGAGCATGGGGTCTCGGAGTGTCCGACGTGCCATCCTGATCTGGCTCAGATCGCGGGTGCTGCAAAGTTGCCGCAGTACGACACCGTCGCGGCGATCAATCAGTTCGATCGCACGGAGAACAACAGTCGCTGCAAGAAGTTTCTGCGCCGCGTGCAGTTCGAGTCGCAAGCCGCGTTCGACAAGTCGGGGATCGACATCGATGTCGCGACCGAGCGACCGATGGTCGAGGCCTTGCGAATCAACGGCGAACTCGGCTTCGACCAATCACAGGTCGCGCACCTGTCGAGCCGTGTACCTGGAACCGTCTTCCGCGTGTATCGCCGACTGGGTGATTCGGTGCGAGCCGGCGATGTGCTGGCCTTGGTCGATTCATTGGATGTCGGCAAGGCGAAGACGACGCTCAGCAAGTCGCTGATCCACTGGGAGCACACGATTCGCACGCTGACCAACGCTCGCAAGAATGTGGACGTCATTCCTCGGCAGCAGTTGCGAGAAATTGAACACGACACCGAAGAGGCGGAATTGGAAGTCGTCACGGCTCAGCAAGCGCTCATCAACCTCGGCTTCGAGCTGCCTGGCGGGTTGAACAAGCAAGACGCTCAACAACTCACGCGGACGTTGCAATGTCTTGGTTTGCCCCAGGACTTGTGCGAGAAGCTCTCCGCGAAAGGGTCGATGACGATGAACTTGATCCCGCTCGTCGCTCCACAAGACGGCGTGATTGTGGAAATGGATGTCGTGGCCGGCGAAGTCGTGCGGTCGGAGCGATCGCTGCTGACGCTCGCGAAGTTGAACCCGATGTGGCTGACGCTGCACGTCAAGCAGGAGGATTCCGAGCGGCTGTCGCTCGATCAAAAAGTGAAGTTCCGGCCTGACGGCGGGCAGCGAGAAGTCTCCGGCCAACTGTCGTTCGTCAGCCCGTCTGTCGATGAGCAGACACGCACGATCAAAGTCCGGGCGGTGCTCAACAATCAGAGCCTCGGTCTGAAAGCCAACAGTTTTGGAACAGGCTGGATTGTGCTCCGCGAGGAACCCAAGGCGGTCACCGTCCCGATTGACGCTCTGCAATCCGACGGCGATTGCCAAATCGTCTTCGTCCGCGACAAAGACTTCTTGAAGAAGGACTCGTTCAAAGTCTTCCACGCGCGGCAGGTGCGTGTCGGCGCGAGGAGCGACACGCACATTGAAGTGTTGGCCGGCGTGCTGCCCGGCGAGATCGTGGCCACAAAAGGAAGCGCCTCGCTTCGCGCCGAACTCTTGAAGTCCGCCTTCGGTGAAGGCTGCTGCGGTGGACACGGGCATGAACACTGATGGGGAATTGGCGCACGCGGCTCGCGTGCGCCAATTCACATCCGGTCAGAAATCTGCGAAATCAACGACCATTGCACGCGAACCGCGTGCGTCACAGGGAACAACACCAACATGCGACTCCGCAGCAAAATGGCGAACTGGATCATCGGCACGTTGTCCGTGTTGGTATTTCGCTGTTTGTTCAAGACGTTGCGATTGCGATTTCACACAGCGGAGTCGACCAACCCCTACGCGACCGAAGGCGACGACCGATTCATCTACTGCGTGTGGCACGATCAATTGCTGATCCCGATGTTCAGTGGCAAGCATCGACACACGGCGGCGTTGGTTAGTCAGGCTCAGGATGGCGGATTCGCCGCCGCAGGTCTTCGCAGTGCGGGGATTATTCCGGTGCGCGGGTCATCGAGTCGTGGTGGAGCTCAAGCCATGCGACAACTCATTCGTGAGGCGGAAGGGAATCACATCGTGATGACACCCGATGGTCCGCGCGGACCGCGCCGCGAACTGTCGCCGGGGATCGTCTTTCTTGCCTCGCATTCGGGACGAGCCATTGTGCCATCCGCCTTCACTTGTGAACGCGGCTGGCGATTCGGAGTCGGCTGGACCGACCTGCTCGTCCCGAAGCCATTCTCGAAAGTGCATCTGCTGACTGGTGAGCCGATCCACATTCCGCCCGATGCAGACCTGCGCAGCGAAGTCGCGCGCGTGGCCGCCGCGATGCTGGACATGAATGATCGAGGTGATGCCTTTGCGGCGGGAATTCCACAGACGACTTCTGGAACGGGGGTGACGTCATGCTGAGTGCCCTCATCGATTTCTCGTTGCGGCATCGTGCGATGGTGATCTTCGCTTCGCTGGCCGTCGTCATTGCGGGCAGTCTGGCCGTGCGGCACATGGACATCGACGCCTTTCCCGATACGACGCCGGTGCAAGTCCAGATCAACACGGTCGTGCCGTCGCTCGGCCCCGAAGAGGTCGAGACACAGATCACGTTTCCGATCGAGCAAGCCATCAGCGGTCTGCCGAAGCTGCAACATCTGCGGTCGCTCTCGAAGTTCGGCATGTCGCAGGTGGTCGTGATCTTCGAGGACGGCACCGATATTTATTTCGCGAGGCAGCTCATCACCGAGCGACTGGGGACCATCGAACTCTCCGCCGGCATCGAGCGGCCGAAGCTGGGGCCGGTTTCGACCGGGCTGGGCGAAGTGTTTCACTACGTCGTGACGGGGCAGGGAGACGACGTCACGGAACTCCGCACGATTCACGACTGGGTGATCCGCCCCGCGATGCGGACGGTCACCGGTACTGCCGAGGTCAACACTTGGGGCGGCTTTGAAAAGCAATTTCAGATTCGTCTCGATCCCGAACGGCTCGTCAAGTTTGGACTGACGTTCGACGAGGTCACGGCGGCGGTGCGTGGCAACAACCGCAACGTCGGCGGCGGTTCGATCACGCAACCCAGCGGCATGTTGCTCGTGCATGGCGTCGCACGGACGGTGAACCTCGATGAGATCAAAGGGATCGTCATCAAAGCCATCGACGGTGTGCCGCTGCGGATCGGCGACGTCGGTGACGTCACGATCGGCCACGAGATTCGTCGTGGAGCCGTCACCGCCGACGGGAAAGGCGAGGTCGTGCTCGGCCTGGGCTTCATGCTGATGGGCGAGAACAGCCACGAAGTCACCTGGTCGATGAAGCACAAGCTCGACGACATCAAGAAGACGCTGCCGGCGAATGTGAATGTCACGACCGTTTACGACCGCACCGAGTTGGTCGACTTTGTGATCGACACCGTCCGCAAGAATCTGTTCGAGGGTGGCTTATTGGTGATCGCGGTGCTGTTCGCATTTCTGGGCAACCTCCGAGCGGCAGCGATCGTCGCGCTGGCGATTCCGCTGTCGATGCTGTGCGCGTTCTGCGGCATGTTGCAGTACGGCATCGCGGCGAGTCTGCTCAGCCTGGGTGCGATCGACTTCGGCATGGTCGTCGATAGCTCGGTCGTGATGGTCGAGAACTGCATTCGGCACATCGCTCACGGCGACAACAAACGCCGACCGCTGATCGACGTCATTCGGGACGCGGCGGTCGAGGTCCGCAGACCAACGATGTTCGGCGAGCTCATCATCATGATCGTCTACACGCCGATCCTGACGCTCGAGGGGATCGAGGGCAAACTCTTCCGGCCGATGGCACTGACGGTAATCTTCGCGCTCATCGGTTCGATGGTGTTGTCGCTGACGCTGATGCCCGTCCTCGTCAGCCTGCTGCTGCCGAGGCAGATCGAAGAACGCGAACCACTGCTGATGCGGATCGCCCACGCGATTCACTACCCGGTGCTGCAATTCTCGATGCACCACAAGACGGCCGTGATCGCGTTTGCCGTCGCGGTGCTGGCCGTGACGTACGGCATGATCGCTCCGAACCTCGGCAGCGAGTTCGTGCCACGACTCTCCGAAGGCTCGTTGGTTTTGGGGCTGGTCCGCTTGCCGGGGACCGATCTGGAAGAATCGGTGCGAGGCAACACGGTTCTCGAAAAGATGTTGTTGGAAAAATTTCCGGACGAGGTCAATCACGTCTGGGGCCGCATTGGCACGGCGGAAGTCGCGACCGATCCGATGGGCGTCGAACTGACGGATCTGTTTATCTCGCTCAAGCCGCGATCGAAGTGGAAACGGGCCACGACTCAGGATGAGATCACCGCGCTGATCGAAGCCGAAGTTCGCAAAGTTCCCGGCATTCAGTACGAGCTGTTGCAACCGATCGAGCATCGCATCAACGAGATGATCTCCGGCTCGCGGTCGCAGCTGGCGGTGAAGCTGTTCGGCGACGACTTCGCAGTCCTGCAAGAAAAAGGAGCCGAGATCGGTTCGGTGCTGCGACAGATTCGAGGGAATGCGGATGTGTATGCCTCGGCGATGGCGGCTCAGCCGGTGCTGCAGATCAAGCTCAAGCAGGACGAACTGGCGCGGTACGGCGTGCAGGCTCAGCAGGTGCTCGAACTGATCGAGTCGATCGGCAGTCTGCACCTGTCGGAGGTCGTGCAGGGCCAGTTGCGGTTTCCGCTGGTGATCCGCTTGCCGGAACGGCATCGCGCCAGTCCCGAAGCCATCGGAGCGATGCAGCTCCGCACGGCCGCCGGCGAACGGTTGCCGTTGTCACGTCTGGCCGACATCGACATCGTCGAAAGCCCTTCGACAATCCGTCGCGAGTGGGGCCAACGCTGCCTGAACATCACCTGCAACGTTCGCGGCCGAGACCTCGGCAGCTTCGTTGCGGAAGTTCAAAAGAAGATCGCCGCTGACGTGACGTTGCCCCCTGGCCGCTATCGAATCGAATACGGCGGCCAGTTCGAGAACCTGATCCGCGCCGAACGGCGACTGATGATCGTCGTGCCGATCGCGCTGGCGCTGATCTTCACGCTGCTGTATTTCACGTACCACAACTTCGTCGATGCCGCTCGCGTTTTCACCGGAGTCCCATTCGCCTGGGTCGGCGGGATCATCGCACTCTGGCTGCGCGACATGCCGTTTTCGATCTCGGCCGG
>QWQF01000118.1 GCA_003669125.1 Planctomycetota bacterium
CCTCGAAAAGGAACGTCATCCGCTGTACCTGCCGAAGAACTCGATCCGCACGATCGTTGTCGGAGCGTTCGTCGGATTGGGAATCTACCTCTACCGCGAACCACGGCTGGTCACTCCCGAAGCCGTCGCGCTGCTGAGCATGGTGTTTGCGTACCTGCTGGGCGCGATCGTCCGCAGTATCACTGGCTGGTTTGCAAAGCGGCGTTCGCAGCCGATCACCGGAGTCTGGGGGGACATCAAAGCGTTGATCGTTCTCGGCGCGATCGTGATTGCTGCCGTTCCCGCGCTCTTCGACGTGGGCATGCAGCTACCGCCGCTCGTGGATCGCATCGCGCTGGGGCTGACGCTGTTCTACTTCGGGTCGCGCTGATTCCGTTACCGCTCGTCGTCGCCGGTGTTGAGCACGGCGAGGAACGCCTTCTGCGGGACTTCGACTTCGCCGAATTGTTTGAGGCGTTTCTTGCCTTCTTTTTGCTTGTCCCAGAGTTTGCGTTTGCGGCTGATGTCGCCGCCGTAGCATTTGGCGGTGACGTCCTTCTTGTAGGCCGAGATCGTTTCGCGAGCGATGATCTTGCCGCCGATGGCCGCTTGCAGAGCGACCTCGAATTGATGCTTGTGGATTTCGGTCTTGAGCTTCTTCACGACCCCTCGGCCGCGGCGTTCGGCGTTCGAGCGATGCACGATGGTCGAGAGGGCATCGACGCGGTTGCCCTTCACGAGGATGTCCATTTTGACGAGGTCGGCTTCGCGGAAGCCGATGACTGCGTAGTCCATCGTGCCGTAGCCGCGAGTCGCACTTTTTAGCTTGTCGTGCAGGTCGAAAATGATTTCGCCCAGCGGCAACTCCCAGACGATCTGAGCACGCTTCGGGCCGAGGAATTCGGTGCTCTTGAACACGCCACGACGATCGGCGCAAAGCTGCATGATCGGACCGATGAACTCGGTCGGCACGATGATGTTGACCTTCGCAATCGGCTCGCGCCACTCTTGGATACTGCCGCCGTCGGGGACATCTTGCGGATTGTCGATCACCATCACTTCGCCGTCGCGCTTGGTCAGTTCGTAAGTCACGTTCGGCGCGGTTTGAATCAGATCGACGCCGGATTCTTTTTCCAGCCGCTGCTGGATGATTTCCATGTGCAGCAGGCCGAGGAACCCGCAGCGGAAACCGAAGCCTAGCGCGTCGGAGGTCTCGGCCTGATACGAGAAGCTGGCGTCGTTGAGGCTGAGCTTCGTGAGTTGGTCGCGGAGTTTCTCGAAGTCAGTGGCTTCGATCGGGTACATGCCGCAGAAGACCATTTGCTGCGGCTTCTTGTAGCCTTCCAGCGGTCCCGTCGGTGGGTTGAGCGGATCAGAGACTGTGTCGCCGATGTGAACTCGGCTGAGGTCCTTGATTCCCGTGATGATGTAACCGACTTGGCCTGGGCCGAGCGAATCGCACGGCTTCATGTCCGGGCAGAACTGGCCGGCGTCGAGCACCTCGTGAGCCGACTGCCCCTTCATGAACAGAATCTTTTGGCCCTTGCGGACGATGCCGTCCATCACGCGGACGTAGGTGATGACGCCGCGATAGATGTCAAACTTGCTGTCGAAGACGAGCGCTCGCAGCGGGTCAGCGGGTTTCCCTTTCGGTGGAGGGATGCGCTCGATGATCGCGTCCAAGGTCTCTTCGATGCCGATTCCCTGTCGCGCGGAAACTTGCAGTGCGCCGGTCGTGTCGAGTCCGACGACCGTCTCGATCTCGTCCAGGATTTCCGGGATGCGCGTGATCGGTAAGTCGATCTTGTTGATGACCGGGATGATCTCCAGGTTCACGTTAATCGCCGCGTAGGCGTTCGCGACGGTTTGAGCCTGCACCCCTTGAAACGCATCGACGACCAGCAATGCTCCCTCGCACGCAGCGAGGCTGCGAGAGACCTCGTAGTGAAAATCGACGTGGCCCGGTGTGTCGATCAGATTCAGTTCGTAGACCTCGCTCTTGTAGGTGTAGTGAATCGTGACCGCGCGGGCTTTGACTGTGATGCCTCGTTCACGCTCGACATCCAGGTCGTCGAGGATCTGCTCGCGGAACTCGCGCTGCGTGATGGTCCCGGTTTTCAGCAAGAGCTGATCAGCGAGCGTGCTCTTGCCGTGATCGATGTGGGCGATGATCGAAAAATTGCGGATGAGGCGAGTGTCCATGAGCCAATTTCGTGGGGCGATGTTTCACGCCAAGAGCCAATGAAATGCGAATCCAGGCGGGTGAATCGAGGGGCGGGGATGCTAGCGGTTGCCGCCAGAGTGGTCGAGTGCCGGTTTTGCCTCTGACCTGGTACGAGTCGTGGCAGGACAACCGCAAAACCGCTGCTGGCTGGTCTTGTTGGCTCGCGATAAACTCGTTGCGACGATCGGCCTGCGTCGGAGACTCCCGCCTTGAATACCCGCCTGTTTGCGTTTGTCTTCGCCCTCCTGAGTAGTTGGTGGGTCTTCGTAACTCCACTGGCTTTCCCGCAAGACGAGGACGAAGCCGAATCGGAAGCTCGCAAGACGGCCGAACGGTTCTTGCTGATTCTGGAACGGAATCCTCGCAAGGGAACTGCGCTCGACAAGGTGATTGAGTTTCATGTCGATCACGAATCGCTCGATGAGTTGATCACTCGGCTGCGAGAGAATGCCGAAGCGACCGAATTCGAGGACGCCGGCCGAGCGTGGTTGGTTGTCGGTTTGGTCGAGTCCACGCAAGGCAATGCGGAGTCGGCTCAAGTGGCCTTAGCGCGCGCCGACGAATTGCTGCCGAAGAACGCGGTGGCGTCGTTCGTGCTCGGACAGAACTTGATGACGCTCAATCGCTGGCCGGAGGCGGCCGAGGCTCTCGAACGAGCGATTCAGCGGAAGCCGGCTCCGACGGATTTGCTCGATGTGTTTCAGACGCTCGGCCGAGTGCAGCAGCGACTGGCTCCCGGCGACAAGGTGGTTGAGGTTTGGACGCGGCTCGAAAAACTGGTCTCGAACGATCCGCGCGTGCCGGAACTCGTCGCGAAGACGTTGCTCGACGATGGGCATTGGGAGGCGGCATTGCCTCGGTTCGAGGCGTTGGCGAAAGCGACGAAGGACTTGTACCAGCGGTCCGAGTTTGAACTCGAAGCGATCGACCTGCGGTTAAAGCTGGGACAGTTTGAAACAGCGCTGACCGAGGCCGATCGGTTGCTCGGCGGACTCAAGCAAGATCACTGGTTGTTCCGCGAGACTCGGCGGCGCGTCGAAGAGGCGTTCCTCGCGAAGGACGATGCGGCGGGAATCATCAAGCACTACGAAGAGCGGTTGGTGAAACAGCCGGATGATCTCGATGCGGTCGTGCGGTTGTCGCGAGCATTGGTCTCGCAGGATCGCCGCAAGGACGCGCGGGTGCGATTGGAAGCTGGCATCAAGCTCGCGCCGTCGTCCGGCGATCTGCGGTTGGAGTTCATCGAGTTGTTGCAATCAGACCAGCAGTTCGCGGAGGCGATCGCGCAGTACGAGCAGCTTGATCGCATCGCACCGAACAATCCCGATCACATCCGCGATTGGGGATTCCTCCTCTTGAAATCAGGCGAGCGGGAGGGCGTTCGTCTCCCGACAACCTCGAAGCCGGTTGACGATCCAACCAGTCGGGGGCCTGACGGCACTCCGCTCGCCAATGCAATTCATGCGAAGAATGCGGCCGCCGTCTGGCGAAGGCTCGTCGATGCGAAGCCGAAGGACGCCGTTGTCGCCGCGCAGGTCGCGGGGTTAATGGCCTCGGCAGACAAATCGTTGCTCGACGACGCGGCGGAGTTGTTACGGCGAGCGATTGAACTCGAGCCGGAAGCACTCTCGCATCGCGAGCAGCTTGGCGAGGTGTTGGATTCTGCCGGACTCAAAGACGAATCGCTCGCGGCGTGGCGGTCGATGGCCGAGGAGTCGCGACGCAATGCAAACAACCTCGCGCAATTGGCCGATGTATTGTCTCGGTTTGGATATCGCGACGAGACGCTCACGACGATCGATGCCGCGTGCGGATTGGATCGCAAGTCACTGGAGTTGCGTTTCCAACAGGCCGAACTGCGTCGCAAGTGGAAGCAGTTTGAATCGGCAATGGCTGCACTCGCCGAAGCCGCCGCGTTGGCTGACACGCCGGAGACGTTCGACCGCGTCGTGCAGGTCGAGGTCAAGGTGCTCAGCGAATCAGAGTTGCTCACGGGCCGCATCGAAGAGTTGCAAGCGGCACTCAGATTTAGCACGACGCGCGAGCGAGTGGTGAATGAGGACCAGTCGCTGGCGAGTCGTGCTGGTGAGCAACTCTTTCGCCTCGCAAAATACCTCGAAGCCGCCGACAAGTTGCGTGAGGCGACCGTTGCGGCGCGGAAGGCTGTCGAACTCGCGCCGCGCAACGGTGTGTTCATTCAAGCGGCGGCGCGGATGCTGACGCTCGATAGCCAGTGGCTCTCGGCGGTCGAGCTTTACGAGCGGCTGCTCAAGATTGATCGGCGGTTTCGGATTGATTCGCTGCGCTCGATTGCGGAACTCGAACAGAAGCTCGGTCGCAAAGAGAAGGCGTTGAAGGCGGGAAGAGAATTGCTCGCGGCGGCTCCGGGGAATCCGGAGAACGCGGAGTTCGTCGTCGATGTTTGTTTGCGGTTCGGGCAGAACGCCGAGGCGTTGCAGATTCTGCGACGTGCGTCTCGGCAGAACGTGGCCGACAAGCGGTTGGCGTTGAAGTTGGTCGAGCGGTTGATTGAAGATGGGCCAATGTTGTTCAAGGCGAACGGGGGGCGTCAGCCACCAGGTGAACCGTCCGGAAAAACAAATGTCGTTGGAGAGTCGAAGACACCAGGGGGTTTGCGACTCCCGTTCGCCAGTGCAACGGAGGAAGCTCGGGAAATCCTCTGGCGTGTCTTTGAGCAAACCGCGAAGTCCGATGATCGAATCGAAGTCGTCCGAAAGCTGGCCGAATTATCCGTCTTTCCTGGTGAGTTCGCGAAGCTCACGCAGCGGTTGGAGCGGTATCGGACGGAGCCGAAGTTGCGGCGCGATGCGTCGCTGGCGTTGGTGCAGGTGTACGAGCAAGCGGGGGACACGCAACAGGCTCGACGGGAGTTGGAGCGGTGGTTGCCGCAGGCTCCGCGAGACCCGGCGCTGCTGGCTCGAATGGTGTCGTTGTGCGAGACGACGGGGGATTTGGAGGGGGCGATCGCTCATCAACAGCGGCTGGCCGAAGTGACTCGCAAGCGTGAGGCCGACGAACATCTCGTCGTGCTGCTCCGTCGAGCCGGCCGCGACGCCGATGCCGACACTCTCGCCACCCGCTGGCTGGAAACCGAACGTGATCCGGTCAAGGTGCTGCGCGAGATCGATCGGTTGCTCGTGTCCGCGAACGGTCCGACGGAAAAGCAAATGCTGCGGCTGGCGTTGACTCTCTCGCAGGCGTTGCTCGATCGCGATCCGCAAAACTGGGAGGTTCTTGTCCGTCAGGCGTTCGCATTGGCGGCGCTCGGTGAAGCGGACAAAGCTCTGATCGTCCGTAACGAGCTTCTCAAATTGACGTTGTCCGACGACACGCCCAGCATTCTCGTTCCCAGCACGACGATGAAGGCTTCGTTGCTTGATCGGGTTGAGCGACTTCGGCGGCGCATGCGAATGCCGGAGTTGCCGATCGTTGATTTCGGCGAAGCGAGGCGAATCGCCATCGACGGCCGGCTGCTGGTGGGTGTTCAGGGACTGCACGACTACCGACGCATTGGTGACAAACACCGTCCGCGAGTTCCACACGAAGCGAACGACGATACGGATCTCCGCCGCGCGTGGGACGAGATTTACTGGGGGCTGTCGTTCGCCGGTCCCAACGAGCCGTTCTTCCGAGCCTGTCTCGCTCTGCAAGAAGCCGCACCGGATGACCCGGTCGTCGATTGGTTGGCGGTGCGAGCGTTGGCGTTCCTGCGCGCGGAAGAAACCGAAAACTTGTACGGACCGCAACCCAAACTTCCGGGCGAGCCGCTCGAAGACGCGGTCATTGATCGGTTGGTTGCTTCGCTGCGTCGGTTGTTGACCCACGACGACATGCTGAATTGGAATTTCGATTACTCGCTGCCGGAGTTGGTGACTCGCGAATTGCTCCGCGATCGGCAACACGAGCGGCTGGCCGCGCTGTTTCAAGAGATTGAAGAGACCAGTCCAAATCCGAATTTCTTGGGATGGCTACTGCGGCACGCGGCGGAGCGAAACGACCTCGACGAGGTGATGCGACTGCTGTCGAAGTACGTTCAAGCCATCGAAGCGACTCCGGGCTTTGCCACCTTGCCGAAGTCCGAGTTCCGGCCGGGAAATCCCGAAAATGTGGCGTGGTGGGTGCAGCAGTTGATCACGCGCCGGGCGATCCCCGAGGAGCAGTCGCAGGTGCGCATGTTGAAAATCCTCGACGATGTTTGGGGGCCGCTCTCGAATCCGCAATTGCCGAAGCGGTCGAACGGTTTCGCGACTCGTCTGGTTTACATCCTGCGAACCCCATCGGCCGTGCAGCCAACGACCGTGCCGGGATCGACAGTGACGTCGACTCAAGCCGCGTCGATCGCCCATTCGGGACAAGGCTGGCTCGTCTGGCTGACGCCGGAGCGATGGAAGCCAATCACTGTCGATTTTCCGACGATCACGGACGAGTTGGATTCCGCCGTGCTGCGTGTGCTGTTTCAGGTTCACTCGATCGCCGCCGAGCAAAAGTGGTCGGTCGCCTTGCGTGAGCATTGGCAGGCGAAGGTCTCGAAGGCCGAACCAAAAACGCGTGAGCACTTTCTCTCGCTGTTGGCATTGTCGTGTCTCCACGTTTGGGGCGGCGAGCACGATGCAGCATTACCCATCATGCGGCAACTCTTCGACGTGACCGAGAGAAACGCGGAGTTGCAGAGTGACATCGCCTTCTTCTTTCAGCACCGCGAAAAAGTTGCCGAGGCGATGGAATTGCTCGATCGAATTGAAACGAACGACGGTCGGCTGCGGAAAGAAATTGAGCAGCGGATCGTGCGATTGGCGGTGAAGACGAACAACGTCGAGCGACTTCGTCTGGCGGCCGAGCGGTTGTTCGGGATGAAGCTGGAGCCGGCGGAAGAGTTGCAACTGGCGGCCACGTTGTCGGGCTTGGGACTGCACGAGCACGCCGAGGCGATTCGGCAGCGGTTGCCTCAGCGAGCGGGGAACAACCTCGCGGTGCTGCAACAGGCCATGCAGGAACGGATCGAATCCAAGCAGATCGACGAGGCGTGTCAGATCGCCGAGCAAATCGTGCGACGCACATCGCCGGCCAACACGCTCATCGGCAGTGCGCAGCAAGCGACGTTTGGCGGCGGTCAGCAGGCGCGAGTCATCACGATCACCTCGGTGGCCCGCACGAAGGCTCTCACGCTGTTGGGGCAGCAAGGTCGATTGGGTCCGCTCATCGAACAGGCCGAGCAACAATTCGATCGCTCACCGCACTCGCTGAAACTGTTCGGGCAGTTGGCCGAATTGTACGGGGCTGCCGGTACGCCGGAAAAACAAACAGGACTGCTCGTGCGTCTGGCCGACAGCGACGCTCCCGACTCGCAGTTCCGGCTGACGCTCGCGCGAGCGTTGGTCTCGGCCGGCAAAGCGGAACTTGCGGTGCCGCATTTTTTGTTTGCCATCGAACGCCTCCCCAACGCGACCGCTCAAGTGCTGTTCGAGGCGGAACAAATCCTGTCGGAACTCGGGCACACCGAAGAGCTGGCACACATCGTGTTGAAGTCCAAGTTGGCGGTGAACGATCAGCAGCGGATCGAACTGTTTCGTCGCATTGTTCAACGGCTGCACGGTCCGCCGATTCGAGCGAGGCTCATCATCGACCTCTTCGAGAAAGCGTTTCGCGAAGCACCTGAATTTCGACCGATACTCGCGGCCCAGTTGCTCGCGCTGAGTGGTTCGGTTTGGAATCAAGAAGAGCTGTGGCCGCTCGCGCGAGACTTGGCCGTGCCGCCGGAGTCGCTCAAGAACGTCGGCCCATGGTACGGAATTGACATCGTCAGCAAGACCGTGGGTTCGCCGGCCAATTTGCTGACTCGCAATGTGATCGAACTCGCGAGGCAGATTGGCAAGTTCGACGAATTGGAGGCTCACACGTTCGCGGCGATGAAGTCGCATCCCGATTGGACGCATGGCGGCAACGTGACACTGGGATTGATTCATCTGCGACGCCAAGGGCAGGTTCAGAAGGCGAAGCCGCTGTTCGAGGCGATGGCCCGCAACCGCGACGACTTTTCCAAAGTCTTCAAAGGGAACCCGGATCGTGCCGCCAACTTCGACCTGTTGATGAGCGGTGTCGGCCACGAACTCGCCGTCGCCGGTGAGTTCGCCGCCGCGACCGAGTTCTACGAACTCACGAGTCCAGAACTGGCCCTCGAAGAATGCCGCTGGTTTGGCAAAGAACCGGCGATGCAGCAACTGGCGGTGCGCATCGTGAACCGGATGCTGGCGGGGTTGGACGATCCGGCCGAGCTGACTCGGCAAGCCGGCAGCCCGCTGTTTGTCGAGGCGGCGAAGATCACGGCTGAGATCAACCAACCCTACGTCGCCGCTCGACTCGCCCAAGCGATGATCACTCGCTGGCAACTGCCGAGCGCCAACAACAGCGACGGCGGGACATGGCTCGAGCAACTCGAACACCGCTTCGCCAACTCGCGAGCGGCGATCAAGCCGGAGATGCTGCCGGGCATCCTCGGATCGGCGATCGAACGCCGGGAGCCTCGCCCTCCCGAACCGCGCGGATCTCGCGTGGCCATCGACCTGCTGCCACACGTCGGTGGCGATTCGCTGACCAATTTGCGGCTCGACAGTCCGTTCGTGTCGTTGATCAACGAGGCCGCGAAGGACAAAGACCTGTGGGCCAAGTGGACCGCTGAACTCCGGCGAGCCGAGGGGCGAGACGAGTTGTCGCTGGCAATTCTGGATTCGCTGACGGAGTTGTTCGGCCAAACTTCCGAAATATCGAGGACTTCGGAGGTCTCGGCGTTGTCACGGCTCATCCCCATCGCGAAGTCACACTTGAAAATCGAGCGATCGCGCACCGCACCGGCGGGTTTTCATCCGCAACTCGGATTGTGGCTCGTTGCGAGAGAATGTCTCGGTCGCGAAGGACATCAAAAGCTTGGGCACGAACTCGCGGACCTCGCGACCGAATCGGCTGCGCGGCATTTCGATCCGCGTTTCCAATGGGCGATCCTACGAGAGCGTGGCGAGCTGGCTCTCAAGTCCGACGACAAAGAACTCGCGAGCAAGTTGTGGACGCGGTTGGCGGCGGATGTCCTGCGACCTCGGATTGCCGAGGACACTGTGCCGATGCTGTTGGGCCAGCAGTTTCTCTGGTCTGTCAACTGGCCGAGCACTCGGTTGCATCGTGCTCGCGATCTTTGCCGGCTGACACTCAATGCCGAGATGTCCGACCTCTCGTTGTCGATCTTCCGCGATGCCACGCAACGGCCGAAGACGGTGCAGATGCAACACACATTCGAGAATGATCGCGAGTTGGTTTCCTCGATATCGCAGCTTGTTGAAAGCGACCGGGCACGCGACGGTGCTGCCGAAGAGATCCTCGCGACTTGGGACGCACTCGAACCCGAATGGCGAGCGAAGGGGGTCACCGCCGATGCAATCTTCGCGACGCTGCTGGAATGCGTGTTGCCGACGAATCGGCCGGACGAGATGTTCGTGTTCGCGGTGTCGCCGAATGCGCGGCGACGAGAAGGCGAGACTTCTGCCGAGCCGCAGAGGCCATTAACGTCGATCGCCGCAGCGGCTCGACAGGAGCCTCGTCCTCTCAGTCTTGCCCTCCGGCTTGTCGATCTGGCCGTTGCTGAAAAGCGAATCGACACGCTCACGCAGCGACTGGCCGAGCGTGAAAAGACCGCGACGAACCCGCTCGCGGTGCGGTTGATTTATCTGCTGCTGGCTCGACAAACGAGTGACGATCAACGGCTGGATGCGGAACTGACGAAGCTGGCACAGCACGATTGGTCGAAGCCGGCGCTCCAAAGCAGTCGCATCGCCTCGCAGATTGTGTTCTTGCTCGCGCCGTTGACCGAGCGGCGCGAGCAGATCGCGAAATTGTTCGAGCAATGGATTGTGCCGATCAGCAAGGCGTCGCCGCGCGACGAGCATCCGCTGGCCGATCTCCGCCGCTGGCTGGCGAAGGATCAGCTTGGTCAGCAGCAAATCGACAAAGCCAAAGAGACGGTTGCCTCGCACCTGCGGCACATGGATCAAATCTGGTCCGCGACCGGTGCGATGGACGGCCAACATCTGCGGCGGTTGGAACTGCTCGCGATCGCGACCGACTACGCCTCGGCCGGGCTGACGCACGAGGCGATCGCTCTGCTGGCTCAAGTGGCCGACGCACGCTGGCCGGATCGCTATCCCGATGAGAACCCGGGAGCGGTGTTGGCAATCCTCGAAGCAAAGCTGAAATCGCGGCCGGCTCAGGAACGGTACGAACTGTGGCGAGCGTGGTCGCTGCCGAATGACGGCGTGAAGTCGATGCGGATGCTGACGGGATCGCTGGCTGGAAAATCTCAAATCTCGGATTTGAAATCGACGGCGTACTTGCTGGTTGAAGCGGCTCTCGACGTGGATCGGTTGGCGGAGCTCGATGCCTTCGTCGAAGAGCAAATGAAACAGCGGCCGAGCGACCGGATTCATGTCCTGCTGGCATTGGTTCACTTCGCCAACAACGTGCCGGCGGTCGCTGAGCCACTGGTGCGGCAACAGATCACGCTGTGGGAATTGCAAGCCGGCAAAAATCACTCGGCGACCCGCACACGCATCTGGGATGATTGGTTGCTGTCGGTCGCGTGCTCAAAGCACGAATCGCTGCGCGAACTGGCGGAGGAGCTTGCGAAGCGGGCTGAGGCGGGAGCACGAGAACTGAAAGACGACGTCCTGCTCAATCTGGTGAAACGATAGCTCGCGCACGGCGACTCTTTGAGATGAACGACTGGTCGAGTTTACGGAGCCGAATTGGTCTTCTCGGCCGTCGGGAAACTTTCCGGAATCGGCAATGTCACTTGGCCGGTGGCGGACCATTCGCTGCCTCGGGCGACGACCGATTGGAAGCCGACGCACTTCATCGAGAACGTCTCGTGTCCCATGACAGTCGTGAAGACTCGGCCTTTGCCGTAGGGAATCCACCAAATCATCGGCTCGTGTGCGCCGGTGCCTCCTTTGGCGGAATCAGAAAAGGCGGTCGCGATCAAGTGCATGTCAGCGGCCGGGCCACGTTGTCCGTGATACAGCTCATCCTTGGCATGCAGCCATTCGGCGGGCATGCCTTTGACGACGGGGTGCGCGGTGTCTCGCAGGCGAATGGTGAATTCGTGCTGCGGACCGTGGCCGGCCCCGGGACCTTGACCTTTCGGTGTGCGGACGACTTCGCCCGCGTCATTCGTCGTGATGCGATCGCCGAAGCCGGCTCCGCGCCAGCCGAGGCCGATCATCTTGTTGAAGTCCGACCACTGCTCGAAGGCATTGTTCGCAGCATGAACGATGACGAGTCCGCCTCCCCCACCGACGAACTTCTCAAGATCTCGCGGGACCGGCTCCGGCCAGAGTTCGCCGTTGTAGTTGCTGAGCACGATTTGGAAGTCCCCGAATTTCGGGCGAAAGTCGTTCCACGCCTCAGCGGGCGATTTGTTCGGCGGAGTGGTCGCGACAGCAACCTCGAAGCGACCACTGCGACTCAGGAATTCTTGAAGGATCGGTGTCGTGGCCTTCCAGTTGTGATTGTTCTGGCCATCCACGATCAACAGCTTCAGTTTCTCAGCGGCCTGAGAATTCGCGGAAAACAGACTGAGGGCCAATGTGGCGGCAATCGCAAGCAGACGCTTCATGGCGAATCCTTTGAGACATTCGAGGGAGAAAACTTGAGACGAAATCCTGTCCGCTGCGTAGAATCACTCGCTCGCGGGGGTGGAGGAGGAGCTTAAGCGGCATCTGGGACGCCGGCAAATCAGAAACCCCCGGCATAGACGGAACAGTCCCACGTCCGTTTGAAAGTGCTTGCCGTTTTTTGGAATCAGGGCTTTGGCGTTTGAGTTCAGGTGACGATTACCCTTGCACGACACTCACAACGATTGCGCCGACAGGACCGATTCGCACGGGCGAACGGAATGAAACCAACCTGCCGAGCGAGTCAATCAGAAGCGGCTTCGATCACTCGATTCGCTTTTGTGTTTGATCGAGGCAAACCACACGAGCGGATTGTGGCCGGCGGAAAGCCACCGGCGAAATGAGAAGGAGTTCTGTGATGCTTGTGCTGTCGAGACAACGCGACGAGAGCATCATCATTGGTGACAACATTGTCATCACGGTGGTGGATATTCGCGGCGATAAAGTGCGTTTGGGGATCGAAGCTCCGAAGGAAGTCCCCGTTCATCGCCAAGAAGTCTACGAGGCCATCCAACGAGAAAACGCTCTCAAGGCCAACGCACCCAAAGACGAGCTGCCGGCTGAAAAGAAGTCGTAAGCACGTCACTCAAGTTTCAGAAGTAGGCACACTCCGCCTGCGCTGACCGAGTAATTCTCGGCGGCCATGCGGGGTGTGCTTACTCTTTTTGGTGCACCGATTACTTGGCCGTGGCGTCTTTGACCGACTTTTCGTGCCACGCCTTCGAGACCTCCGGATTTGGCTTCGTGTCGCCGGGCACCTCGTTGCGAATCCAGTGAATCGCAGCTTCGGTCGAGTCGAGGAATCGCTTGTCGGTCCAGGTCGCTTCGTTGTGACCGAGGTTGTTGAAGAAGATCTTGCCGTCGCCCCACGAACGGCACCACGCGACGGGAACGTGCTCGGCCTGGACCGTCTCGACTTCCTTGTCCCCGTCCTTCTTCTTGCTGACCTGTCCTTTGGTTTTGCACTTCTCGATGTTCAGGCTCATCAGAACGTGGACGTTCTCCGGCACCCAATGGTCGTACCAGTAAATTTCGTCCTTGATTTGAAACTCACCGCCAAACGGCTTCATCGCTGAGTGAGTTGTGTCATGGACAGTGATCGTCACCAACTCCCCTGCGTTCCAGGGGTGGCCCTTGAACGTGCCGCCGGACAAATCCCAGTACCACTTGTGAGCCGGGTTGTTGGTGCGAAACGTGTCGGCGGCCGAATGGAAGCCAATCCAGCCGTGTCCTTTTTGCTTGAGCCACTCGTTCATGAAATAGTCGCGGTCGGCGTCGGCAATGGGCAGTTCGCCGGTCGTGTAGAACATGACGATGTCGTAGTTCTTCAGATTGTCTTTGGTGAAGTCGGCCTTCGCGTCCTGAGTGCAATGAATCGAAAATAGTCCGGTCTGTTGGCCGAGTTGCGTCATCGCGACTTCCGCAGCCGCGAGGTCCTTCTTCAC
>QWQF01000271.1 GCA_003669125.1 Planctomycetota bacterium
GACCTTGGACTGGCCTCGGACTTCGCTCAGCAATCCCCAAATCAGCAAGATCGAACCCAGAATCACGAAGACGACGGAGGCCGGAATCAAAACGGCGGTGGCATCTTCGTGATTGGGAAACTGAACCAGTTGAGCGTGCGCGAACGCCTGCTCCGCCGCGAGCAACAGAATCGTGCCCGAGAGCAATTTCATGGTTTTACTCCTGTCACCGCGGGCTCGTCGGCTCCGCGTCACGGTGACGGCTGCGGCCAGACACAAGATTCCCTCAGTGGATGCTGAGTAGAACTCGGCACGCCGCAGCACACAAGGCAGTTGGATCCGGGTTAAACGAAGAGCCGTTCAATCGGCTGAGCTTCGTAAACCGGATACGGCCGGCCGGTCGCATCGTGCCACACGGCTTCAGATGGAATGCCCAGCGCCTGATAAATCGTGGCGGCGAAGTTCTCCGGTTTCTGCGGATCGTTCGCGGGATACGCACCGCTCCGATCGGAAGCTCCGATGACGTTGCCGCCGCGCACACCACCGCCGGCGAACCACGCAGTTTGGACCGGCCCCCAATGATCACGACCGGAAGTTTTGTAGATTTCGGGAGCAACGTGGCTGATGCGTGGAGTGCGGCCGAACTCGCCGGCCATGACCACCAGCGTGCTGTCAAACAGACCGCTCTCCTGCAAATCATCCAGCAGCGCGGACACCGCCAAATCGGTCGGAGGAAACAGAAAGTTCTTCAGCATCGGAAAATTGTTGCCGTGCAAATCCCAGCTTCCGAAGTTGCCAAGATTCACCTGCACCATGTTGACACCCGCTTCGACCAATCGCCGAGCCATCAGCAATGACCAGCCGAACGAATTGTCGCCGTAGCGTTCGAGAATTTTCGGATCGGCCTTGCGCACGTCGAATGCTTCGCGCACCTTTGCGTCGGCCATCAACGAAATGACCGACTGCCGGATGCGGTCATAGTCACCGCCGGACGCGGTCTCTTCGAGATGCCGCTGCTGCTTTTCGACGATGTCCAAGATTTCGCGCCGCTCGCGGAAGCGAGGCGCGAGCACTCCTTCCGGCAACGTGAGATTCGGTACCTCGAAGCGCCAATCCAATTTGTCCGCCGGTTCCCCCTTGTGCAGATTGAAGAGGTACTTGGGAAACGCGCCGGAGTACGAATGATAGGCGTGCGGCTTGTCGGTCGCCTCGATGAACCACGGCTCGTGTTTGTGTCCCAGCAGTCCCGCGAATTGACCGGAAAACATCCCGGAGTTCGAGTGATAAACCTTCTCCGGCAACACGACACTGGGGGGCAGATGATTGCGTCGCACCGACGTCGCTCCGGCGATGGCCGCGATGCTGGGGGCATCAATCGACTGCGGTTTCATCGAGCGGTACGTCGGCGGCACAGCCGACTTGCCCGTCAGCATCATGTACGTGGCCGCATCGTGGCCGTTGTTGTTGTGCGTCAGCGACCGCACCAATGCCCACCGATCGCTTCGCTGAGCCAGCAGCGGCATGTGTTCGCAAATCTGAATTCCCGGCGTCCGAGTTGCGATCGGGTTGAACTCCCCTTTGAAATCGGTCGGTCCTTCGGGCTTCATGTCGAACGAATCGTGCTGCGAGAGTCCACCGGTCAGAAAAATGTAAATGACCGCTCGATGTCGAGTCGCACTCACGCCCGCTTCCGCCGCACGAGCACGCCAAGCGGCGACATCGACGCTCGATAATCCCAACAGACCCAGCGATCCAGCTTGCAACACCGCACGACGCGAAACTGGATTCGAAGCCAGAAAATCGGTGGTTCGTTTCATGGCAGAGTCACCTCGATTCGAGTGGACCGTGTCGCCAGTTTTTGAAAGGCATCAATCCTGACGTCGCAGCACGAGGATCGGACATTTGGCGTGACGCAGGACTCGCTCCGTCACGGAGCCGAGCAGCACTCGCGCAACTCCGTGATAGCCATGCGACGGCATCACGATCAAGTCCGCGCGACACTCGGCGGCATAGTCGGCGATCATCAGTCCGGGATCCCCTTCACGAATGAGCTGGACGACTTCCGAGGCGTGATGCTCGGCCAAGAAGCTTGATAAATGCTGGGCTGCGGCGCGTGCCTGAGCATCATGCGTCGCCACATCCTCGACGGACAGCAACCCCTCTGGCGAGGTGACATAGAGCACATGCAAATCCTTCGGCTGAGCGACCAACTGCATCGCCGTCTGCAGTGCATCCACGGAAGCCGTCGAGAGATCCACGGGAACAAGGACGGTTTTCTTCGGGAGCCAACTCATGATTCTCTCCAAGTGTGCTGTTTGACTGTTCGGCAAGATGTTGTCGGATGGCGGGGGTACTTCAATGATTCTCCTCGACCCAACGCAGAGCGCGCCGGTAGAGCTCTTTGCTGTCGCTGATGTGCAGCTTCTCTTTCATGCGGAAGCGGTAGGTCTCGATGGTTTTGGGACTGACGTTGAGTCGCGTGGCAATCTCTTGAGTTTCCAAGCCGTTGCCGATGAATTGGAAGACTTCGAATTCGCGATCGGAGAGGCATTCCTCGGGACGGCTGCTTTGTCCGAGTGTGGTGCCGCCATGAATACGGATGAGCAACTTTTCGGTCATGGCTTCGCTGAGATAAATCTTCCCCTCCAGGACTCGACGAATCGCATTCACGATCTGATCGGTCGCCTGATCTTTGGTGATGTAGCCCAAGGCCCCAGCTTGCAGAACGCGTTCGGCGTACAGCGATTCCTGATACATCGACCAGACCAACATGCGCACGGTCTCGCCGCGAGCTTTGAGTTGCTTGATGAGATCGAGTCCGCTACCGGTCCTCAGCCCAATGTCGATCACGGCCACATCCGGCTTGGTCTCGCTGACGAGCTGCAAGGCCTCGGCCAACTCGGCCGTTTCACCGCAGACCAGCAGATCGGCGTGACGCGAGATTCGCAGAGCGAGTGCCTCACGCACCGCAGGATGATCGTCGACGATCAAAATGCGAGACGGCTTTTCCGTGCTGTTCCGAGGCATCTGATTCTTCCTCATGTTTTGCGAAGGAGGTTCCTTCCCTCCGGGTTCGGGGGGCGAGAACCCATGCCAAGTTTCAACCTCGAGGTTTCGTTCCGTTGGGCAAATGACAAGTCACAATCGTCCCGTTGGGCTGAGCTCGATCGATGGTCAGCGTTGCGCCGATCGTGTCGGCTCGGCTTTTCATAATCCGCAACCCGATCCCGTCCGATTGTGGCAGTGACCATGAAACTCCAACGCCATCATCTTGGATTCGCAGGGCGATTTGCAAATCGTCCTGCCGAAGGCTGATGCAGACCTCGCGAGCGTGTGCGTGTCGCAACGCATTGCTCAAGGCTTCCTGGGCGATGTGAAACAGGTGCGTCGCGGCGACATTATCTTCGATCACGACGGGGAACGCACAGTCGAAGGTGCAAATCACACGAGATTGCAGTCGCATCCGTTCGACCAAATCGTCCAGAGCCACCATGAGTCCCTGCGAGTCGGTCGGCACCGGATTCAGGTTCCGGCTGATGGAACGCACCTCTTCGAGGGCTTTCTGTAGATCTCGCCGCAACCGTTCGGCCAGTTCAAACGGCGACAGATGCGAAAGTTTCGGCGCCGGCGTTGACGAATTCAGTGGATGCGAACCCGAGTCAAAGATCCGCGCGTCAGGCCCAAGCGACTCGACAATATCTTGTGCCAGCATCGACATGGCCGTCAGTTGCTGCCCCACGCTGTCGTGCAAGTCTTGTCCGATGCGACGCTGCTCGTACGCGGTGGCCTCGGCCACTTCCCGTTCCAGCCGTTTGTGTTCCGAGAGGTCGCGGAGGATGCCGCAATAAAGACCGAGGTGCGTGATGTCACTGACCGCCAAGTCCGCAGGGAATGTCGAACCGTCTTTGCGTCGGGCGACGACTTCGAGGCTGTAGCCGGGCATTCGCGCCAAGCCCATTTCCAGATAGCTGCGACCGGTGCCGTCCTGCATCTGGCCTTCGAGTGGAGGGACAAACCGATTGAAGTGTTGGCCGATCATTCCTTCGACGGAGTCCCCAAACATTTTCACAGCCGCGAGATTGACCGATTCCACAAGCCCCTGCCGGTCAACCGTCACCATGGCATTGAAGTCGCTGTTGAGAACTGCTTGCAGGCGTTCTTGTTTGGCGTACAGCACACGAGTTCGATCGGCGACGCTTTCTTCCAGCGTATCATTCAGTTGGCGCAGAGAGACTTCGATCCGCTTGCGCTCGGTGATGTCGAGGCAGGCTCCCACCAGCCTCCAAGGGATGCGGCCAGCCGGCGTGTCCCGGAACTCGACTTGGGCACTCGTCAACAGCCAACGAACTTCACCATTGGGACGAGCGACACGCACCTCGGTTCGTTGGCGGCCGTCTCCTGCCGGGTTGATCGCTGCGGCGAAGTCCGCACGCAGTCGCGGCAAATCTTCCGGTTGTACAAATTGAAATCCGTTTTCCAATTTTCGATCGATGCCAGTTTTGACGCCGAGCATCGCGCAGAGTTCGGGTGAATATCGGACGCAGTCGGCCTCAATGTCACCGAAGTAAGTGCCGAGGTTGGCCGCCTCATTCGCCAAGCGTAGCTGCCCTTCACTTTCCCGCAGTGATTCCTCGACCTCTTTTCGAGCGGTGATGTCGAGATGAATGCCGATCATGCGGACGGGCTTGCCGGTCGGATCCTTGGTCATCACTGCTCGTGCGAGAATCCACCGCCAGGAACCGTTCTTGTGACGCATCCGAAATTCCACTTCGTAGTCCGGCCACGGTGACTCCAGGTAGCTCCGAACCTTGGCCAACGCGGGCTCCAGATCGTCGGGATGCACGCGTGATTGCCATTCCTCGAATCGATCGCCGATCTCGTCGTCCGCATAACCAAGCTGACTCTTCCATTCACGAGAGTAACGGACGGTGTCGCCGCCGATCTCCCAGTCAAACAGCCCGACGTTCACCCCGTGGATCACGAGCGAGAGACGCCGTTCGCTGTCACGGAGTTCGTCCTCGATCCGTTTCTGTTGGGTGAGGTTCACGCTCAGTCCACCAACGAATCGCTTGCCACTCTCATCCTGGTACGGAAACTTGTGGCACAACCACCACGACTGTTTGCCCTCAGCGGTTCGAATTTCTTCAAGAAACTCGCTGGGACGGTTGCTCGTGAGCACGGCCTGATCGTCGAACCGAAACCGGTCAGCGACCGCGTGCGGCCGAAAATCGTAGTCGGTCTTGCCCAGCCAGTCGTCAAATCCCATTCCAAAATGACGCTGATGATTTTTGGTGAGGAAGACATACCGGCCCTCTTCGTCTTTCATCCATCCGCAGACTTCGCTGTTCTCCAGGAATGCTCGCAGTTGCCGCTCGGTGGCGCGGAAGTTTTCCTCGGCCGCTCGCCGCTCGCGTGCGTTGGAGTCCTCACTCATCGGTTGATGCGAGGCGACGAGGCTGCGACTGATCACCACGCTGGTCACCCCGGCGCTGGCACCGGCCGCGACCAAAAGAACCAGAGCGAGGCCAAAGCTGAACTGAGTGTCTCGAAGGATCATGCTCGGATCGGCGTTGAGACTCTCAGTGGACGGCCAGCGAACGAGCAACGTCAGGGCGCAGAGTCCCAGCAGAACGAGCATCGTTCCCAGGCCCAACCGAAATTTCTTCGAAGTCGTCATTGCTTGATTCATTGGCAGGAAAGGTCTGACGTTAAACCCAGATCGCAGCCGCGGCACCGACGCTGGGTTGAGTCAGCGCGCCGTGGTTGACGGTGGAGTTGACGATCCGCCCAGGCTCTTGAGGTACGCCAGCAAGTCCGCGAAATCGGTCGAGCGAAATTCTTTGAGCAGCCCGCCGGGCATCAGTGACTGCGGCAGCGTGCGACGTGTTTCAATGTCCGTCGTTTCGATGCGGATCGTCTGGTTGGTGGAGTTCCGCAACAAGAACCCTTCGGCCGATTCGTAGACGATCAGGCCGGTGTGGACTTTGCCTTGTTTGGTCTCGAACAGCGTCGTCTGGTAGCGAGTCGAGACGTCTCGATTCGGCAGCACGATGGCGACGAACAGATCGTTGCGCGAGAACCGGCTGGTGACTCCGGCCAGATCGGGACCGAGTCCGCGCCGGCCTCCGTGACATTGAGCACACGAACGCTTCTCGAAAAGCTGTCGGCCGCGTTCGACGTTGCCGCCAGACCAGTCCACGCGCGCGAGTTGTTCGGTCAACCATGTCAGCGTCTCGGCATCACCACCCAGTGCACGAGCTGACTCGGCGGGAAACGTCTTCGTCAGAAATTCTGTCCAACGCTGGATCGCTTCGTTCTGCGGCCGGTAGCCGGGTGGTCCAAACACGAACCCAAAGTCGCGCTCGAAGTTTCGAGTGAGGAGCTTTGCGACCTTTTCCCGAATCAGAAATTCTTTTTCATCGGTGCCCAACCGACGCAACGCCTTCAGCAACGCGAGTTGTTCGTCGGCCGTTTGGCTGGGTTTGAGTTGCGTCAGCGCGTCGAGGCAGGCGGTCAGCACTTCCGCTTGCGATTCCTCCATGCCTTCGACGAACCGGTCCCGATCACGTTCCTCCGGCTGCTGCGAGAGGATGACCAGCACGGCTCCGCGAATCTTGAACTGGTCCAACTGCCGCCGCAGCAATTCGCGATGCTCCGGCTGTTTCGATTCGCCGATCAGAAACACGACGTCGTTGTTCCACGGATAGTCGGCATCGTCCGAGATCGCTTGGACGTACCTGTCGATCACCTTCGGCAGCAAATCCTGCGGCAGTTCCGAGAGGAACAAGACGTGCCCCGGCCGACCGAACTCCGGCTGCGCGACCAGTTGATCGGCGAGTTCGTTGTCGAGCTTCACCAGCTCGCGATACAGCTCGCCGACTCGGTCGTCCCAGTGGAGGTCTTGGTGCATCTTCCTCGCGACGATCTTCGGTTCGAGCCGCACCAGTCCGCGAGCGATCGCCTCGGCCTGCGCTCGATTGCGAGGCGTCGGGATGCGAGCCGCGACCAGCAAATAGTGAATGTCCTCGACCGGATCAGTCTCGTCGGTGATCTTCGCCAGCACTTTGTCGAGCAACTTCGTATTCGCCAGCGACAACATGGTCAGCGCCCGCGACAGCTCGCGATCGACATCGGCATCGCCAGTCGGAAACGTCTCGGTCAAGCGGACTCGCAGCGGATCGAGGTCACGCTCGAAGGCCGACAAATCGACCCGTGTCGAATACGCCTCGAACGCCGGAGCCGTCCCCGCCGGCGGCACCATGTCTCCCAGTGCCAGTTGCAACAACCGCGCGGCTTGCAGCTTCAGGCCGACCGGATGAACTCCTTCGAGCACTCGCACGGCGAGTTGAATGCCGTACTTCGTCGCGGCGGTTGATCGCGGCAGATAACCCACCGCGTATGCCAACGTCCCTTGCCAGCCGGTCTTCACGACCGCTTGCGACAGCGATTGAAAGCTGTCCTGATCCAATCGCACGATGAGCCGACTGGCGGTCAGCCGATTGAAACGATCGTCACCGCTGAGTTGCTTCACGATTCCATCCACGAGCAGCGACCAGTCACTGACGTTCTCCGCCGACACGATCGCCTCCAATGCCGCACGATTGACGAGCGGATCGCGGTCCAACAGAAACGATTTTGTGACGTTGGCGTCGAGCGGCTTCACGCGCGTTCGTCCAAGCGACCAGATCGCCTTCGCGCGGACTTCCGCTGGCGTCGCTTGAGACAACTCCGCCGCTTCGGTTTCGCTGATGCCCCCGAAGGACTCGGTGAGCACGTCGATCGCTCGCAATCGCACGGCAGGCAGCAAGGCATCGTTGTTCGCGGTTTCGAGGAACGGTTCGCGGCCAAGCTGTCGAGCCAGTGGTTGCCAGCGTGCTCGCGACCAACTGCTCAGCGGTTGCGGAGCCGTCAAGCACGCGCGGAGCTTGTCGATGGCTGAAGAGTCCTCGGTCACAGAGTCAGCGGTGAGTTTGTCTTTTCGTCCGGCCGGATACGACACACGCCACACACCGCCGCGAGTCCCTCGGCCGCCGACACTCACGAACAAACTTCCGTCGGGGCCGACTTCGACATCGGTCGGTGCGAAGCCGTGATCGCCGGCCGAAGACAGGAACGGTTCTGGATCGGCCTTCCAAGCGGAACCGTTGCGCACCAGCGGCAACGCGAGCACTCGGCCGAACGTCCAGTCGAGCACGAACAGCGACTCGCGGTACTTCTCCGGGAACTGCCGATGCTGATAACAGACGACGCCAGTCGGCGAACCTCGCCCAGCCGATGCGACCACAGGCGGCATGTCGAGGGACTCGTCGGGGCGTTTCCAGCTTCGCGTCACCCAACCCGCGTGCGATCCCGGCAGCAACTGAAACACGCGTGTCGGCCGATACCACGGCAGCGAAACATCACGCTCGTCGTCGCTGTCGAACGTGAAGGCATCGGCCGTGCGGTTGAACGCGAAGTCGTACGAGTTCCGCAGGCCGTGAGCGACCACCTCGCCGCCACTGAGATCCGGCTTGAGCCGATACAGCACTCCCGCCACCGGCTGTTTGATCGGCGCGGTTGGGAGCGTGATGTACTTCGCATCGATTCCGGTGTCGTTGCCGGCGATCAGGTACCACCACCCGTCCGGGCCGCGCTGAATCGAGTGCGCGTGATGCTCGCCGCCGCATTTCACTTTCAGCAGCACGTCGGGCGGCCCATCGGCTTTGTCGTCGCCGTCGCGGTCGCGAAACCTCAGCAGCCCCTCGCCGCCGACGGCCAAGAGGTCCGAGCCGTGCCAGTACATCCCCTGCACTCCGATGGCCGGACCTTCGGCGAAGAGTTCCGCCTTGTCCGCAACGCCATCGGAATCAGAATCGATCAGACGCTTGATGAACCCGTTCCCTGCGACGGTGATTCGACCGCGCGAGTCAATCGTCATGCAATGAACGTCGTGAGCGAGGTCGTCGTCCGCGAACAACGTGACGTTGAAACCGGCCGGAGCTTTGAGGGCCGGTTCCGCAGCGACAAGAGGGCCACCACAAAGACTCGTCCAAATCAGCATCGCAAACGC
Organism: Planctomycetota bacterium; assembly: GCA_003669125.1. Classification (GTDB taxonomy): domain Bacteria; phylum Planctomycetota; class Planctomycetia; order Planctomycetales; family Planctomycetaceae; genus SXKJ01. The sequence goes on from QWQF01000271.1 coordinate 9,029, forward strand.
GACGTTGAGAGTGCGAGACTGGTCATCCTTGAATCGGCCATTCTTAGCAAACATGCGAGACCTCCGAGTCTCATTGCTGGACAAGCCACCGGGTTATTCGGGCTTCTTCCGAGTGCCCTGTGTGGATCGCTTCGCAGTCGATGAATGTGGCTCATCCAAGGGCAAAAAGAACTCCACCAAGCGGCGGTCGTACTCTTCGGGACTGACCGAGCGAGCGAGATTGTGCTTGGCCTTTGCCACGGTCCACACGGCATCCGGTTGACCAATCAAGCGAGCAATCTCATGCGCCACTTCGGGCAGCACATAGGTGTCTCGCATGCCGGCGATCACGAGCGCGGGCTTGTCGGAGAGTCGCGGCAGAACGCGTTCGAGCATGGCGTACCGGCAGTGACGCCGCCGTTGGCTGATCCAGCGTGCGAGCGTGATGGTCACGCAGATGTGCCAATCGGGAAACAGCCGAGCCAGCATCGGCGGCGCGGCAATCGGAACGAAGTGCCGAGCATGCGCCATCATCAGCATTTGGGTGCCGAAGGCTCCTTCCGTGGCGACGCGCAACACTTCTGGCCGTTGCGCGGCAACGTACAAAGCGGCACCGCCGCCGCGGCTGATGCCAAACAGTCCCAGCGGCAATTCCGTGAGATCGGGCTGTGAGTAAACGTGATTGATGACTGTGTTGAGGTCGATGATTTCGTAATGCGTCAGCCAGTGCAGCGGCTCATAGCCGGGCATCGAGTCACTGTCGCCGTGATTGCGAAAGTCAAAGGTCAGCACATGAAAACCGGCTCGCGCCAACGCGGAGCAGTACAGCATCGCCGAACGGTGATTGCTGGCGAACTCCGGGCAGAACACAATCAACCCGCGCGGCGTCTGTTCGGTGTGACGATACAGGCAGCCGCGCAACGTGACGCCGTCGACCGTGCGGGTCGAGAATGGCTCGGCGTCCGGATCGGGCGGGAGTGACTCGATCCGAAACGGCGGCGAGTTTTCGATCAGCGCCAACACGACTCGCACGGCATGCCACTGAATCAGCACGTCCGCCAGCACAGGAATCAACAACAGTCCAACAATAACCCAGATCACGATGATTTTTTCTCGGTTGTGAATCTCTTCGAGGCTTGCGTGTCCGTGCGGTTCGTCTCGTGCTCCTCGCGGCCAAGCAAACATTGCCGGGCTGCGTCCGATCAATCTCGGAATTCGCGTAGGATCAGGCTCACATTCTGACCGCCGAAGCCGAAGCTGTTGGAAATCGCGACTTTGGCTTTGCCTTCGCGAGGCTGATTCGGAATGTAATCCAGATCGCAATCGGGATCGGGATTTTCGTAGTTGATGGTTGGCGGCAGGACGTCGTCGGCGATCGCCAGCAGGCAGGTCATGGCTTCGACCGCGCCGGCGGCGGCGATCAGATGCCCCATCATGCTTTTGGTGCTGGAGACCGGCGTCTTGAACGCTTGCTCGCCAAGCGCTCGTTTGATCGCCATCGTTTCGGTGCGGTCGTTGACCGACGTGCTGGTCCCGTGAGCGTTGATGTAGTCGATGTCTTCCGGATTCACCTGCGCGTCGTCCATCGCCATCTTGATGCACGCGGCCGCTCCGCGACCTTCGGGGTGGATGTCGGTGATGCGATAGGAGTCCGCCGTCGAACCGTAACCCACGATCTCGCCGTAGATTTTCGCTCGCCGCCGCTTGGCATGTTCCAGTTCTTCGAGGATCAGCATTCCGGCACCCTCGCCGAGCACAAAGCCGTCCCGTTCGCGGTCGAAAGGTCGGGATGCTCCCTGTGGGTCATCGTTCCGAGTCGAGAGTGCCGTCAGCAGATTGAATCCCGTGACACCAAACGGATGAATCATGCTGTGAGCGCCACCACTGAGCATGATGTCGGCGTCGCCGCGACGAACCAATTCGGTCGCTTCGCCCATCGCTTGGCTACTCGCCGCGCACGCCGTGAGGCAATTGAGGTTCGGCCCTTGCGCGTTGAACAGGGACGCCAAGTGTGCCGGGGTCATGTTCGGCTCTTGCTGCTTTTCTTTTTCGCCGGTGAGCCGCTCCAGGCTGAGTTTGGTGAAGCGTTCGAAGTCCACTTCGCCATCGGGCTTTTTCGAGAGAGCGATCATCGACATGAACATTAAAAAGTCCTGCTGCCCTTCACCCGCACCGAGGTACACGCCGAAGCGAGTGGGATCGATGTCCCGCTCGTCCAACCCCGAGTCGTTCATTGCCTGCGTCGCCGCGCCGATTGCAAACTGGATGTTCCGCCCGCAGTGCTCGTAGCGCTCCGGGATCGTGACGTAATCCTCCAGCCGATAGTTTTTCACCTGCGAGGCGAATTTGGTGGGAAATTGGGACGCATCAAAATAGGTGATCGGCCCCACGCCGCTGGCGCATTCTTTCAAGGAATTCCACATCTCGCCAACGGTGTTCCCGATTGGCGTGATGCAGCCCATTCCCGTGACGACGACTCGACGTTTCATGCTTCATTCCGTGGAAACTGGCAGCCCCGAAAGCTGGACCACTTTAGCCGTGGCCGCTCGGTTGGGCAAACTGTAGGTCCGCCATTTCCGGCGGACTCAAAACTCGTTGTGCCTCAGTGTCAGATTGGATGGCCTGGGCTAGTCCTCGAAGATCCTGACCTGCACCTGGCCGTCACGAGTGATACAACCGCGATACATGCCCTCGGTGTTGTACGACGGATAAAAACGGCCCTTGTGGTCGAGGCAAATCACGCCCCCTTCGCCGCCGGCGGCTTTGAGCTTTTTGCGGATGACTTCATCGGATGCGGCGTTGACCGCGAGGCCCTTGTATTTCATCAGCGCGACGATGTCGTGAGCGACGCTGTAGCGAATGAAGAACTCGCCGTGACCGGTCGCGGAGATCGCGCAGGCTTCATTATCGGCATACGTTCCTGCTCCGATGATCGGCGAGTCACCGACACGCCCCCAACGCTTGTTCGACATGCCGCCGGTCGATGTGCCGGCCGACAGATTGCCAGCCTTGTCGAGCGCGACCGCTCCCACCGTGCCGAATGAAAAGCCGGGCAGATGTCGTTGGGGAACTTCTGCGGTTTCCTGATCCCTAACCCCCAACCCCTGCCCCCTGATCTGCGACCGCTTCTTCTCCTCCTCAAGCTGCTTCTGAAGTTGTTTCCAACGTTCCTCGGTCCAGAAGTATTTCGGATCGACGATCTCCAGTCCCTTCTCGGCCGCGAAGGCTTCTGCTCCGCGACTGACGAGCAGCACATGTTTCGATTTCTCCATGACTGCTCGCGCCGCCGTGATCGGGTTCTTGACGGTCGAGACTCCCGCAACACTTCCCGCCTTCAACGTCTTGCCTTCCATGATCGAGGCATCGAGTTCGTTGCGACCGTCGTGCGTGAAGACCGCTCCGTGACCGGCGTTGAATTGCGGCGAGTCTTCCATCCGCCGAATCGCCGCTTCGACGGCGTCCAATCCCGTCGCGTTCGGCTTGTTGAGCGCGGCGAATCCGGCTCGCAAGGCTTGCTCCAGTTCGGCGCGGACCCGCTTGTCGATTTCCGGAGTCATCTCGACCTTGTCCAAGCCGATCCCCCCGTGAATGGCAAATACGACATTCTCAACCACGGCATCCTCCGCGCGAGCGGCGTAAGTGACAGCGATGACAAGCAACAGTCCAAGCCCCATTGAACGAAACATGACGTCTCCCCCAAAGACAGTGTCTCTTCGACCGAACCCACTCGCGCTCAGTCTAGCACCGTCAACTCGACAAGGCTTGAGCGCCGCGGTTCAGCGAAGTGCGGCATCGGAACCGGCAAGTCCGGCTCCGCGAGCGGCCTGTTCTTCTTGCCGGGACCGAACAGAAACAACTTGGCGACCGTCATCAACCCGCGCAGTGAACCGAACGTGTCGGCGACCGCGCTCGGCTCGTAGCCGCAGTGGACCATGCAGTCAGTGCATTTGGAATTGCCGCTGGCTCGGCCGTAGCGGCTCCACTCGGTCGATTCCATCAGCTCGCCGAAGCTGGAGGCGTAGCCCTCGTTCAGCAAATAGCACGGCTTTTGCCACCCGAAGATGTTGTAGGCCGGGCTGCCCCACGGCGTGCATTCGAGATCCCAGTTGCCCTTCAAGAACTCGATGAACAGCGGCGACTGATTGAATCGCCAACTCTTCTTCGCTCCGTCGAGCAACCGGCGGAACAAACTGACCGTTTCGCGCGAATGCAGGAAATGTTTTTGATCAGGAGCTTTCTCGTACGGATAGCCCGGCGAGACCATCATTCCCTCGACGCCCATCTCCATCAGTGTGTCGAAGAACTCGTGATAGCGTTCCGGCTGAGCGTTGTTGAACAGCGTCGAGTTCGTCGTGACTCGGA
>QWQF01000092.1 GCA_003669125.1 Planctomycetota bacterium
GCTCAATCGCATCGCCGTCTCGCTTCTGAAAGCCGATCAAACGGTCAAGGCCGGCATTGCCTGCAAACGAAAAACCGCCGGCTGGGACGACAACTACCTCATCCAACTTCTACTGAACAATCCGTCCTATTAGCTGCGTATGCCCTGACAAAACCGGCCCGCAACTCGTCCCAGGCACTTTCGCGCAGACGAACAACAACCCGTCGATTGACGTCGCATCACCGGGACTCCGCGAAGCGGCCGAGTGAGACCTGTGACGTGCGCAGGCGATCTCCCTTTGGGGAAGTCGCCTTCGGATCGCAGGACGGATAATTCGCCCTGTTCTTTGGTCAGAATGGCCTGGTAGCGAATATGTGGCGGCATCGTGCCCGTCTTTTCCAGGGAGTCCTTCCATGTCGTTTTTTCTTTGATCACCAACGGAGAGATACCAGCCACGCAATTCTCCACTCGCCGCGCGCAGGCGAAAGTCGTGTTTGTGTTTCTCCCATTCCCATTCGCGTGACACACTTTCTGTCTGTCCTTTGCCAAACGAACAGTCGTTACTTTGCCGGTGACTTCATAAGCATGAACAGCCCCACGTCGGAGGTTCGCCGATTGGCATCAGAAGGTTTCTCGTCTCGGTATTTTGAAAAGGTAAATGTCGAACGTTTTTGGCCGACATATTCAATGCAATGGATATCCCAAAGATTCACCCCGAATTGGTGAGAGGGCGTGTTATGGCTCGCGGCCAACCGCCTCGTTTGCGAGTTGGCGATATTTCTCCCGTGCTCTTTCAAAGGTCCGCCGTGCTTCGTCCCGTTCGGGTTCGGCGATCACTCGCTCGCGGTTACGCCACAGCAGATCGATGACCTCTTCGCACCAGCGGGCGCTCTCGCGCGAGGCTCGGATTGGTTGGCCAGCGACGAGTACGTTGACCGGGTTGGTGTGCAGTTGTGGGAAGTGACGCAGCGCGACCCAACTGCTCTGCGCGATTGGAATCTGAAACTTGAGATCGTGGGTCTTGCCGTCGGCCGGAACTTGTTGCGACGCGACCGCTCGGCCGTTGACGACGATCTCAACCAACCGCTCGCCCCCTTCGACCGATTTTTCGGATCGCGGGCCGTGCAGTTCGACGGTGTCGCCGACGAGCCGTTTGCCGCTGACGGGTTCGATGACTCCTTGTGCGACCGTCTCCGGCGTGACCGGTGCGAACGCAACCTTCGCGGTGATCGTGACCTCACTGGCCTGCGACAACGCGACCTCTCCGAAGCCGGGACGAGTGCCGTTGACTCGGAAGTCGAGCGCGTGTGCAAAGCCGTCCGAAACATACGACCGACCGAGTCTGATCCCCTCGCACCATTCGGCGAAGTCCACTTTCTCAACCTTGTCACGATTGCTACCGCCAAGCTGGACGTAGACGCGGCCTTGGCCGACGCGGCGGCTGCTCATGCAGGGGAAGTCGGTCTCACCGCTGGCCTTCAACGGGAAGCCACAATTGAGGACGTGATACCAAGTGTTCCATTCCTGAATCCGCCGAGTGTCCATCGCGCTGATGAAGTCGCAGACACCTTCGACGACCGTGACCGGCAACTCCATCGCACCGACGCCATTCATTTCGGGAATTGCGAGATTCGGCAATTGATCCGCAGCGCGATCATGGCAGAGAGTCAATTCACGCTCGGTCAGTTTGCGATCGCCGTCAGCGTCGATCTTCGCGAACGGTTCTGGCAGGAGTGCGTCGTTCGTTTCGTCGGCGGACAAGACGCCGTCTTTGTCGCTGTCCCACTTGGAAAGGATTCGTTTTGAGGCGCTGGCTGGATCAATCCACAAGCCGCTGGCCGAGTGCGCGTAACCGGTGACGCCCCCTTGCGCCTTCGCCCAACGCATCACCGGAGTTGTCCATGTCGGCCAGCCTTTCGTCTCGGTGCCGTCCGAACCGGGATAGGTCTGGTCGCGAAGATTCAGCAAGCAGACATGCCCCAGTGCCTGCGAGCCGAAGCCGCTGATTTCGAGATCGTACTTCAGCAGCGTGAGCGGTTCGCTGAGGTTGTGCGGCGCGGGCTGAAAGAACTGCCGTTGAAACTTGTAGCATGGCCCCCACGTCAGCACGCAGCCGACGTTTAATCCTTCGCCCTTCACTTGCCGAAACATGTCTTCCGGAGTCACCCCTTCGGTCGGCACCGAGTAGTGAGCACATCCTGCGGCGTGAATGTGATGATCGCCGGAGTAGAAGCCGTACTCGTGCGAGTTGACCCAACGTTCGAGGTTGAGTTTGAGCGTAGCCGAGTCGCTCCGCGATTCGGATTTCGTGTCGCGGAACGACACGGCTATGTTCTTTTCACGCACCCAGTACTCCGGCCCGCGAGCGAACTGCACGGTGAATTCTCCGGGCGGAAGCAGCAGCGACTCGCCATCGACGCGATAGACCTGTGGTTGAAAGAATAAATCCGGAGCGAGCCGTTTCGGTTGAGGTGGGAAGATGCGGCCGGCGCGGTCTTTCACGACGAGCGCCGCAGTTGTCGGAGTACCGTCGAAGTCGCGGATCTCCAGCTTCACCGAAATCGCTGGCGCGACGCGGAACAGCACCGGCACCTCGCCTCGGAAGCCGATGTCCTGATTCCCTTGTTCGAGATCGAGGCCGATCGTCGCCTCGCGCTTGCCGGCTTCCGTCGAGAGGATCAGCCCGATGGCGTACTCGACTTCGAGACCGCTGAGCCGATCGGTCATCGGCGGTTGCTCGAACATCTCGACGGAGAGAAATCGATCCGCGTCTCGTTTCGCATTTTCGTTGTCGTTGAGTTCGGTCTGCTGCTGGCGGCTGAGTGAGCCCTTGCTGGCTCCGGCATAGACGGCGCCGCCTTGCGGGCTGACCAATTTCATCCGCTTCGTCACGGTGCTCTCGTTGAGCACTTTGATGAGCACCGGCGTGAATCCGAACTGCTGTAATTCGGCGGCCGCCGGCCCGCGCCGCACCTTCACCCGCGACTCGGGGTTGATGTGCGCGAGCAGCAGCACGCGCGGGTCGAGCAACTTCTGAAGCTGTTTTGCATCGCGCTCTTTGCCCGCCGCGTTGAGCTTCTCGGCTTCGTCCACCGGCAACGGCGAGCCGAGGAATTGCATCGCCTCGATCACCCGTTTGACGTTCGCCGCCAGCGGTTGGCCATCGACCTCGCCGATCGGCAGCGAATCGGCGAGTGCGACTCGTCCGAGCAGCAGAGTGAAGACCAACGCGCGAAATAAAATCCTCGTCATGCCCGGTCCCTCACAGCTCGGTCATTGTTTCCGTAGCCTGAAGCCTGAAGTCCGTAGCCGGAAGCCCTACTCCGCTGGCTTCAACTCACGAATCCGCAGCTTGCGGAATTCCAGCGGAGCACCTTCCGCTTGCAGGCCGATGTAGCCTTCTTTGGTTTGCAGTCCGGTGGCTTCCCAGGCGAGTTGCTCGTTGCACCAGAATGTGACTTTTTCGCCGACGACCAGCACCCGCCACTCGTTCCATTCGCCGGGTTTCTTCTGCAACTGCGGGACTTCTTTCGCACCGGTGATCTTGCCGCCGATGAACGCTCCCTCGTGAGCTTTCGCGAGGTTGATCTGATTGGCCCCGACCTTCTCGCCGCTGCGGATGAAGAAGCCGCTGTTGTAGTTCTCTTTGACGGATCGCCATTCGAACTTCATCTCGAAGTCGCGATACGACTTGGCCGAGCCCAAGTGCGGCTTGCCGCCGCCCGACAACTTGATCAGTCCGTCTTCGACCTTCCAGTTGTCTGGCAGTTCCTTCGGCGGCGACTCTTTGCCATCGAACCGCCAGCCGGTGAAGTCTTTGCCGTTGAACATCGCGACGAAGCCGGCGTCGCGTTCCTCTTTGCTCAACTCGTCGGCCAGAGTGGCCGTGCCGACGAAGAGCAGGCAAACGAAAACAGTCCAACTTCGCACAGCACTTTGAGGGACGGCGATCTGCATGGCGTGCTCCTTGGAAAGTGGTCTTTGTTTTCGTAGCCCGGACGTAGGTGTTCGGGCTACTCGGCCAGTTTGTCGTTGGCTTCCAGAATCAGTGCTTCGGTTTCATCCCAGGCGATGCAGCCGTCGGTGATCGAGACGCCGTAGTGCAACAGCGAATGATCGGCCGTTAGCTTTTGATTGCCGGGATGCAGATTGCTTTCGAGCATCAAGCCGATGATGTTCTGGTTCCCGGCGATTCGCTGAGCGATCACTTCGTGCCAAACGCTCGGCTGGTTCCGGTAGTCTTTGTTCGAGTTGGCATGGCTGCAATCGACCAACATCCGTGGCGACAGCTTGGCATCAGAGAGTGCCTCGGCAGCGGCCTGCACCTGTTCGGGCGAGTAGTTCGGACCGGAGCGGCCACCGCGCAGAATGAGATGTCCCCACGGATTGCCTCGCGTGTTGACGATGCAGGTGTGTCCATCGCCGTCGATGCCCAGAAAAGCGTGCGGTGTGCGGCCGGCGATCATCGCGTCGATCGCGACCTGCAAGCCGCCGTCGGTGCCGTTCTTGTAGCCGACCGGCATCGACAGGCCGCTGGCCATTTGCCGATGCGTCGGCGATTCGGTCGTGCGTGCGCCGATCGACGCCAGCGTCAGCAAGTCGGCGATGTACTGCGGTGTGATCGGTTCGAGCAATTCCGTCGCGGCCGGCAATCCCAGATCGCCAATGTCGAGCAACAGCTTTCGCGCCAGACGTAATCCGGCTTGAATGTCGAACGAGTCATTGAGGTACGGATCGTTGATCAACCCCTTCCAACCAACCGTCGTGCGCGGCTTCTCAAAATAGACTCGCATCACCAGCAACATTCGCTCGGCGACTTTGTCGGCCAGTCCCTTCAACCGCTGAGCGTACTCGAACGCCGCTTTGGGATCGTGAATCGAACACGGCCCGACAACGACCAGGACTCGGCGATCCTCGCCGGCCAGGATGCGTTGGATGGTCTCGCGGTTATCGAGTACGGTTTTGGTCGTCGCGCGCGTGATCGGCAGCTCGGTCTTCAAGACTTTCGGTGCGACCAGTGGCACCGTGCTGACAATGTTGATGAACTGAGTCGGTTGCATGAGAGCCTCTAGGCAGAATCCACTTTTACGAGCGGGACATACTAGCGGCGAGACCGCGTGGCGCGGAGCACGCCAACGTCTTGGCCGGCGGGTGATCCGTATGAAGTGACCAAGAACAGAGGAATTGCAGCGTGACCCCGTCGATCGCCGACTTTAGAATCCTGCCCCTCGCGGGATTGGTCTGCCTGCGAGTTTTCGCTTTGAACTGAACTTGAGGAGATTTAGTCCATGAGAAAATTCTGGTTGAGTTCCTTGATGCTGACGGCCGCGATCGGTTGCGGCCAGAACAGTCCGTCCCCGGTGGCGAGCGATCTGCCCGTAGCCGCTCCCATCGACGAAGCTTTGCCGGAAGGGACGGTGCTGGTGATGCTCAAGCTGCCAGAGATGACTTGAGGCGGCTGTGCCGCTGCCGTGCGCAGCGATTTGGCAAACATCGAAGGCATCTCCAAAATTCACACCGACATCAAGACGCAAAGCTGTCAATTTCAGTTGGCGAACAAAGACCTCGACTTGAAAGCGAAGCTGGACGAATTCGTCGCTCAAGGAAATGACCACATGAAAAACTTCGAGATCGTTAAAAAATAGCCGCGAGACAAGTTGGCAATCTGCCCTGCCGTGATGCCTGGCGTTGAAGCAGGCATGGTTTGACTGTTGCGGAGAATGTTCGTGAACACAATTTCCAACCAGCAACCGGAGTTGCATGGCGCGTTCAGCCGGCGCGAAGTTCTGCGCGTCGGAGCACTTGGCCTTGGTGGCCTGACGCTGGCGGGCCTGTTGCGGCACGAGGCCGGCGCGGACACGGAAGCTCGGCGGCCGAAGTCGGTGATTTATGTCGTGCTGGATGGCGGGCCGTCGCATCTCGACATGTGGGATTTGAAGCCGCAAGCGCCGGTGGAATATCGCGGGCCATTCTCGCCGATCGCGACGAAGCTGCCGGGAGTGCAAATCTGCGAGCACATGCCGTTGCAGGCCGCGATGCTGGACCGAGCCACATTGGTCCGAGGCATTCGCTCGGTCGAGAACGACCACTATCTCAGCGAGGTTTACACCGGGCTGCCGCGATCATCGGGCAAGCGGCCGGCGTTTGGGTCGGTCGTCAGCAAGCTGGCTCCGACGAAGCATTCGCTGCCGACGTACGTCAGCCTCAAACAGCACTCCGGCGACTTGTTCGATTACGAGAAGCCGCACTACGTCGGAGCCGCGCACGCGCCGTTTCGTCCGTTCGAGGAATCGCTCAAAGACCTCGCGCCGGTCAAGAACTTGGAAGTGCTGGAAAACCGCAAGGCGTTGCTCGCCGCGTTCGATAACCTGCAGCGCGAGTTGGATCGGCCGCAGGCGTTCGGCGGACTGGATCGCTTTCAGGCTCAGGCGTTGGAAATGATCGCGTCGCCGAAAGTTCGCGAGGCGTTCGATCTCAGTAACGAGTCGCCGGAAACGCTGGCTCGCTACGGCCACAAGGCGGGGAAATATCCGCATCAAACGGCGAAGCAATACATGTACGACTGGAACGGCAAGTCGTTCCTGATGGCTCGAAGATTGGTCGAGGCGGGCGTCCGCGTCGTCACGCTGCACGCGGCCGAGTGGGATCATCACAGCAGTCCGACGGGAGATATCTTCTTCGCGCTCAAGTGCCTGATGCCGGTGCTCGACATGAGTGTCACCGCACTGGTCAACGACCTGAAAGATCGCGGCCTAGAGGACGACGTGCTCGTCGTGGTGCTCGGCGAGTTCGGCCGGACGCCGAAGATCTCCCCCGTTGGCCCCGGCCGCGAGCATTGGGCGGACGCCGGCTGCGCGTTGTTCTTCGGCGGTGGCCTGACGATGGGGCAAGTCATTGGCGAAACTGACTCGCGCGCCGAACGTTCGATCAACGGTACGATCAGCTTTCAGAACATCATGGCCACGATTTACCACACGCTCGGCATCGACCTCGACGTGAAGCTGCCCGACTTCAACGGCCGCCCGCAGTTCCTGCTCGATGACTGCGCACCGATCCGTGAGCTTGTCGGCTGACCAACAAATCTGGAGGCATCGCCCGGAAGATCGTGGAACCAAATCCATCCGTGATCCGTCTGGCGATCCACAAAGTCCTGTGACACCGGGGCCAGTGGGGTTGTTGCGGAGATCCGGAAATGAACATTCCCAACCAGTTGCTTGAGAAAATCGGCGATGCCAGTGAACCGCCTGAAATCGAATCGAATCCGTCGCGGCGCCTGTTCATCAACACCGTGTTGGTCCTACTGAGCTTGGTGGTTGTGACCGCCTACAGTTTGGTCTTTGGTGAGACATCCGTGGTGGCGATCAAGAGGTGGTGGGAGGCTCGCAAGCATGTCGTCACTCCACCACGATTGCTCGGCGACCCGTGTCCTGGTTGTGGAATGGGATGACTCGTGACGGCTCCGCAGGTTGGACTTTCACTGATGCTGGAGCCGGACTTTGTGGCCGCGGCTCTGCCATTGTTGCAAGCGGGCCGAGTCGATGTGTTGGAGTGGTCGTTCGACATCGGCTGGTCTCAGGCGGCGATGCCCGAGTGGGCCGATGAACTGCTGGATCATTTCGCATCGCAAGACCGCTTGCTGGGTCATGGCGTGAAGTATTCGCTGCTGTCGGCCGACGAATCGCCGGCGCGAGACGCCTGGTTGGAACGGCTCTCTGCGGAATGTCGTCGGCGGCACTATCGGCACGTTTCCGAGCATTTCGGATTCATGGCCGCCGGACGGTTTCACGAAGGAGCCCCCTTACCGGTTCCGCTGACAGAGTTCACCGTTCGATTGGGCCGAGAACGGCTACAGCGATTGGCCGACGCCGCGCGATGTCCGGTCGGTTTGGAGAATCTGGCGTTCGCGTTCGGCCCGCGCGACGTGCAGGATCAAGGGCGATTCCTCGACGAGTTGCTGACGCCATTGGATGGATTCTTGTTGCTCGACTTGCACAACATTGACTGCCAGTGCTGCAACTTCGACGTCAGCGGCGCGGAACTGCTGGCGACATATCCTCTGCACCGAGTTCGCGAAATTCATGTCTCTGGCGGGTCGTGGTCGTCGGTAAAAGTCCCCAGCCCAAAGCAATTGATCCGCCGAGACACGCATGACGCCGCCGTTCCGCGCGAAGTCTTCGACCTTGTCCGTTGGGCAATCCCGCGCTGTCCAAATTTGGAAGCGGTCATTTTGGAGCAACTGGGCGGGACTCTGTTGGAAGCGAATGCCGCCGAGCAATTTCGCACCGACTTTCAGACATTGCGGCAGGTCGTCAGCGAGGTGAGCAATGACCGAGTCTGAGCAACTCTCGAAGTTTCAAGCCGTGTTGCTCGACACGCTTTCCGAGTCGCGAACGCCAGAAGATTGGCTCACAGCGCTGCTGGCTTCACCCAGCTCCGCTCCGTTCCGAGACTACGTCGCCGGCTTTCAACCGCCGATGCTGGAAGTTGCGTCCGAGTTGATCAACAAGTGGGGCAGAAGTTCGCCGACGGTTGAGCAAGTCGCTCAAGACTGAGTCAAATACGAATCCCTGACCGATGAACAGCGACTTGGGAGATCACCATGAAAGTGCAGCCTCATTCTTTCGGCCGTCAATTATGGTTTGGCCTCGTGCTCAGCGGGATTCTCAATGTTTCATGGAACCTTCCCGCGGACGAGCCAACTTCTCACGCAGTGCTTTGGCAACGATTGGAGAAGTTCACGCAACCGCCCGCTGAGTTCGCCGGGCAAGTCGGCTCGTACAGGTCGCCGCTGAAGTTTGCGGATGGTTCGCTGGCGAAATCTTCGGACGATTGGTCGCGTCGGCGGAAGGAGATTTTGGCGACTTGGCACAAGCGGCTTGGGGCGTGGCCACCATTGGTCGAGCGGCCGACGATGAAGCGGTTGGAGACCGTCGAGAAAGACGGCTTCGTCCAGCATCACGTCCATGTGCAAATCTCGCCCGAAGGCAAACTGGCCGACGGATACTTGCTGGTGCCGCCCGGCAAAGGACCGTTTCCTGCGGTGCTTGTGCCGTTCTACGAACCGCTGACGAGCATCGGCGAAGGGCCGCAAGGGAAGGGGCGTGGGACTCACGATTACGGACTGCAATTGGTGAAGCGCGGCTTCGTGACGTTGTCGATCGGCACGCCCGGTTCGGTCGAGAAAATCGGACTCGATACGCGGCAGTTGCTTGTGGAAGCCGGCACGGAACAACGTCGTCAACCGCTGACGTTGTTGGCCTACACGTCGGCGAATTGTCACACGGCTTTGGCGCAGATGCCCGAAGTCGATCCGCAGCGTATCGGGATCATCGGGCTGTCGTACGGCGGCAAGTGGTCGATGTTCTCGTCGTGCCTCTACGACAAGTTCGCGTGTGCCGTCTGGTCGGACCCCGGCATCGTCTTCAATGAGAAGAACGCGAACGTAAATTATTGGGAGCCGTGGTATCTGGGCTACGACTCCACCGCGAAACGGAAGCCAGGAGTGCCATCGGCCGAGAACCCTCGCACCGGCTTGTACAAGGAACTCGTCGACGCGGGCGAAGACCTCGTTGATTTCCACGCGCTGATGGCTCCGCGTCCGGTGCTGGTTTCCGGAGGCACCGAAGATCCACCGCGCAACTGGACCGCGCTCAATCATCTGGTTGCGGTGAATGACTTGCTGGGACACAAGCAGCGTGTGGCATTGACTGCTCGCAGCGGACACATCCCGACGGCCGAGGCGTTGGAACTGGAACTCGCGTTCCTGGAGTATTGGTTGAAGCCCGGCGTGCGGTAGGTTCCGAAACAAGCACGCCGCGCCAGCGAGTGTGAACGCCGCCGAGGAGTCCAGTCGATGTTTTCTGCGACCACTCGTTGTCGCGTCGTGCTTGTGGCCGCTCAGTCGATCTGAATGTGGATCGAGCGCAGACGCTGGCGGTCGCCGCGCTGCCGGAGGTCTTCGAGGACCGCTTCGATTTCCGGCTTGAGGAAGTCGTTGAACTTCCGCTGGCCATCGATCGTGATGCTCAGCCGCTTGTCGAGATCGATGAGGTTTGCGTTGAGCCAAACGGTCACTGGTCCTTGGCCGCCGAGGACGATGCTCTTCTTCTCGGTCTCACCGGGCAGAATGCGCGCGGTCAGGATGATTGGAGCCGGTTTGGTGGGTCGTTTTCCTTTGGGAGTCGCATCGGCCCAGCGGACCCAGTGCAGGCGGACGTCGGTCGTGCGCAGGCTGCGGAAGTCGAACTCCTTCGGTTCGGCGGGACGGCGATGCAGTTCCATCCATTCGAAGAGGCGATGAATCTCGCTGTAAAACGTCTCGTGCCCGCGAGCCTTGTACTGCGACACGAGAATGTCGGTGCCGTTGAGCATCAGGGACTCAAACCAGTGCGCGTGCCGGTCGAAGAGGCCAAAGTCGAATTCACCCAAGGTGACGTACCATGCCTGGAGTCTCGCGTTTTCCTGAAGCCGCAGGCTGTCGCGGATCGCCGTACCCTTCGGGGTGATGATGCCGCCGGAGATCGGCATGACTCCCGCAAACAAGTCCGGTCGAGCCAGTGCGACATCGAACGCCGCGTCGGCTCCACGGCCGAAACCGCTGAGGAACACTCGATCCGAGTCGATCAGAAACCGGCGGCGAGCGTCGCGCAGGCAGTCCCAGACGATCGTTTCCGTCGGAGCCGGCAGTGGGTCGCCGAATTTGGGCGGCAGATATTCAGGCGCGATCACGATGTAGCCGTGCCGTTGCGCTTGCAGCGGCGAAGCGTCATTGCCGCCCCACCACTGCAAGCTGCCCTCTGGCGTCCAACCCCACTCGTGCAGCGCGACGATCAGGGGGTAAGTGTGATGCGGATTGAACTCGGGCGGCAGGAGCACCGAATATCGAAAGGCCGTCGGGCTGTCGGCGTCCTCGCGAGTGCGGCCTGGGTCGTGGACAGTGATCGCACCCACGCGACCAGCTTGCAGCCCTGGCGTGTCGATCACCGGCGGCAACATTTGAATGAGTTGCTCGACAGTCTTGGTGCCGACTCCCTCGGTCGCCGTGAGTTCCGCCAGCGCTGGTTCCCGCAACGACGGATGCGTCGCTCGCAAATACTGCAAGACGTGGAACCGCGCCTGCCACCAGCGAACCGCGTTCGGAAGGTCGGTTGTCGCGTTCGCGGCTCCAACCACCCAGCCGGAATACGCCAGTGCGAGCTTCTCCGCTTTGGACAACTTTTCGTCGTTCTCCAGCCGGAAGAACGACTCCAGCCGCGGCAGCGTTTCCTCGTCGAGCTGCTCCAAGACTTCGTCGCGGAGCGGAGCGACTTGCTTCAATTGCTCTTCGTTCAAACCTTCCTGCAAATCGCCGAGCAACTGCTTGGCGCGTTCGAGTTTCTCCGCAGTCTCGGCGACCTCAGTTTGAAGTTGCCTCACGTCGCGGAGGATGTCTGCTCCGATGTTCTGCGTTGGAAATCTTCTGAGCGCCTCTCCAAACAGCCGATGCTGACCCGCTTGGCGACGATTCTTCAACTCGCCGAGCAAGCGCTTGGCGTACAGTTGCCGAGCTTCGAGAGCATCCTCCTCGCACTTCGCCTTCTGATCGGGAAGATCGCGTGCGATCGTTTCCAATTCCTCGATCGCCAGTTCGTACAGTCCGGCTTGCAGGTAGAACCGCACGACCTTGAAACGATCCTCTGGCTTCTCGAGGTTGATGCATCTCTGCAACAGCGGAGCCAGTTCCTCACGGCGCAACGAAGTCGTCGCGATGCTGAATTCCCAAGTGTGATCCAACCCCGTCACCGTACACGACTGCGGTCGCAGTTGCGTGATGCCTTGGTGATAAATCTTGAGTGGCCCTTTCTGGGAGAATAGCGAGACTTCGCGATGGCCGAACTCATTGAACGGACTTGTGGATCGATAGGGACCGACGGATTCAAACGTCTCGGTTCCACCTTTCTTTTTTGGTGGGATGTCGAACCGTTCGAACTGCGACAGCTGGACATCTCGGTTCGCCACAGCGACCTGACGATGTCCTACGAAGTACCGCCGCATGCCGTCGTCGAGCAGCCAAAATGGAAATGACTCGACATTTCCACCCGGCGGTGGTGCGGTGAGCGAAATTGTCGCGAGCGGTTGTGTCGTCCCGGGATGAAGACGCAGGCCGGACTTGAGAGTCAGTTCCCCGGCGTCGGCGTCGCGAGTGACGAGCACTGCCAGGATCGCCGCCAGCATGCTCAGCCACGCGACTGATGGTCGTCTCCAGAAGCTTCTCGCAGGCATGACACTCTCCGATCCAGTTGCCACGTCCGTGTCGCGGCGGCGAATTCTGCCGCTCCGCGCGGGCACTTCGGTTGACAGACTCTGCAAGAATCGACCGCTGGGGCAACGGGGTTCAAACCGTCTGATCGCCAACGCATATCCGGACACTGTGGCCAAGCCGAATCTACGGCGACTTCGGAACCGCTTCATTCGGCCCGGCGGGATTCACAACGGGTACTTTCGGAGGTTCCAGTCTAATCTTGCTGGCGACAAAGTCCCGCGCGTACGGGAAGGCCACGGCCAGCGCGTATCAAAGTTATTGACCTGTGAGGACTTCCGCGAGGAAGTCGTCATTCCAGCCAGCGATTTGCATTTTGCCTCGCAAAGTTTCTTTGAGCGGAAGGTGTTTGAGTCGCGTGATGGCGAAGCATCGTAGCCAGCTCAGATTGTTGCCGAGAGTTCGTTCTCGCGTGCGGCTGTCGTCTTCGCGGAAGTTCACGTCGAGCACCCAGTGCATCGACTCAATGCCCCAGTGGCCGCGAACCGCTTCGCCGAAGCGTGGGCCGCTCAGAGAACGACTAAGGATGTCGTACCGCACATCGTGTGTCTCGCGGCCATCGGCGCGAATCGCCAGACGCACCGCATGGCCGATGGCTTTGACCCACGGCCACTCCTTCTTCAACGCGAAGTCCTTGGGAATCTTGGTGACGAGGTAGGCACGTTCGTCGATGCGACCGTGTCCCACAGGGCCAGCGTGCACTTTGGGAAGGCTAGGTAAGTCGCTTGCGCGATTGAGGTGCTGAAGTTATTGATGTCTCCGTGCGACACGAATGGATCGTGTCTTGTTTGGGAGTGGCTGCACGGAGTTGTTTGATGTTGGCGTCTGAGGATTCGAATCTGAAGTCGATCGCGGAGCATTTTGAGGAACTTCCCGATCCGCGGTCGGAGGTGAATCGCGAGCACTTGTTGGTGGACGTGATCGTGATTTCGATTGGTGCGATTCTGGCCGGAGTGGAC
>QWQF01000272.1 GCA_003669125.1 Planctomycetota bacterium
AGACCTTCGCGGATGGTGATGATCGCGTCGTTGGCACTGCCGACTTTGATCTCGCGAGTTTCAAACGTGCCGTCCTCGTGCGGGATCGCGACGAAGAATTTGTCACCGCGAGCAATCGCCGCGTCGATCGGGATTTGAAGCTGCGAATCCTGCTTCTCAACCAGTACGTCGACCTGAGCCGACATTCCCGGCCGCAATTCTTCGGGCGGGTTGTGAATTTCAATCTCGACGGCGTATTCCTTGATGTGCGACGTGTAGATGTTGCCGCTTGGAATGGGATACTCGCTGACCACGGCCACGATGCCGGTGAGCGGCTGATCGGGGAGTGCGTCAGTAGTGACTTCCGCGGTCAGACCCTTGCGAACCAGACTGATGCGCGACTCATGTACCTTCGCCATCACCCGCATGCGAGTGGGATCGGGTAAACGAATCAGGATCTGACGCTCGCGCACCGGCATGCCTTCAGCGATCAATAGCTCGCCGGTGGTTTTGCCCCGATTGGCGTCGTTGGCGTAGACGACTTGGCCGGCAGCCGTTGCGTGGATGATGCACTTCGCGATCTGCCCTTCGATTTCTTTGAGCCGCTGCTTATCGAGTTGCCAGGTCTTTTGGCGAGCATCCAGTTTCGCGCGATCCGTCTGAATGTCCGCCTTCAGCAGCGTGAGCATCTTCAGCTTCGAGAATTTTTTGAGAACCTCCAGCTTGGTCGTGGCGACCCCTAGTTCAATGAGAGCCTTCTTCACCGCGAAGCGATCCGCATCAAGCTGGACTTGAGAAACATAACCGCGTTCGGCCAGCTTCTGGCTGTAGGCGAGATACTCTTCCGCGCGGCGTTGGTTTTCATCGGCGACAACGAGCGCGCTTTCCAACGTCTCTTGCTGTTCGCGGAAGGTGCCCTCTTCGTATTCGTTCAGAGTCAACTCGGCCGAGCGGAAGGCGGCCTCGGCTTCGATTGCCAGGGCTTCGCTGCCGCTGCAGGTGATCTGCTGTTGGATCAATTCCGTTTGCAACGCCGAATCGTCCAGCTTCACCAAGAAGTCTCCCGCCTTGACGCGAGTTCCTTCCGGGACGATCTCCAGAATGCTCGTGCCGCTGGCGTTTCGAGACCGCACCTCGCAGCGGACCTCAATGCTGCTGGAGCTTTCGATTTCGCCTTGCTCCAGCACACGATTGAGGAACGGTCCGATGGTGACCTCGGCGGTCAGGACGTTCGGGGCCGCCTCGCGGTGGAGGAAGTCTGGCAGAAATTTCCACGCCGCCAACGGAGCACTGATCACCGCCAAGACGAACACGGTCGTCCAGAGCGTTGAACCACGGCGATGTTGATCGCGCGCTACGACCACACCGTCATGGCCAGAAGCCAAACGGACACGGTCTGAGCGAATCGCTGCGCTCGATTCGGCAAGAAGGCGTCGCATGTTTTGGATTGGGCAAGACCGGCGGGAGCCGGTGGTTTCAGGAAGGAGCCCGCTGGTCGCGAGCTATCTGGCAAGGCACTGAGGAGGGAACCAATCGAGAAGCATGGTGAGTATCGTCATCGGCGGCACAGGATACTTCAGCAGGAACGGCTTGTCAGCCCAGTGATTTCCGTTGGACCGGGAAAAGTCCGCCATGTCTTGCCGGTCGTAGCGTCTTCCCGACGGGATGTTCCTGACTCCAGATCACTCGGATCAGGTGGCAAAGACAGCTTTGGCGCGATCGGGCCGGGATCAATCCAGAGACCTTCTTGATTCAACTGCATCGTCCCCATCTCAAAATCGAGCAGCACACGCAGTACCTCGAAACCGATCCACGAATTCAGAAAATCATTTTGAGCATCGAGCAAGTCGTTGAGCGCGGACACCAAGTCACGCGCGGCCGTCGGTGTCGTTTGGGCCTGCGCGGCGACTCCGGGGGCGAGCGGTCCCTTCGGTGGCTCGACCAGTCGCAATCGAGCCTGCGCGACCTGTGATGCAGCGACCAATACCGCCGCACGGCGAATCTCAAAATTGATTTGACCGAGGTCGATGATCCGCAGTGTGTTTCGCAGGCTTTGGCTGATCTGATCTTCGAAGAGCATGTAATCGCGTCGCGCATGTTGATACTCGATCAAAGTTTCGCGGTACTTGTTTCGTTCGGCCAACCGAGTGATTGGCGAATCGAATTCCAGGCCCATCCGAAGACGGCCCTTGTCGGCCGTGAACTCGGTGGGGTTGTCTCCGCGCGTGCCGAGGTCGCCGCTGACCGTCAGGTCCAAGCCGCTTTGCAGTTCGTTCCCAGTGACTTCGATTTGACGCCAAGCATCGACTAAGTTGGCGCGAACATTCATCCAATCGAGGCGATGTTGCCGAGCTGTTTCCAGAGCCTGCGATTCGGAAACCTCCAACGGGATCAGTTCAACCGCCTCCAATCGAATCGAGGCCTGAATGAGCATCGACTCCAAGACCACACCTGACAGTTCCGTGGTCAGTTCGAGCAGTGCCTTGCGTCCCTCCTTCGGTTTCTCGCGCAGTTCGTCCACGGACAGAGCACGAGTGGCAATCATTAGTTTTTCAAACTCTTCGGAGTTCTTCGCCAGCCGCACCTGATGTTTCTCGATGCGCGCACCGATCAACTCCGCATCGAAGAGTTCCGAGGCGACGTCGTAGCCGTAGCTTTGAGTCTGCTCACGAAGCTGATTCAGACGCAGGACGCGTTGTGGCGATGTGGCGAGTAACTTGTCGAGATCGGCTCGCGACGAATCCAACTGTCGAAGCATGCGCGGCCCGAACGCCAGCAACTCGCGATAGCGTTCAGGGAGCTTCATCTCTTCCGGCGGGACCGACTCGGAACGCAACGGCTCCAGCAGATTATTGATTTGATCCAGCAAGGTGGTCAGGTCTGGATCGAAAAAATTGAAGCGATCAATCATTGGATCGGCGACGCGGATCGGAAGACTCGGCGGCAGACCGAGGTTGATTTTGAACCGATCCACACGGCCCGCGTAAGCCGCGCGTGCCGTCAGCAGACTGCTCTGAGTGTTGTAGTACGCCTGCCGAGTCTGATCGACTTGCAGTCGCTGCACTCGTCCCGCCGTGAACATGAACTCGAACTGCGTCACGCTGTCCCGCAACGCGGCAAGATTGCCTGTCTGATTCCTGAGCCGTTGTTGTTCTTGCAGAACCCCAAGAAAGCCGTCGATCGGAGGACTTCCCACGCGACCCGTCGGCGTGCCCGCGAGCACTCCGAGTCCTTTCTGGCCGACCGCCCCATTTGGCGACGGGCCATCGCCAGAGCTTTGTCCGGTGACCACCTTGACGTAGAAGCCTTGCCGAAACTGTTGCATCTGCCGCACGTTGGCTAGCAGTCGCCGCTCCGCCAAGGTCAGCCCTGCAAGCACATAAGCCCGACCGCCGAACTGTAGCAGTGGTTGCTTGAGACTGAAGTCCAGCACCGATCCGATCATCTCCGAATCGCTGCCGGAGAATTGCCACATCAATGAGTTCGCGAGGTTCGCGGTGAACTCACCGCCAGACGCAGTGAGCTTGCCTACGGAGCCAGTCGTCGTCGTTCGCAGCACGCTCCGGCCATCCGGTCCGGACCGATCGACGCCGTCGAAGGTCGATGTCGTCGCATTCTGCGCGAAGAACTGAGCATCAAATCGGAACCGCTGAAACGTCACGTCCAGAGCGGAGAGATACAAGTCTTCCAGTTCAGTCTGATACTCGCGCGACTGTTTGCGAGCGACTCGCACGGAGTTCACTAGGTCGAGCACCACTTCGCCCTTCTCGTCTCGCGGCAGTGACGACTGCCACGTTTGAGCATCGACAAATGGAGCATCGCCTTTGTCGTGCCAATGCTTCCAGCCGCGATGCCCGTCGACGCAGTGCATCAACTGATGCGAGGTCGGATCATCGGGCGGCATCGGCTCGCAGTCGGGATCGAACGGATCGGACAGCCGCGAATCCGCCGGCGGAGTCACATCACCGTAGTCGAAGTAGCCGTTCTTCTCGGCGA
Organism: Planctomycetota bacterium; assembly: GCA_003669125.1. Taxonomy (GTDB): domain Bacteria; phylum Planctomycetota; class Planctomycetia; order Planctomycetales; family Planctomycetaceae; genus SXKJ01. The sequence goes on from QWQF01000272.1 coordinate 3,976, forward strand.
CCGTCTTGCGCACGTCGTCGTCCGCCTGCTTGCGCCACCAAGCCCGAGTGCAGCCGGAGTTGGCAAGCAAGAGCATGCCGAGACTCAGCGACAACCAGGCAAACTGGCGAAATGGGAGAAGCATTTGCACTCGTGCGCCACACAGGAAAGCGGAGTTGGATGATTGAACTCAGCTTTCGTCATCGGCGCTGGACCGTGCAAAAGTTTGACGCAATTGCCGATGACACCGATGTCACATTTCCCAAACCACCCAAGCGACTCAGTGCCCCACGATTCGGTCGCGGAGCGATCGCGAGACGATGCGGATGCGCCGTGCTACGCGTGATACTCTTCAATCAAGTTGACCACCGCCTGGACCACCAGCAGGTGCTGTCGGACTCGGTCGTGGAACGGACCACGCATCCCGGTTTCGATTGTGAAGCCTGGGCCGTATTGCCGAGCGGAAAAGTCGAGCAGATGGAATGAAAAGGCTCCAGGTCCGCGGCATGTCCGTCACGGAAAATCAGACGCTCAGTTTCGAGTGGGATTGTCATGGACGACCAACTCTCCGGCGTGAGTTTCAACGATCTGGGCGCAGTCAACGCCGAGCTTTTTGCAACGCATCATTCTCACGAGCCACAGCGATCGTGCTCGCCGTGTGTGGTCTTCTACCCGGAGAAGCCCGATTCAAGCAGCGGTTCCACCGGTTGGCCGATGCTGGCGGGGCGCGTGAAGCCATCCAAGCCGAGCCGCGTTCCGGGGTCGATCCCCAGTGCGCGGTACAGCGTCGCGCCGAAGTTTTCGGGCGAGACCGGGTACTCGTGGACGTAAGCCCCCTGTTTGTCCGACGCACCGTGGACCATGCCGCCGCGCACTCCGGCACCGGCGAGCAGTGACGAATAACAGGCGGGCCAGTGGTCACGTCCCTGATTGGCAACCTTCGGCGAACGACCGAACTCGCCCACCATCACGACCAGCGTGCTGTCGAGCAGCCCTCGATCGGACAGATCGTCGAGCAGCGCGGAGACCGACTGATCGATGCGCGGCAGGGCGAACCCCAAGCCATACGATCCCGTTCCGAAGATGCTGCCGATGTGAGCGGCCACCGGACCGTGCATGTCCCACGTCTGGACGTTGGTGAACTTCTCGCCCTCCGCCAAGCCGCACCAGGCGGTGACGTTCACCAACCGCGTCCCCGCCTCGATCAATCGCCTCGCCATGAGCAAGTTCTGGCCGAGCGGATGTCGGCCGTAACGGTCGCGAACCGTGTCGGGCTCGCCGGTGAGATCGAAGGCGCGTCGCGCCCGAGTTCCGGTGACCAGGTCGAACGCCTGTTCTTGAAATCGACGGAATCCGGATGCCAGAGTTGTTCCGCCGCTTGCCCCGGAGGATTCCAGTCCGTGCAGCAGTTGCTGACGGCCAAGAAGTCTCTCGTTGGTCGAACCGGCGGGCGGATCGAAGGCCGTGAACCGAAAGTTGTCGGTGCTCGGATTGTCCAGATCGGTTCCCACTCTCAACGGACTGAACGCCGGGCCGAGGAACCCGCCACGGAGGTATCGCGGTTCGACGTCTCCCGCCAAGTTCTGCAACCAGACATAACTCGGAATGTTTTCCGTGGCCGGCCGGACACGGGCGACGACCGAACCGAAGTACGGCGTGTCGGGCGTCGGGACTGAGTGACCGGTCATGGCGACGTGCATCCCACCATCGTGCCCGCCGTTGCCGTGCGTCATTGAACGGACCACGGCAAACCGGTCGGCCTGCAATGCCAGTCGAGGCAGCAACTCGCACACATCGAGGCCCGGTGTCCGCGTCGCAATCGGTTGATACGGTCCGCGGACATCGAGCGGCGCATCGGGCTTCGGGTCGAGGCTGTCGATGTGACTGGCACCGCCGTACTGCACGATGAAGATGCACGAACGCACCGGCCCGCTCGAGCCGCCAATGGCGAGCGGTTCGCCGGCGTGCAAGAACTCTGGCAGAGTCAGACCCAACGCGCCGATCCCGCCGACGTGCAGCAGTTGCCGACGCGAGATCGATGGAGAATGCTGCGTGTCACGCATGCGAAGGCCTCCGGTCATAAAAGTCGCCGACGACGAGTCGATTACACGAGTTCCTTGAGGATCCCGTCCGCCTCGCCTCCCTGAAAATTCTTGGGGAGCGGAACCTGCATCCGGTCGAACACTGTACTCCACAGGTTGCCGAGGCGGACGTCTTCTTTGATGAGGTGGCCTTGGTGTTTTACTCCCAGGCGTGCTCCGCCGGCGAGCATGGCCGGCAGGTGATGATTGTGGTGCGCGTTGATCGCGCCGCCGCTGCTGCCGTAAGCGACCAGTGTGTGGTCGAGCAACGTGCCGTCCCCCTCTTTGATCGACTTCAGCTTGTTGAGGAAGTAGGCCCAATCTTCCAGGTACCAGATGTCGGCTTGAGTCCACCACTTGAGCATGTCGGGGTCTTCGCCGTGATGGGTCATGCCGTGGTAGTTGTACGGGTTGCCCATGTCTTTCCACGCGCCGGTGCCGTCCGAGCCATCCATGCGCGCGAGGTAGGCGATGACTCGCGTGCTGTCGGTCTGCAACGCCAGCGCGATCACGTCGTACATCAGCCGTTGATAGCGGCGATATTCCAGTCCTGACTTGTCAGGATCGAGCGACTGCTCTTTGCCGAACTGGATCGTCGCGACGCTCGGCTTCGGTTTGCGGAGCCAGTCCTTCTCCTCCTGCATCCGTCGCTCGAGATCGCGCACGCCGGTCAGGTACTCGTCGAGCTTGCGACGATCGTCGACACCCAGCGTCCCATTCAACTGCCGCGCTTCATCGCCGAGCGAATCGAGCACGCTGGCCCGCCGCACGAACTCCGCTTCGCGAGCATTCAGCGACTCGGCCGTGTCCTGCCGGAACAACTGATCGAACAACACATGCGGCCGATTCTCCGACGGAATCGGCGTGCCACTGGGACTCCACGAAAGCGTCTGGTCGTAATAGCCGCCGAAGCCGGTCCCCCGTTTGATCCCCAACGACAACGACGGAAACCGAGTCTGCCGACCGATCGCCGCTGCCAGTTCCTGATCGCACGAGACCCGCAGATTCGCCCCCGCGCTGCGTGTGTTGGTCCCGGTCAGAAACGTGCGATCGCCGACATGCCCGCCGGAATACGTCAGCTTCAGACCTGACACGACCGTGAACTCGCGCCGCAGTTCTTCCAGCGGCTTCAAAATCGGCGTGACGGTGTAATCGACCCCCGTGTCGGCGGGAGTGAAATCGCGACCGTTGATCCCCAGCCCGAAGAAACAGAAGACCGCCCGTCGTGGCGTTTCGTTCGCCGCGATGTCGCCCGCCGTGCTCACCGAGCGGGAGTTCGTGCTCATCGCATCGAGCCACGGCAACGCGAGGCTGATGCCCGCCCCTTTCAAGAACGTGCGGCGAGCCAGTATCGGACGGCGTTTCAAAATGTTCATGAGCAAGACTCCGGTTTCAATTTCGCACGACGCGCAAGCGAGGGGCTTATTCGTGAGTGCCCCGTGCCACTCACTTGCGTGTCGTACGAGTTATTTGGTGCGGAACGGTTCGCTGGCCACGATGGCGTGGATCAGCGATTGAATGCGGTCGTCATCTTTCTTCAACGTCTCGACCAGTGAATCAATCAGCTCGCGATCGGTGTATCCAATGGGCCGGCCGAGGGCGTAGGTCAGCAGCTTTGTGCTGAGCGCGCGGGCGAATTTGTCTTTGTAGGTCATCAACCCCGCCTTGTATTCGTCGAGCGTGGTGAATTTGCGGCCATCGGGAAACGAGCCGCTGACGTCGAGCAGCGGGCCGTTTGAGCCACGGAAGCCTTCGCCGTTGAAGCGCTCGCGCCAGGCACCGATGGCGTCGTAGTTCTCCAGCGCCAGACCGATCGGATCGAGCTTGGCATGGCACGACGCGCAGACTTCGTCGCGGCGGTGGAGTTCCAGTCGCTCGCGGACGGTGAGATTCTTGCCCGATGTGTTGGGCTGAATTTCACCGGCGTTTGGCGGCGGATTGTTCGGCGGGTCATTGAACAATTCGCGCAGCACCCACGATCCGCGGCGCATCGGCAGCGTCCGCGTGCCGTCGGCCAGAAAGGTCATCAATCCAGCCATCCCCAGCACGCCGCCGCGATGATTCTCCGGCTTGATCGCCACGCGGCGGAACTCCGCCCCGGTCACTCCCTCGATGCCGTAATGCCGAGCGAGCCGCTCGTTGACCACCACGAAATTGCTGTTGATGAAGGTCGTGATCGGCAGGTTCTGGTTCAGCACCTCGGCGAAGAACGACAGCGGTTCTTGCTTCGAAGCGTTCTCCAGCGGCTTGTCGTAGTCTTTGTACTCAGCCGCCGGCTGCACCGAGCCGTAGCCGCGAACCGACAACCATTGTCCGGCGAAGTTCTGCACGAGTTGCTGTGCCTTGGGATCGGCAATCATGCGGCGGACCTGCGTGGTCGCCACATCCGGCTCTCGCAGCTTGTTGGCCGCCGCCAGTGAAAACAATTCGTCATCCGGCATCGTGCTCCACAAGAAGTAGGACAACCGCGACGCCAGCTCGTAGTCGTTTAACGGACGCGGCTGCACTTGCTCACCCGTGGGTTCTTCGAGAAACCAAAAACCCGGCGCGCAGAGCACTCGCTGCAAACCGATCCGCATTGCTTCGTGGAACGAGAGCTGGCTGGTGGTTTGGGCATCCTTGACGACTGCGACAATCGAGTCGATCTCCTGATCGGTGACCGGTCGGCGATAGGCCCGTGGGAGAAACCGAGCGAAGATTTCGCGGACGTACGCGTCGTCCTGGCGTTCGTCGCCCGCGAAGAACAGCGACTTGTGACTGGCCGGCGGCCACTCCTTCTGGATTGGCCCGGTGACTTCGATCGACTCGATCAGCAGTCGCGGCAGCTTTTCGAGATCCATCTCCGGGTTGTAGATGTACGCTGGGCCTTCCCAGGCGTTGAGTTGCTTCTCCAGTTCATCGCGCTGCTTTTTTAGGTCATCGAGTTCCGTCTGCGGCGCACGGCGCGTGACGGCTTGTTCGGTCTTCCCGCGCAACGCCGTCCATTGCGAGAAGAGTTTTTTGTAGTTTGGCTCGTTGATGACCGCCTTCTCGGTGTGATTCCAGAGCAGCCGAAAGACCTGTGGACCTTTGACCTCGCCGTTGACGGGGCCGCGTAGAAACAACAAAGCTTCGGTCGTGCCCGACGGATCGAGAGCCACTTCCTGCTCGACAAAGATTGGCGAGTCCACAGCGTATTGCAGGCGAAATTTGTTCGGCTCAGTCCGTCCGCGATGATCGACCTTGGCTTTGATCCGCACGCGATAGTAACCGTCCTGCGTCACCACCTGGCCGATCGCGAAATGCGAGATCGCGCCCCAGCCGTCATAGTCGCGACGGTAGGTCGGATATCCCTGAATGTGCTCGACGTGCTTGGGATGCACGATGACGTCGCGAGCGCCGCGCGGAATCGTATGAGCGAACCCCGGAAACACTTCGACCATCTCTGGCGGAGGTTTCTTCTGCAAGAACTCAAACCGGTTCGTGAACGAGTTCTCTTTCGGAGCCGTCGTCACGATCGCCCGCGCGACGATCTTCTCTGCCACACTGAGGCTCCGTTCGATCTGCGTCTGATCGAAGAACAACGCAACTCCAAGCCGATCGAATCCTTCGGCCTGTCCGTCGCCTGGCAACTCCTCGATCAACGGTCGCACGATCAAGTCATCGAGCTTCAGCAGATCGCGCACGGTGTTGGCGTACTCATCGCGATTGAGCCGCCGCATCGGAATGCGACCGCCCGCTTTCTTGGCGGCAAGATCGACCTGCCGCAACTGCTCGTTGACCCATGTCACGAACGCCGTGTTCTGCGCGGGATCGGGTCGCGGGCTTTCCTTCGGCGGCATTTCACCCGCGTTGATTCGGTCGAGGACTTCCTTCCAATGATCGGCGATCGTTGCCGCCGAGAAGTCAGTGCCGATGAGATCAATGCGATACCCAGCCTTCGCCGTCGCCGCTCCGTGACAACCGAGGCAATGCTGCTTGATGAACGGCTTCGCAATCTCTTCGTAGCCCTTGGGGATGGACGCAGCTTGTTGGGCGTGACTCGATTCCACCACGGCCCAAGTCGAGGCAATCCCCATCAGACAGAGACCGGCAAATCCGATCCCGCAGTGACGATGCGAAAATTGCGTGGCAAGGGGATGTCCTTTTGAGGTGAACATCGAGCAAGATCCTCGTCATGTTTGCCGTCATTTCGACGGATCGTGAGCCAACAGGAACCGTGGGCACATCTCCCCATTTATATCACATCGACGGATTGCGAAGCTGGAGCCGCTCTGAATAATCTCGGGTAGCAGCATACACTGTCACGACATTCGTGACCTCGCAGAGGCGACTGGACGATGCGATTTGAAGGTGCATTCCTGATGAAATCGATAACCAAGTTGAAGCCGCTGATCGCAGGCCTCCTATTTCTTCTGCTGGGTGGCCGAACCTGTGCAATTCAAGCGGCCGAACCTTCCGCCGAAGCGGTCGAGTTCTTTGAGAAGAAGATCCGGCCAATCCTGGTGACACATTGCTCCGAATGTCACAGCCGCGACAGCAAGAAACGGCAAGGCGGATTGCTACTGGACTCACGCGATGGTTGGCTGCGCGGGGGAGACTCCGGCGCGGTGATCGTCCCCGGTGATCCGGAGAAGAGCTTGCTGATTCTCGCGGTGCGGCAGACCGACAAAGATTTGCGGATGCCGCCGAAGCAGAAACTGACCGACACGCAGATCGCCGATCTCGAAACGTGGGTCAAGAACGGAGCGGCCGATCCGCGCAAGACCGTTGCCGATCAGGCAGAGGAATTGAGCACTCGCCCCAAGTACGGGATGAGTCTCGAAGAGGGACGCAAATTCTGGTCGTTTCAGCCGGTCAAAGATCCAGCGGTTCCCAAGGTGCGAAATGCCAACTGGCCACGCACGGCCATCGACCATTTCGTTCTCGCGCGAATGGAACAGGCCGATGTGACTCCAGCTTCCGCCGCCGATGCGCGGACGTTGTTGCGGCGAGTGACATTCGACCTCACCGGTCTGCCGCCAACGCCGGCTGAGATGGAGGCGTTTCTGGCAGACACGTCTCCTCAGGCTTTCGAGAAGGTCGTCGATCGACTGCTCGATTCGCCCCGTTATGGCGAGCGATGGGGACGTCACTGGCTCGACGTGGTCCGCTACGCCGACACCAGCGGCAATGCGTCCGATTATCCGGTGCCGCAAGCTCACCGGTATCGCGACTGGGTCATTCGCGCGTTCAACAAGAACATGCCGTATGACCAATTCCTGCGAGAGCAGATTGCCGGCGACCTACTCCCGGGCGGAACAGAAGCCGAACGCTTTGAACGAATCACCGCGACCGGTTATCTGGCCATCGCGCGGCGTTTCGGCGGCGACCGGAAGGGAGAGCATCATCTCACGCTCGAAGACACGATCGATAACCTGGGGCGAGCGTTCCTGGGTTCGAGCATCTCGTGTGCTCGCTGCCACGATCACAAGTTCGACCCCTTCACGATGAGCGACTACTACGGACTGTACGGCATCTTCGAAAGTACGCGCTACCCGTTCCCCGGAGCCGAGGCCGACAAGAAGCCAGCGGACTTCGTGCCGCTGATGACTCAGGCGGAGATCGACGCGCTGCTGGCACCGCATCGCGAGAAGCTCGCGGTGGTCGATGCGGAGATCAAGACGCTCGAAGCCGCCGATGCTGAAGCAAAGAAGCAGCCCGATGGTCCGGACAAGAAGGCCGCCGTCGAGGCCGCGGCAAAGACTCTGGCTGAGGCTCGCAAGAAACGAACCACCGTCGCGACGGAAGCCCCCGCCGTCAGCGACGCCTACGCGGTCGCCGACGGAACGCCCGCGAATACCAAGCTGCAATTGCGAGGCGATCCGAAGCGACTCGGCGATGAAGTACCGCGGCACTTCCCAGTGATCCTCGGCGGTCATGAACTGACGAAAAATTTTGCGAGCAGCGGTCGGCTGCAATTGGCCGAGTGGGTTTCGGACCCGAAGAATCCGCTCACCGCGCGGGTGATGGTGAACCGCATCTGGCAGTTTCATTTCGGCCGAGGGATCGTGCAGACCCCGAACGATTTCGGTACTCGTGGACAGGCTCCGACACATCCAGAATTGCTCGACTACCTCGCGAGCCGATTCGTGGACACCGGCTGGTCGGTGAAGGCGATCCACAAACTGATTCTGTTGTCGCAGTCGTGGCAACTCGCCAGCAGTTCCGATCGCGCCACGTTGGCCAAGAACACGCCGCTCGATCCGAGCAACGATCTCTTGTGGAAGTTCAACCGCTACCGATTGGACGCTGAGTCGATTCGGGACACGTTGCTCTTCGTGGGCGGCGACCTCGATGAGTCATCTGCGGGGACGCACCCGTTTCCGCCGCAGCACACATGGGGTTGGACGCAGCACAATCCGTTTGTCGCCGCGTATGAAACCCGCCACCGCAGCATCTATCTGATGCAACAGCGTCTGAAGAAGCACCCGTATCTCGCCCTGTTCGACGGAGCCGATCCGAGTTCCAGCACCGGCTCGCGGCTCCCTAGCACGACGCCGCTGCAAGCGTTGTTTGTCATGAACGATCCGCTCGCACATTTGGAGTCGTCCAAGTTCGCCGCGCGAGCGATCGCGATGGCGTCTGACGAGACAGCTCGAATTGCCGCCGCGCATCAGATCGCCTGGAACCGCCCCCCTTCGGCCGACGAACAGCAGGAATGCGCCGACTTCCTGAAGCAATACCGAGTTCAGCTCGCGGAATTGAAGACTCCGCCCGACCAAGTGGAACTCAAGGCGTGGTCCGCACTGACCCGCGTCCTGATGAGCAGCAATGAGTTTGTGTTTGTGGATTGATGTCACACTAACCCGAAGCGTGAGCGAGGGCGGGCGCTCCGAAAGAGGTTGAACACCGCGTTCCGTGAAGCGTTCACCCTCGCTCACGCTTCGGGTTACTTTCTCGAATGCCCTTCGAAAGTTTCGCCATGATGACCGACCGATGTTTGTGCTCCCGCCGTTCCGTGGTGCAGTCGCTCGTTGGCGGGTCGCTGCTGTTGCCGGGGATCATTTCCGAGTTGCTCGCGGCGGACAGCACGCCGCCTGATGGGAATCCGCTCGCGCCAAGGTCGCCGCACTTCACGCCGCACGCCAAGCGAGTCATCTTCATGAACATGAGCGGAGGTGCTTCGCACGTCGACTCGTTCGATTACAAGCCGAAGCTCGTCGCCGATCACAACAAGCCGTACCAAGTCCCCGCGAAGATGTTGGAGGCGTTTGCTCCCAACAACCGAGTCGTCGAGAAATATTTCAAGCGGCCGCAGTGGGAATTCAAGCAACGTGGCGAGTCCGGCCTGTGGATCAGCGACCTGTTCCCGCACATCGCCGAGTGTGCCGATGACCTCTGCCTGATCCGCTCGATGCGAAACGATCACGCCGATCATTTTCAGGCGACGTTGGGCATCCACACCGGCTCCGTGACATTCGCGCGGCCGAGCATCGGGTCGTGGGTCAGTCACGGCTTGGGGACGATCAATCAGAATCTGCCGTCGTTCATCGTGCTGGCTCCGCTGACGCCGTATGCCGGCGGACAAGTCTGGGCTTCGGACTTTCTGCCGGGATGCCATCAGGGGACGCCCGTCGCTCCCGGAGCCGAACCGATTGCCAACATTCAACGGCGTCAGCCAGCCGCCGCGTTGCAGGAACTTGAACTCGGTCTGACTCAGGCGTTCAACCGCCGACATCTCGCGAACCGCGAAGGTGACGCGAATCTCACCGCGCGCATCAAGTCCTTCGAGACAGCCTTCGGCATGCAGACCGCCGCGCCCGAAGCGTTCGACCTCACGAAGGAAACCGACGCGACGCTGCAACTCTACGGCCTGCCGCGCGGCAGCACAAAAGGTTTCGCATGGCAGTGCCTGATGGCGCGACGTCTGGCCGAGCGGGGCGTGCGATTCATTGAGTTGATCGACACCGGTGCGTCGAACAACTGGGACGCTCACGGCGACATGGCGACTCACGCGCCGCTGGCCAAGAACGTGGACCAGCCGGTCGCTGGCCTGCTGAAGGATCTGAAATCGCGCGGCCTGTTGGACGACACGCTCGTGGTCTGGACGACTGAGTTCGGTCGCACGCCGTTCAACACCGGCAAAGACGCGAAGGGCCGCGAGCATCACGCCGAAGTGTTTTCGTCGTGGATGGCCGGTGGCGGTGTGAAGGCCGGTTTCAGCTACGGCGAGAGCGACGACTACGGCTGCACGGTCGCCTCGAACGAAGTCCACATTCACGACTTCCACGCCACGATCCTGCACTTGCTCGGCCTGGACCACGAACGCCTGACCTACCGCCACGCCGGCCGCGACTTTCGCCTGACCGACGTCGCGGGAAACGTGGTGCGGGAACTCTTCGCGTAGGTGTTGAATCGAAGGACCGGGGCAATGGCAAGGTTGCGGGTGAAGCGGATCGTGTTGTTCGATAGACTCCCTGCCGCGGTGCGACCCGCTGGGTCACTCTGAGTTGCGAAACCATGTCGAAGGCGAAGCGATGCCCCGACTCCTGCTCACTGCTGTTCTCGTTCTGCTCGTCGCGCAGACATTGTCCGGCGCGGCTGAGGGAGATTCGCCGTCGTATCAGCGGCATGTCACGGCACTGTTTGGCAAGCTCGGTTGCAACGGTGGGACGTGTCATGGAGCCGTGAAGGGACAGAACGGATTTCGCCTGTCGATGTTCGGAGCCGATCCCGCGGGTGATCACGAACAACTGACCCGCGAGAGCCGGACGCGGCGGCTGAGTCTCATCGACCCGGACGTGAGTCTGCTGCTGCAAAAGGGGACCGGAAAAGTTCCGCACGGTGGCGGTGCGAGGTTCAGCGTCCGCAGCGTAGAATACAAGATCCTGCGAGCGTGGATCGCCGCCGGGGCTGTTGCCGATGACATCGCTCCGTCCCGATTGAAACAACTGACAATCACGCCGGCCGGGCAGGTGGCCCAGCCGGGTGAGACTTACCCATTGAAAGTCGAGGCGGAGTTCGCCGACGACAGCGTCGAAGACGTGACGACGTTTTGCGTGTTCGAATCGCTCGACCGTGCCGTGGCAACAGTGGATCGAGCGGGAGTTGTCACCGGCGTCGGTGTCGGGGACGCGGGGTTGATCGTGCGGTATCGCGCTCAACCGGCTGCCGCGAGAGTGCTCGTGCCCCGACCGGGATCGAATGCGTTTCCCGACGTGACGCCGAACAATTTTGTCGATGCTCCTGTGCTGGCGAAGCTGCGACGGATGAACTTGCCCCCAGCCGAGATTTGCGACGATGCGACCTTCCTGCGCCGGGTGCATCTCGACGTGGTGGGCGAATTGCCGACGACCGAGGAAGTGCGATCGTTCCTCGCCGATGCTTCGTCCGAGAAGCGCGCGGCGAAGATCGAAGAACTCGTGACTCGGCCCGGTCATGCGGATCTGTGGGCGCTGAAGTTCTGCGACCTCCTGAAGGCGGCGGACTTCGGGGTGTATGCCGACGCGCTCTCGAAGGAGCACGATGCTCCGCGAATGCAGGCGTGGATTCGGGCTCGGCTCGCCGAGAATGTCCCGTACGACGAGTTCGTCGAACGCATCCTGCTCGCGACCAGTCGCGAAGGGCGGACGATGGAGGAATACGTCGCCGAAGTGAATTCGCTCTTCGAGGGCTACGCACCGGGGCGCCCCGATCTCGAACTGTATGCCCGCCGCAAGACGCTCGACTTGTTCTGGCAACGACGCGGTTCGGATGGGGTGAAAGGGACCATGCAGGTGGCCCATGCGTTTCTCGGTTTGCGGATGGAGTGTGCTCAGTGTCACCGGCATCCGCACGACAACTGGCAGCAGGAGGATTTGCTCGACTTCGCCAACCTCTTCATGCGAGTTCGCACCGTCGGATTTTCGGACAAGAACGAAAAGCAGTTCCCGGATGCCGCGGCGCACTTCAAGAAGTTGAATGATGAAGCCAAGCAGCTTGAGGCCGACCTCAAACAACGCAAAGAAGGGGAAGGCAAGAAACTCGACGACGACAGCCGGAAGGCCAAGCAGGACATCGACAAGCTCACGACTGAGATCGCCAAGTTGGAGAAAGCCAAAGGAGACGAGTCCGAGATCGCCAAGCAACGTGAACTGCTGAACGCAGCGAAGGAGGTCATGGCTCAGGCTGAAAAGTTTCGGCAAGAAACTGCGGCAATCGACAAGCGGGCGAAGTTGCTGGCCGAGGTCGCTCGGCGGCTGATGCAGGCGGAGTGCCGGCTGCTTCCGAAAGGGGAATCCGCGCGAGTCACCAGCACGCTCGGCAGTCGCGAATCGAAAACGTTTCGGTTGCTCGGTGAGTCTGAGCCCGTGACCGTTTCCGACGATCGCGACCCGCGCGAACTGGTGATGGTGTGGATGCGGAAGCCGGACAATCCGTACTTCGCCCGAGCGATCGTGAATCGAGTCTGGGCGCACTACTTCGGCCGCGGCATGATCGATCCGCCGGACAACCTCTCGGCCTTCAACCCGGCCACGCACCCGGAACTGTTGAAGGAACTACGTGACGGCTTCGTCACGAACAAGTTTGACCTCCGCTGGCTGCACCGCACCATCTTAAAGAGCCGCACCTATCAGCAATCGAGCACGCCCGCCGAGGGGGCTGCTGCCGATCGCATGAACTACGCCTTCTTCCCGCTGCGGCGTCTGCCGGCGGAAGTGCTGCTCGATGCACTCAACACGGCGACCGGCACCACCGAAAACATGGACATGAAGTATCATCACTGGCCGGAGACAATGAGCACCGTGCAGGCACCGTTCATCCCGCAAAACAAGTTCGTGGCCTTCGTGCTGGAGACCTACGGCCGCCCCCAACGAAACGCAGCGGTGCAATGCGACTGCGAACGAGACGCCAGCGGTTCGATCTTTCAAGTGTTGACGTTGGCCAATCACCCGCGAGTCTGGGAAAAGATCAAAGACCCGGCGGGCCGAGCCTCGAAGTTACTCAAAGCCAGCGGCGACGCGGGTCGCCAAATCGAGGAACTGTATCTGGCCACTGTCGGCCGACTGCCGACGGAATTGGAACGCGAAGCCTGCACGAAATTCATCACGAGTGCCGATAGTCCCGAAAACGGTTTGCAGAATGTCCTGTGGTGCCTGATCAACACACGCGAGTTTCTGTTGCAACACTGACTGTGATCGATCTCGCACAAGGAAAATGACACAACCCCACCGAGCTTGCCTCGATGGTTTTTGGATTTTTCCCTACGCTGTTTCAACGGTAATTCGCTCGTCGTGCAAAGGCCATTTTCCACCGAGACAAGCTCGGTGGGGTTTGTGTGATTCACAACTGCGTGGGGAATAAACAGGGGAGAAGATCATGAATCGCCGTGACATCCTGCGGATCGGTGGGCTGGGCTTGTGTGGCGTCGGAGCGCTCGACCTGATTCGGGCGCAAGCTGCGTCTTCGGCGAACAACGCCAAGGCCAAGCAGATGATCGTCTGCTGGTTGGGAGGTGGTCCGCCGCATCTCGACATGTTCGACATGAAGCCGGAGACCTCGGAGGATTACCGTGGCATCTTCCAGCCGATCGACACGAAGGTGCCCGGCTTGCAGGTCGGCGAATTGCTCCCGGAGATGGCGAAGCGAGCCGACAAGTACACGGTCATTCGGTCGGTCACGACGATGAACAAGCCGGGCGATCACGCGCAGGCTCCGCTGTATTGGCTGACCGGCAACCCGCGACTGACGACGGGCAGCGACGAGTACCCAATGTACGGCAGCGTCGTCCATAAGCTCCGTCCCGGACCGGCCGATCTGCCGACGTTCGTGGTGCTGGATGAGATCGATGTCCACACGCACAACGCGCTGTCACGCAACTTTCTGGGGCCTGCGCACTCGCCGTTCGTCATGCAGCCGTTCAAGGACAAAGACGCCGCCACGAAGATGCTGACGCCGCAACTCGATCTCCCGGCGTTCGCACGGAATGCGGATCTGTTGAAGACGCTCGATACTCGACTGCGCCGCAACGACACGCAAGACGAAGTCATCGCCGGACTGGATCAGTATCAACAGACCGCGTTCAACCTGCTCCGCTCGCCGAAGCTCCGACAGGCGCTCGACATCTCCAAGGAGTCGGCGGAATCAGTCGAGCGTTTCACGCGCAACAAGCCCGCGAAGGCCCGTTACCCCACCGGCGATCCGCTGCATTTCCTGCTCGCGCGTCGCTTGATCGAAGCGGGAGTGCCGGTCGTTCACTTCAATCTCGGCTACTGGGATTGGCACGGCGAGAACTTCACCGCCGGCAAACAGCAGATCCCGATGTTCGACGGCTGCCTTGCGGCGCTGCTCGACGACCTGGATGAGCGGGGCTTGCTGGATTCGACCATCGTGCTGGCCCTCGGCGAGATGGGCCGCAAGCCAAAGATCGACAGGCCGAAAGAAACCGGAGCCGGACGCGATCACTGGGACTACGCGCAATTCGTGATCGCAGCGGGAGGCGGCTTCAATCGCGGTTGCATCGTCGGAGCGACCGACAAACTCGGCGAACAGGTGATCGACAAGTTCTACAAGATCGAAAGCTTCGGCCGCACGCTGTACCACCTGCTGGGCATCGATGCCGACACGCTGGTGCATACGCCCGCGAATCGCCCGGTGAAACTGATCGTGGAAGATGCCCCGATCATCAAGGAAGCAATTTCCTAACGTAGGCTTCGCCTGCTCGCCAAGACACATGCGCAAAAAACACATGATCCAAGAGAAACGCGATTGGTGCTGGGTTCTGGCGATCGCGGTGATGGCTTGGAGTTCGAGTGTCTCCGCTGATCCCGGACCGCCCGCCAAGACCGATAGAACCGCCGCCACAATCAGCGCTGCTGAGTTGGCAAAGTTGTTGGCGTGTGATCGTATCGGTGCCCCGCCATCAGCGCCGCATTTTCCCTTCGACGCAGTGGCCGCGAAAAAGTATCAGCAGGACTACGCGATGTGGCTGGGCGTGCCGACATCGATTCGCTATTTCGCCGGGCAGGAATTTGTGCTCGTGCCGCCCGGTCAATTTCTGATGGGTTCGCCGGCAGACGAACCGGGGCATGCGACCACCAACTACGACGAGACGCAGCATCCCGTGCGGCTCACGCAAGCGTTTTATCTCGCTCGTCACGAGACGACCGTCGGTCAATTCCGCGCGTTCGTCGAGCGGACGCAGTACGTCACCGATGGCGAACGCAACGACGGTGGCAACGTTCACGACGAACTCGCGGTGTGGCAGCACCGACCGGGAACCAACTGGCGACGGCCGGGATATGCGGGTCCGTTTTTGTTAGCCGACAATCATCCGGTGGGGCATGTCAGCCACACGGACGCCGTGGCGCATTGTCGTTGGCTCAACGAGAACGGCGTGGATGCCGTGCGATACACATTGCCGACCGAAGCGGAATGGGAATGGGCCTGCCGAGCCGGCTCAGCGACGCGATTCTGGTGGGGCGACGCGGTCGATGCCTCCGGGAAAGTGGCGAATGTGGGCGACGCCAAACTTCGCGAAGTGCATCCGAAGTGGCCTCGCGAAGTCATGCCGATGAACGATGGTCATGCCTTCCCGGCACCGGTGGGCAGTTTCCGCGCGAACGCTTTCGGTTTGCACGACATGCTGGGAAACGTCTGGGAGTTTTGCTCAACGCGCTTCGGCAAGTACCCGGCGGAGCTCACCACCAATCCCGGCGACTTGGCTCCCGATCGAGGCTTCGCTGTCCGCGGCGGAGGCTGGAGCAACATCCCAAACGATGCCCGTTGCGCGACTCGCAACGCCGACCCGCCGCACTTCTGCCACAGCAACCTCGGTTTCCGTGTGGCCATCAAACTGAATGTCAGACAGAACTGACTTCGACGTCGAACGTCATCGTCCCGCCGACGCCCCGATGCAATAAAGATTCGAGTCCGTCCGATAAATGAACTCGTTCCCTGAGATCGCCGGTGACGCCGTGATGCGTTCGCCGAGATCGTTCGTGGCCAGCAACTCAAATTGGATTCCGGCTTTGACCACGAAGGTTTGGCCGTCGTTGTTGCTGAGATAGATGCGGCCATCGCTCGCCACGGGTGACGAATTGCAATCGCCACCGAGCCGTTGCCGGTAATGCTCCCGGCCAGTCTGTCCGTCGAAGCAGACCAGCACGCCGTTATCGATCAACACATAGAGCAGCCCTCGGTAATACAGCAGCGAGGGCTCCACGCCACCCGGCTTGTCGCTGATCCAAATCGGTTCGGGAGGCTTTCCATCGGGGCTCAAACGAATGGCGTGAATGCGACTCTGCCGCCACAGTTGCGTGAAGACGATCCCGTCACCGACGACCGGACTGACGATGATCTCGCCGTTGTACGGGCCTTCGCCTTCGCCGTACTTCCACAGCTCGGCGTGAGTCTTCGCATCGAACGCCGTCAGCCGATGCTTGCCTGGAACGATGATGTCTTTCTGCCCGTGATGCTCCACCAACAGCGGCGTCGCATGAGCGGTTCCGATGGGCCGCTCGTTCTTCCAAGCGATCTCGCCGTTTTGTGGATTCAAGCCAATCAGAAAGCAGGGACCGGTGTGATGATCCCACGGGAACAGGATTGAATCCTCCAGCACCAGCGGGCTGAGGGCATATCCCCAAGCCATCTTCGGATCGCCAAACCGAGAGATGTAGCGATTAACCCACAGCAGCTTGCCGTCGTGCGAGTACCGAGCGATGTCCGCATTCCCAAAGGCCACATACACCGCATCCGCCGTGACCGCCGGAGTGTTGACGGCCAAGTTCGATTTCTCGTGAACTCGCTGATTCGCGCCGAATCCAAAATCATGTTGCCAAAGCTCGCGGCCATCCGTGCGATCAAAGCACAGAGTGAGCAGCGAATTCTTGCCATTCTGGTTGAGCTCAGAAGTGACGAACACGCGGTTGCCGTAGACGACCGGAGAACTCGTCCCCCATCCCGGCAACTTCACCGACCAGCAAATGTTTTCGGACGGACTCCACTGAGTGGGTAGTTTTCTGTTGTCCGCAATGCCATCCGCCTTCGGACCTCTCCAGCGAGGCCAGTCGCGGCTCGGCTCGTTGGCGAATGCGGCCGTCGCGAAGGAAACGATCACAACGGCAGTGAAGAGAATTCGTGTCATCAGGACTCCGAGAATCATTTGAGCCAGCGGCGAAGCAATGGTCGTCGCGGAACGGTCATTCGCTTGGTGACTTTTTCTTGGCGGGTGAATCGACTGCGGCTTCCGGAGGAGTCACTTTGCCTGTCACATAGTCGATGTGAGTGTCCTTGGACAAAAGGATCTCCGTGGGACCCTTGCCCCCCGCGAATCGGATTCGATGCGAGTGGCCTAACCCACCCAGTTCGATTTGGTAGCTTCCCGGCTGGACATGATCGAGTTCGAAATATCCGTCGACATCGGAGATCGTCGCCACGCGAGTGACGTCATCAGCGTCCTTCGCCGGATCGACGTCGAGGCCAGTGAGAGATTGTTTCCGAGTCAGCCGAACCTGCGTGAAGGGAGCGGTGCTACCGCTGAGCGTCAGCATTCCAGTCAACTCACCGAGCGGAACCTTGAGTTGCTCTCCCGCTTTGAGAGCGATCTTCTTTGTCCAGCAGGAGGTCGATGTATTGCCCTCGCTGTGCATCAACGTGACGAAGTAGTCACCAGCGGCCAGAGAATCGATCAGGCATTCCCCTTTCGCGTCCCGCTTCAGACCGTGGAGCATGTGGTCGAAGCGATCGGTGGAGACGAAGTGCAGTGAAAGTCCATCGGCCTGCTGACTCAGTCGCGAGCTTGGCACCGCGACTCCGTGAATCGAGGCGGCCGGTTGCAGCGGAATCGGAATCAACCCGGCGTCATTGGGAGCGGGACGCAGCAACGGCGCCACGACCATTCGGGCGTAACCGCTCGCGAGGATGATCAGCGTCGCCGGCTCGTCTCCCTCGGGAACGGTGATTCGTCCATCGGTATTCGAGGTGACTCGCAGCACATTCTCCAGTGAGTGATGTCCGTCGGCGTAGTTCTTGAGGTCGTTCCACTCGACGTAGTTCCAGCCAGACCTTTTTGAGATGCCCGTGACGACGCTGATGTTCGGGAGCGGCTTGTGTGTCTGTGCGTCAAGCAACAGAAATTCGCCGGACTTGTGCGGCGTCAGTTCGATTCGTTCGGGCTTGGCCTGATTGGTCGTGCGCGGAGTGATGCGTCGTGTCGCTGGAGCGAACCCTTTGGTAAAGATGCGAACCTCGTAGGTGCTCTCGGGGTTGAGCGTCTTGTCCCACTGGAACCGGCCGCCCTCTGGATCGTTCACCGCCAGCGACTTGGTTCGATAGCGAAGCGTGACGTGGTATTCCTTCACCGGCAGTCCCGTGGAGTCAACGACCTCGCCAAAGATTGTTCCGTTCGTGATCTTTGGTGCGAGCGGATTGCGGTCGTTGGGAACGACGACCCGGACGATGCCCTGGGAATCGAAGAATTCCTTGCGAGAGATCTGATGCTCGTGAACCCACTTGCCGTCTTGAGTGATGTGAAGTGAGAGCCAGCCAACTTGGTTGAAACGCTCCTTGTGTTCCGCCACTGCCTGATTGTCACCGTCGACCTTTGCCGTCAGCGGATTGGGAGCGGGGGGCAGTTGCCGCAGCCGATAAACGCCCTGAGCGTCACACGGAATCGGTTTGTTGTGTCCAGGGATCGGTTCAGGTTGCTGGACCGACGAGAAGCTGGAGTTGAATCCGGACGTCGGCGTCATCGGGAGGACTTCAAGATTCGGAATCGGCAGGTCCATTTCGTCGACGATCAGGACTCCGATGGTTGTTTCCAGAGGCAGTTTGAAATTGAGTTCGGTCGGTGCGGAACGAGGCCCGGGGGCCAATCCCGTTTGCCATCGTGGAGAGCAGCCCGCCGCTGAGATGCCAAGCTTGAACCGTCCATTAGCCTTCTTCGCTTCGAGTCGGTAAGTTCCATCTTCGCCAGAGTGCGTCACCTCGCGAGAAGCATCATGCGGGTAATCCGGACCCCATTCGATCAGAGCTCCCGACACCGGCTTGTCACTGGCATCGGTGATCTTGCCGATGATCACTCTGGGATACGAGGCGACGTGGCCGCGCTTGATCTCGATGGGTTGGGACTCGGCGGTCTTGTCGTCGGCAGGCACAGGATCGGCCGCTGACGCGATTGCGAATTGGCAGGCCGCAAAAATCAGCACGAGTCTGGACCTGCGAAACAAGAGCATGAGACAACTCTCTCCTGATGTGCGGAGCAACAGGTCGAATCAACGATTCATGACGCGGCGCTATTTCGGTGGAGCGTAGACCTTGGGGGGCGTCACGACTTCAAAGTCCGAGCCTTTCACTTTTCGCAGTTCATCGTGCAGCACGGGAATCCGCTCGTCGGGGGCGACGGAGACGGCCCAGTCGATGCCGTTGTCGGCGTTCAGCATGCCGTAGCGTTTCAAGGCTTCGAGGATCGTCCGCACTTCGGGCGAGAACTTCGATGTGTCGAAGTCCTTCCGCAAACGAAACCGTTCACCCATGCGCGGCAGCGTTTCGTCGTTGCTCCGACTAGCGAAGTGGGTCGCGGGATAGACGTACGCTCGGCGTGTCTTGACGAACGTGGCTCGCAAGGCGTGCTCGATCTTGCCTCGTTTCAGCTCGTCGTAACGGACGATCGACGGGAAGATCGGCAGCCCGGCGGCATCGGAACTGGTCCAGCCGTCGGGCCGCGATCGATTTGATGCGAGGTCAAAGATCGACGCTTGCTCGGCCTTCCAGCCGGAGTCTGTTTTCGTGAGTCGATAGAACTCGTACAGCTTTCGGTTGACCGGGTCGACGACGATTCCATGCCGGTCGGCGTCGAGGCTCGGCTTGCCGCGCTGGACATCGTTCAGCGTGAGATTTTTCGTGGCGAGATCGCGTTTGAAAATTGCGGGCCAGCCCTCGATCACCGCGTTGTCGGGGACGGGATACGGTCCTTTGTCGGACTCCTCGGCGTAGGCCGCCAGCTTCACGTCGACCATTTTCTGATCCGGCGGGACGAGCACGAAGCTCATATCCGGGTTGTACCGCAGCGGCTTGTTGCCGCCGATCGCGGCGATCATTCCCTTGGAGTTCGGGTGCAGCGGCCAATCATCGACCGGGATGTTCCACGGGTTGTCCGGCGGGAACACTTCCAACGCGGCGAGGATGGCGTCGGCTTCGGGCGTGTCAAATGGGATCGCTCGATCGAGCTTCGGCATCTTGGCCGCCTTGAGCCGCGCGAGCCGATCCTGGTTGATGGTCACTCCAGGAGACGCGGGCTTCTCGGGCGACTGAGCCATCACGTCGCGCGGGCTTGCGATGTTGACGGCCACTCCGGCAAGCAACACGAGACGAATGAACGAGAGTCGCATCAGGATGGCTCCGTAGCAAATGTGAATCCGTGTGCTTCGAACTGCCCGATGCCGAACTCTGCGCTAGATTCCCGCCAGCCGCTCTTTCGAGTCGCCGAACTGCGGGAGTTCCAGACCCATGCGATCCATCAGCGAGAGGTACAGACTGCACAGCTTTCGCTTGTCGTTGCCAGCTTGCAGGTAGTCCAACGAGCGACCGGTCTGCAACTGCCCGCCCAACCCACCCGCGAGAACCAGCGGGACTTGGTTGCCGTTGTGAGCATTCCAGTGCTCGGACACGAGCATTAAGCACGAGTTATCCAGAACCGTGCCATCCCCTTCCTGCATCTTCGCAAGTCGGTCGATGAGGTAGGCGTACTGTTCGACGTGGAACTTGACGATCGACTGGTACTCGGGACCTTCGTTCGAGTGCGAGTAGCTGTGATGGTCGTCGCGCACGTTGAGGAATGGGTAGACCTGCCCCGACAGATCGCGAGACATGAGCAACGTCGCCACACGCGAGCGATCCGTTTGAAACGCCAACGCGATGATGTCGCTCATCAAACGGGCGTACTCACGGAAATCTTTGGGCTGACCGACAGGCGGACGTTGCTTCGCGGAAGCGGCCGCAGCGGCTCCGTCGTCTTCCACCTTGCTGCGATTCAGCTTTTGCAACCGTTGTTCGGTTTCGCGGACCGAGGTCAGGTACTCGTCGATCTTCACTTGGTCGGAACCGCTCACCTTCAACCGCAGGCTGGTGGCCTCTTCGAGCACTTGGTCGAGGATACTCCCTTGCAGCTTGCCGGTCTGGCTGCCGAAGAGACTGTCGAACGCCAGCGACGGATACAGTTCGATTGGGATCGGCGAATCGGGGTTGCGCCAGGAGATGTGCGAGGCGTAGACCATCGAGTACTGGCTCTCATGAAAACCGCTCACCGGTTGTTCGCAGCCCAGCACGAGGCTCGGCACCAGCGTGTCGTCGGCGTAAAGAGCGGCCAGCTTCTGATCCATGCTGACACCACCCTTGATGATGCTGCCGCGATGCAGATTCGCTCCGGACAGAATGTTGCCCGTGCAGCGAGCATGTCCGCCGTCCCCCTCGCGATTGAACAGTCCGTTGATGACGTTGAGCTTCTCCTTGAACGGAGTCAGCGATTCGAGTGACGGCCCCAACTCCATTTCGCTGCCGTTCCCCTTGGCCCACCACTGCGGCGGCGAGATGCCGTCGCCGATGAACAGGCACGCGAACCGCTGCGGAGTCTTCGCCTTCTCGGATGCAATCGTCTCGCGACCGAACGCCGACATCGACTCCAGCCACGGCAACGCCACCGCAGCACCGAGTCCCTTGAGCAACACGCGACGCGAAATAGCCGGCTGAGAGATGGGCATCAAAATGTCTCCTCGGTGCAGCATCGCCGCCTACGGGGTTACAAAATCTCGGCAACGTTGGTTACGGAAGACCGGGCTGGTGACCACGGCCTCAAATAAGGGCACGACACGATAATCGGTTTCCTGGAGCGTTGCCTCCAATTTCTCCAGAAAAACGAGATCGGAGAGCTGCAACGAACGGCCCAAGGCATAGCCCAGCAGCTTGCGATTCAGCGTCGTCGTGAAGTCCGTGCGGCGATGCTTCGCCAGATACTCGGAGAACTCCGACACCCCGCGAGCTTGCTCACCAGTCGGCAGTTGGACCACGTTGTCGATCGCTCGGCCCGCGAGATCTTTCGCTCGGCTGCGACCGATCGAGTCAAAGCCTTCCATCGCCAGACCGATCGGATCGAATCGCACATGGCAGCGAGCGCACTTCATGTCTTCGGTATGAGCGGTCAGCAACTGCCGAATTGTCTTGCCATCCGTATCGGTCTCTTTGGCCGGCAACACGGCAACGTCGGGGGGCGGCGGCGGGATGTGTTCGCCGAGCAGTTTGTGAACGACCCAAAACCCACGCTTCACCGGACTGGTCCGTTGCGGTTGCGAGTTCTTCGTCAGGAACACGGCCATGCCCAGCAACCCGCCGCGGCCTTGCTGATGCAAACCAGTGGTCAGTCGCCACTCGTCAGCGGGTCCGTCAAACGGCAGACCGTAATGCTGAGCCAGTCGCTTGTTGACGAACGTCGTGTCGCTCCGCAACAGCTCAGTGATCGCCAGATCGTTTTGCAAAACGTGCGTTGCGAGCCGCGTCGGCTCTTCAAACATGGCTTGCTTGAGCGGATCGTCGAAGGCCGGGAAGACGGAGCGGTTGACGGCTTCGGCTTGGCGGAAGTCGCGGTAGTTCAACCACTGACCGAAGAACTCCAACGCGAAGCCGCTGACCTTCGAGTCTTTCAACATGCGACGAGTCTGAGCCTTCAGCGTGGCGTCGTTGTTCAACTGGCCGGCCTCGGCGAGCGTCCGCAATTCGGCGTCAGGCACCGACGACCACAAGAAGAAACTGAGGCGCGATGCCAGAGCCAGATCGGACAGCGGTTTGACGGTCTCGCCCGGCGGCACTGCATCGGCGAGATAGCAAAAGTTTGGCGAGACCAAGATGCGAACCACGGTCGCTCGCACGGCTTGCTCGATGCCCAGCGACTCCGGCTTCGCGGCGTCGTTGAAGAACTGCGTGAGCTTCTGCTGTTCCGCCTTCGTCAGCGGTCGCCGATACGCCGCCTGAGCGAACTGCATCAGCCGTTGCTGGTACGCGGGAACCGCCGCTTGCCATTGCGTGGCCCGCCGCTTCAGTCCTTGTCGGAACTCTTCGAAGAAGGTGTGAACGGGATGTTTTTCGACTTCTTCGGCCGAGCCTTTCACGCCGGATCGATTGAGGTAGATCTGCTCGAAGCGATTCAACGTTCCATCGCTCGTGAGCTCCGGGTCTTCCTCTTTGATCGAGTCAAAATCCGGGTGCTTCATGAAGTTTCGCTCGGATCGCTCGAAGAAGACGAACCCGCGCAACATCTTCTCGGTGACGCCCGTGACGAAATACAACTCGTCCCACAACCGATCCAGTTCGCGATTCTCGGCGTCGCTGAGGACCAACTTGCAGAGCGGCTGATCGTCTCGGAAGAAACCTTCGATGAGATGAAATCCCGCCGACAGCCCGCGCGTCTCGTCGGCGAAATAGAACCGATTCGGAAACAGCTTGCAGAACGCTTCGCCCGATGCGGCGAAGTTCTTTGCGATCGCGTGTTCTGGATTGATGAGCGGCAGTGACGCAGCAGCGTCGCTCCGCGACTCGGCTACGTAGACGCTCGCAATGCCCGCTTTTGAGTTCGCTCGATCCAGCGCAGCCTCCGCGTAAACATGTTTGTGCTTCGCCTCACCGAGTGCCTTGGCCGGGACTTCGATGGTCACGCTCGACGGCACCTTGAGCACCAAGCAGTCGGCATCAACGGCCTGACCCAGCGGATGAGTTCCCCAGTTGAGCCGCTTCAATTCCTCCGGCGCGTGTTCGGAGAGCAGCGTCCGCAGCGACAGATTCTTCGTCGGATCATTCGGCTTGTACTGAGTCGGTGCCGACACGCTGAAGTTCATTCCCTTGAGAATGACGTATCCCTCATCGGTCGCGTCGCCCACTGAGCCGACTCGCACGACGATCGTCACCGGCTTGTCCGCCGCGATGGTGACTTCGGCATGCAACCGCCGACTGTCCGTGACCGCGCCAGGATTAAACGTGTCGCGATTTTCCGCCGTCTTCGTCCGGCGATCAATGTGTTGCACCGGAGCATTGCCCGCGTTGCCGACGATCGCTTCCGTCTCCGGCAGGCAAAGCTGTTGGCTCAATCGTCGAATGTCCTTCGCGAGCGAGACGATCTCCGCCGGAGGAAACGGACCTCGGCCATCGGCCGGATTCGGCAGAGCGTTGAATCGCCGTCGCACCTCAGCGAGCAGGAATTGATCGGTCGCGGTTTCGTTCGTCAGCATGTTCCAAAGAGAACGAAAATACTTCGGGCTGAGTTGCCGCTCGGTCGCCCAATCCTCGACCGTGACCGCGCGGCGAGACTCCAGCCGATGCCGGTACTGCCAAGCCGCCGTGAGGTACGTCGCCTCATCAACTTTGTGTCGTTCATAGAAATTGAGAATCGCTTGCTCGGTCAGCTTCTTTTGGTCCGCGAACGTCACGACGGGATGCGGAGCGAACTCCATCCGCGTCGGCGTGAGCAGCACATGATCGGCGACATGCTGCGCGGCGGCGTAGTACTTCTTGAAGAGGTTCGGCGACATGACGAGCGCCTCGCCGGTATTCGAAAAACCCTCGCCCGAGGCGGGATCAATCGGGAACGAATCGGCTGGCCGAATATCGACGCCGGTCAGATCGCGAATCGCGTAGTTGTATTCGGCATTGCTCAGCCGCCTCGGCAACACGACGCCCGGATCGCCCGCTGTTTTGCGAGCCTCTTGCAGCATCAACTTTCCCAACACACCCAACACCTTGGCACGTTCAGCGGGGGTCGGCTGCTTGGCATCCGGCGGCGGCATCTCTTCCTTGGTGACGAACGTGACGACGTGCTCCCACTTTCGATAATCGGCGGCCACTTTCTCGGCTGACGAATACCGAGTCAGATCCAGTTCCCCTTCGGTCTTCTTGGCGTTGTGGCACTCCACGCAGTACGTCTTCACGAACGGGAGCACCGTGTCCTGAAATGGTTCCGCCGCATCAACATCGAGGCCGATGTGCAGTGACATCAGCAACAAAAACGAGAGCCGACGGTGCGCGAGACAGGAACGTGAAGGCATGAAAAGGCTCGTGGAGGAAGGAGTCGGTCGATCCGGCGGGGAGGGCATGCGGCAGGCATTTGCGGGAACGCAGCTTATCAAACGCAGTGTCAACTTTCTCTTTGACTCACGATCTACTCGTCCGTGCGAAACGTGATCGCCGGGAGACCTTCTTTGTTGTAGAGGTTGACCAGCGGGTTCCAAGCCCAGCCGTAGCGGACGTATTTCGGAAGCGGAACTTCGGGAGACGACACGACGATCGTGTCCCCTTCGATCACGGCGTCGGCAAAGACGAAGTTCTTGTCCGCTCCGGCGATCACGAAGCCGGTCAGCTTTTCGTCGCCCGGCTTGATCGTCAGGCCGCCGTGGATGTGTTTGAAGTACAGGCGGATCTTGTCTGCCTTCGTCGGTTCGATCTGCGTCTCGGTGAATTCGGGGCCGGAGTAAACGAGATCCTTCTCGCCGTACACGAGATGCCGCGCGACCAGCGACAGGCGGCGGCCGACCTCTTGTTTGTTGCGCGGGTGAATGTCTTTCGGATCGCCGATGTCAATCGTCATTGCCAGCCCGGTGTTCGGAACTCGTCGCACGGTGCGCCACTGCGACTCACGGATTTCGGCCCAGCCAGGCTCGACCGGTTTCGTTTGCAGTGCGTTGAGATTCGCCAGCGAAACGATCAGAAACGGGAACTCGCCGACCTCGAAACGCTTGCGCCAGTCGGCGATCAGAGTCGGCAACAGTCGGCGGTATTGCAGCCAGAACGGACCGTTCGCTTCCCCCTGATACCACAACGCGCCTTTGATCGCGAACGGCGTGAGCGGCTCGATCATGCCGTTGGAGAGTGACGAGATCATCTTGTAGTGCGAGACCTGCGGCGTCGGAAACGGTCTCTTCAAATCGGTGATCGCGACGGCCGGCTTCACCTTCCATGTCCCCGCCAACTTCAGCCGTCGGTCGCCTGGACTGACCACGGAGTGCAACGCCATGTTGGCCGGTGCCGAGCAAAAACCGCCAGGGCCTTTGTGGTTCAAGATCGCCGCGACGAGCACATTCTTCCCTGGTCGAACGTGCCGGCGATCGACCAAGTACCGGCGAATCCCCGGAAGCTGCGTCGAGCCGATCAGCTCACCGTTGAGCCAGACGATGTCGACGTCATTGATCACCGACAACACGAGCGACAGATCCTCGCCCTTCCACGATTCGGGAACGTCGATCTCGTGCCGGAACCAGACGAGGCCATCGAACTCTTTGAGCGGTTCCAGTCCCGCTTCTTCCCACGGCTTCGGCACGCTGATGTCGAGCCAATCATCCGTCTTGAGTTGCGGATCGGAGATGTATTTCTTCTCGGCGCTGACCGGATCGACGGTGGCGGTCCATTTCTCCAGCTCGCGGAAGTGATCGAAGTTCGGGCCACCGACAGCGATCAGCTTGTCGAGTTCCGCGAACCGCTCGGGAAAGTCGTGCGGCATCTCGCGACGAAGAGCCTCACCGCTGACCCACGCCTCAGCGGCCGTCGCGCCGGCGGACGAGTGAATGATCCCGATCGGAATCTTCTGCGTCGCGTGAATCTGCCGAGCGAAGAAATATCCGACCGCCGTGAAGTTGCGAGCGAACTCCGGAGTGCAGATCTCCCACTTCGCCGGGGGCGGCAACTTCATCGGCACGAGCGACGAATAGAAGCTGACCGTGAAGGATCGAATCTCCGGCACGTTCGCTTGCTTGACCTCGTCCTCAGCATGATTCGCCAACCGGACGGGCCAATTCATGTTCGACTGCCCGGTGCAGAGCCACACATCACCGAACAGCACGTTGGTCAGCTTTGCCGATCGCCCGCCTCCCTCGACGACGATCTCGTGTGGCCCGCCGGCAACGAACGGTCCGATCTTCGTCGTCCAGCGGCCATCGTTGCCGGCCACCGCCGGTTGCCCCGCCGGTTGTCCGTCAACTTGCACCGCGATCTTGTCGCCCGGCTTGGCCCAGCCCCAAATCGGCGCGGCGATGTCCCGCTGCAAAACCATGTCATCGGCAAACAGCGGATGCAAAAACGGCAACGGCTGCGGTTGCGTCGGCCACCACGGCTGCGGCCCTTGTGGTTGAGCAAAAGCGGAGCTCGACAGAAACATCCCGAGCAGTAGCGACAGAATCCATCGCAAGGAAACGGCGTTGGGCATGAGAGGTGACCTGGGACTCGAAGTGGCGGTCAAACCGTGTCGCCTGACTCTCCAAGTCGGGATGTTTTGGAAAATGCTCGACTCAAAGAGTCAGGCGACGTTTTGAAACCACCGCGAAAGATCAGCGACCGATCCGCCGCGACATCCTGAAATCCGGCGGTGTCAGCAGCGTTCATTGGGACTTGGCATTTGCGATCACGAAGTCGACCAACTCTTGGCACTGAAAGAAGCCGGACCACATGTTGTGCCCTTGTCCGGCGGGAACGATGAGCTGCATCTCGCCGCCGAGTTCGGCAAATCGTTTTCGCACCTCGCCGGAGTTGGCTTCGAGCGGGACGACTTTGTCGATGTCGCCGTGGATCGCGAACAGAGGCACCTTTGCTTTCGCCAGCGCGGCGAGCCTGTCGATCGGATTGTGTTCGGCGAGCCGCGCTGTGAGTTCGTCTGGCTTCAGGCCGAAAGCACCGCTGGCCTTTGGCACTCCCGGATAACTGGCAATGTTGCAGACCGGATAGATGCCCGCGAAGCCGCCGACCTTGTCAGCGTTCTCGACGGCCCAGCCCAGAGTCATCAGTCCGCCACGACTCCGGCCGAGCAACACTGGTTTTGGCGCGAAGCCGCGTTTGTCGGTCAGCTCACGATGAAACGCCGAGAACAGCTTGCGGCCATCCGGGCTGCCGAACGACTCGCCGACGTCGATCCCCGCGATCGCGATGCCAGCTTTCGTGAAGCGTTCAAACATCCAACGCTCCTCGGTGCCGGGAAGATTTGGAAGTGTCGGCGCGTACCACACCCACGGAGTCGCAACGTCAGATTTCTTGTCCGGCGGGATCACAAACGCGGTGCGTCCCTCGACGCGAAACACCTCACCTGGCATTGGCAGCTTCTTGTCGGGCGGTGCTGCCGCTGGGTTCTGAGCTTCAGCCGCTGTCGCCGCCGACCAAACGACCAACCACACAAGAATGTGCATCGTGTCTTTCATCATTCAGCCTTTCGCTGGCGGGTGATCTTGTTCGGCAAGTGCTTCGACTACGAAAACTTGAAGAGCTTCTTCGCGTTCGCGAAGAGGATTTTCCGCTCGGCGGCTTTGTTCGGAGCGAGCTTCCGAATCGTGGCGATGGTTTGCGAGCCTGAGCATCCCGGCCCCATGCCGACACGATCGTCGCAGTCGCTGCCGTACAAAATTTTGTTTTGATGGCGGTCGAGAAAGCCGCGCGTGTGGTCTTCGTCGCGAGTCAACGCATTCAGGCCGGAGCCGGCTGACATGTCGGCAAACATGTTCGGGTAGTCGGCCAGATAGCGATCGGTCAGTCCGCCGGCGGTGACCTTGCCCTTGGGATACAGCACCTTCTGATCGGTGTGGTTCTTGTCGATGTTGGCCCACCAAGTCTGAGCGTGACCGATGAAGATCGTCTTCGAATATTTCTCGAGCATCTTGTGCAGTCGCTCAAAGCCCAGGTTGTAGGTGCCGTGCTGGAAGTGCATGAGGATCGGCACTCGGTACTCACCCGCCAGTTTGTAGAGGACTTGGCTTTCGGCCGAGTCACATTCGACTCCGAACTTTTGCTCGCCGATGATGATCGCGCCGTTGTCGAGGTACTTGGCAATCTCCGCGCGAGCTTCCGGCAGATCGGTCACCTCGTTCGCTCCGAAGAAGAACTCTTTCGGATGCTGCCGCGACATTGTCAGTGCGGTCTCGTTGCCGCCGGCACCGACTCCACCGAGGGCATTGTGTTTACCGTCGGCGGTGGAAGGCCGTTTGACGGCACTCCCGGCGGGCAGCAGGATCGTCTGCGTGACTCCCATCTTCCGCTGGTGAGCGATGAGTTGCTCGGCAGTTCGCTCGCGATAGTTGGTGTGCTGGTGGATGTCGATGATCGGCTCAGTCGCCGCGTCGTCCGCCCCGCGCGAGTAGGACGACAGCGCGACAACACTGCCTGACAACGAAGAGACGAGAAAACTGCGACGAGACAGAGGACTCATGGCGAACTCCGGAAGGGGCGGGGCATGTCGGTCATCAAGGTCTGCGAACAGGTCGTGGCGTTTCTCGACTTCGCGAATCTCAAGGAGTGACGGTCACCTTCGGCAGCAACGACCGCAGGCGTTGCCGGCCGGCGTCAGTCAGCTTCGCGGGGCCGAGATGCAGCTTGCGGAGATTCGACAACTTGGCGAGATGCTCGATCGAAGCGTCCGTGATTGCGCTGGAATCAAGCGTGACCTCTTCGAGCGTCGTCACCTTCGCGAGTTGCTTCACGCCGTCGTCGTCGAAGACGCCGGTCACCAGCATCAGCTTGCGCAGCTTCGGAAGCGTTGCGATCTGCTCGCACGTCTGATTGCTGGCGGCGCGGTCGTAGATGTCGAGCTCGTACAGTTCGCGCAGGTTGCTGAGAAACGGGAACGCGGTGGCCGTCGTCTCTTTGCCGTGAACGTGCAGTTGCTGGAGATTGACCAGTCCGCCGAGATGCGTCAGTCCCGCGTCGGTCACGTTGGTGTGGACGACCTCGAGACGCTTCAGGCTGGTCAGCTTGCCGATCGCTTCGAGACCGGCATCGCTGGCAGGGGCCGAGTGCAAGTTGATCGATTCGATCTGCTTCATGCCTGGCAGGTGCGCGAAGCCGGAGCCGGTGATCTTCGACGCGCAAATCGTCATCCGCTTCATCTTCGTCATCCCGGCCAGATGCTCGAAGCCTCGATCGTCGCAAGCGGTCAGGCAAACGTTGAGCCGTTCGAGGTTCGTCAGCTCTTTGAGATGAATCAGCCCCGCGCTGGTGACAGCGGTGCCGGACACTTCCAACCGTCGCAGTTGATCTTGCCCCGCGAGTTGTTTGAGCCAGTCGTCGGTGACTCGATCCGCGAGCTTCTTCGGTTCGGGATCTTTGTGTCCGTCGGTGCGTTCGTTGAGTTCAATCTCGACGATCCGTCCGAAGACCGGCAGCCCTTCGTCGCTGGCGATCGAGCGCAGCCAATCCGGCGCGACGACTTCCACCGTCGCCTTGCCGCCGAGCCGTTTGATTTCGGCGAGCAGCACGCGGTCCTGTTGAAACCGAATCGCGGCGGACTCGAAGGCCGGCCAGAGTTTTTCGGTGTCGCCGCGCACTTGCCGATCGGTGAGGTTCACCGTGAGCGCTTGCAGTTGAATTCGCGCGGCGTCTTCCAACTTGCCCCCTTCGACTTTCGCATCGGCGGCGACCTTCGCAATCTGTCGCAGCGTCGCGGAATCGGCATGCGGCTTCAGCGGGACGACGTTCAAGAATCGAGAGATCGGCAGTGACTTGCCGGGATGTCCCGCGAAACCTTTCACGCCGACCTTCGCATGAAACACGCCAGGAGGTTCGCCCGTCGTGCAGAAGATTTCGTCGTGATTCGGGCCGCCGAACGCGATGTTACTGACGACCTTGCTCGGCAGCGGCAGGTACGCGAGCACCTTCGCTTCGGGACTGAGCACCGTGATGCGTCCGGTCTTCGCATCAGGTCGATGAAAGTCCGCGACCCACAAGTTCCCCGCCGCATCGAACGCGCAGCCGTCGCCTCCCGAGCCGCCGAGGTCGTAGAAAAGTTCCGGCTTGCCGAGCAACTCGTTGTCGGCCGGCAGCGCGTATCGCAGGATCTTCTTCGACTGCGACTCGATGACGAACAGATGCTTGCTCGCGGGATCGACGTCGATGCCGTTCGGGAATGCGAGTCCCGTCGCGATCCGATCGACTCGACCATCGGGACGAACCCGATACAAACGCCCGACCGGCTTGTCCAACGACGAGCCTTCCGGATCGGTCCAATAAACATTGCCGCGAGCATCGACCGTCAAGTCGTTGAGGCTCGCCAGCGTCTCCATTTCAAACCGCTCGGCAACGACACCGAGCTTGCCGTCCGGCGACAGATCGAGCAGCGCCTTGTGCTTGTTGTCGCAGATCAGCATGTGGCCGTTGCTCAGCAGCACCGTCCCGGCCGGCCCGATCTCCAAATACTTGTGGACATTCTTCGGTGCGGTCACTCGCAGCAACGCCCCGCTGCAAAAGAAGACGTCCCCGTTCCGCCACGTCGGACCTTCGGAGTATCCGGGAGCCTCGGCGTAGTGATCGAACTTCACACCCGCCAACCGAGTCGCCAGTTCGCCAGTTGGCTCATCGGCGAGAGAAGGCGTCGCGAGGAGCAACATCACGGTTACGATTGCGGGCACGCACCATTCGAGCTTCATCATTCGAGCTTCCTTCGTCATTGGGTGTTTCGTCATTCGTGCTTCGATCACTCGTCTCACATCACCTCGGACAGTTTCACCAACCGGCTTTGTTCGCGCATCGACTTCGCCGCGGCATGAACAATCGCCGTGACTTCCAGAATCTCCTGATGCGGAATCGGTTCGCGGCGAGTCTTGACCATCTCGCGGAACGTCGCGGCCATGCGGAACATCTCGTAGTGATGGCCGTACCAGAAGTCGTTTTCGATTGAGGCCGTGTACTCGAACCGCTGCTTTTGAAAGTGGACCTCGGTGTGACAGTACTCCCACGTCGAGTTCGGCCGGCCGAACCAGATTTCCGCCGGCATGCGGTCCGGATACGTCACGAGCGCGTGGCAGGTGTTCTCGCGAGCGTACATGCTGACCGCTTCGACGCCCGGTCCCATCAACGTCATCACGGTCCAGGCCGGATGCTGGCCGTAGACCATCCAGCCACTTTCCGAAAAGCCACCTTGCACGCTGGCGATGACGTATTGAATCGATCCGAACTCGCCGGAGTCGCGCTTCCGCAGCGCGGCTTCTGCGCCCCATTCGTGACGGAACAGGCTCGAAGACATGATCGGCGCGTTGTGCTGCTTCGCGAACTCCAGAATCTTGCGCGTGCCGGCCGGAGTCTCACCGATCGGCTTGTCGCAGAACGTCGGCAGCCCCTTCTTGAGTCCCGGTGCGACGAGATCGAAGTGGTCGTCGCCGAATCCCGACGCATCGCCGAGCCACACGGCATCGACTTGCTCGACCATTTCCTCGACCGACTTGGCGACCTGCACTCCGGGAAACGCCTCGGTGAATTTGGCCGCGATGGCCGGATCGGCGTCGTAGTACTGCGTGATTTTCGTGTCGGGAAACGGCAGTTGGTCGAACGTGTATTTCGGATTGCGAACGTACTCGCGAAAGAACTTCGCCGACCCCGGATCGACCAGCTTGCAGTAAGTGTCGATGTCCACGGTCGGATGCAGGTATTGAGCGAAGTGCCAAGTGTGCCCGTTGCGCGGCTGAGGCTTGCCGCGAATCGTGGCCGAGATGACGCCGATTCGCAGCACCTTCTCCGAAGTTTTCGCGTCATCGGCTGCCGAGCCGGCCGTCGTCATTGCAGTCCCTCCCAGAGCGGCCGCCGAAGCCAACAACATTTGACGTCGACCAAAGAAATCGTTCACGGGCATGAATGGCTCCTTCTCTGAGTAGCCCGACGCGCCAGCGAGGGGTTGTTGCGGGAGACCCCTCGCTGGCGCATCGGGCTAGTGTTGATAGAACTCCACAGTCTTTCGGACACCGTCGCGCAACGACGTGGCCTGCCAATCGGGAAACAGATTCGAGATGTAGTTCGGACTCGGTGGGACATTGGACGGGATCGCCGGCCCGTTGACCATGATCCGCGACTCCGCATCGGGAACCGCAGCGACAATCGCGGAACGAAACTCTTCGGTCGTCGCCAACTCGCTGGGCAGATCGACCACGGTGTGTCCCGGCGGACACTCGATTGCCGAACGGACAAACGCGCGCGACACATCCTCCGCGTAGTCGTAGCCGACTCGGCCCGTGTAGCCAATCGTGTAGCTCTCGCCGAGTGCAGCCGCTCGCGCCGCGAGCGACGGGCCGGCTGTCAAACCTTGATCTCGCTCCGGCCCGTAGACGACGTGCGGACGCACGGCAACCGACGCGATCCCGAAGTGCCGCCAATACTGCTCGGCGATCAAATCCACCGCTTGCTTGAACGCACCGTAAAACGTCGGCGGCCGATTCGACTCATCTGCGGAATTACCGGTCTCCGGGCCATACACCGCATACGAACTGGCATACGCCAGCGAGCGAACTCGCCCCGATCGCCGAGCCGCCTCAAACAGCGCCGTGCTCCCCAGCACGTTGACCTGACAACCCAGCCACGGATCTTTCTGACATTCCGGAGTCAGCAACGCCGCCAGATGAATGACGTGAGTCACGCCATGCTGCTCGATGACGCTCTGCAGGCGATCGCGATCCAGCAGCGACGCTTCAATCGAAACCACCTCCGCCGCGCGTCCGCCGAGCACTCGCTGCCAGCGCAGCGGAGCCGGCTGCACATCCACCACCACCGGCTTCGCGTTTCGCGCGAGCAACTCCCGCAGCACCCACGTGCCAATGAAGCCGCTGCCGCCAGTCACCAGCACCGTGTCGCTCATCGTCATTCCCATTTCGTTCAAGCCGAGGCAAGTCGACATGATGGTGTTCGATTCAAGTCTGATTTTCGAGTGCGCAGCTGTCTCAGCTGCACAGTTTACAACGCCCCTGAGCTTCAACGGCATCTGCGCTACTGGCCCGCGATCGATCGAGTATCGCAAAAGCCGTTGAACCCCCGGCACAAGGCCGGGGGCGGGATAGCTTCAAAAGTGGGAGAGAGCTTCAGCCGCTCCGGGACGATCACAAGCCGCTGATTGACTTCCGCGAACAGCGTGCATAAACCGTCGAGCGAGTTTGTCAGCGGCGATACTCACCAGTTTTCTCGCGCAACGAGCAGGTGACACGAATCATGGCCCTTTGGCAATTCGACATCCAATTGATGCCCGATCCCGTCGTTGCCGACGCAACGGCACGTATCAGCGCTGCCATCACCGACGATGGCCTCGACACGACTGGCTGGTGGTTACCCAATGCGCTTCCGGCAGACTACAAAGAAATCATCGCCGCCGAGTTCCCGCCACTTTTCTTCTTGGTGCGGAGATATGCTGCGTTGGGGAAATGAAGGCAATGTCCTCATTCAAGCATTTGTCGAATGCGAACGCGTGACCGGAATTTGGGTGCGGATTGATGTCCGAAACACCGATCGCGAATCAATCGACACCCTCGTCGCTTTGGCAAAAAAACTTCACTGTCACTTTTATGTGATGGAGACTCAAAACGTGATTCCACCAGAATTGAAGGCGTTGATCGAGAGTCTTGCGAAATCACGAGCAGTAGAATTCGCCCGCGATCCCAGCGAGTTCATTGATCGTTTTGTGCGCGAAATCAAAAGGCAGTCCGCGCCTCTCTTGCTTTTGACAATACTGCTCAGCGTTTTGGAAACCATCGCGTCTGCCGAACCTCCATCCCTCGCCGCTCACCCCGCGAATGTCTGGATCAAGCGGACTCCGTTGCCGGATGCTCCCGTTTCGCCGCGGTTGGGGTATGAGGGGGCGTGTGTTTGGGATCGGCAACACAAATTGCTCGTGAGGTATGGCGGGCACAATCAAGGGG
This sequence comes from Planctomycetota bacterium, assembly GCA_003669125.1. Taxonomy (GTDB): domain Bacteria; phylum Planctomycetota; class Planctomycetia; order Planctomycetales; family Planctomycetaceae; genus SXKJ01. Next base: position 38,651 of record QWQF01000272.1, read on the forward strand.
GTGGCGGCGAGCAGGGGGCGGAGGTTTGGACGTTCGATTTGGCGACGGCGAAGTGGACGCTCAAGGAGCCGAATACGTCGCCGCCGGGGGTTTGCTGCAACAACCAAAATGTTTACGACCCGACGAGCGGGCGGTATGTGCGGTTTCCGTTTTTCAGCGGCAGCCACGGGTGGCAGTGGGCTCGCGAGCTGTACTTGAATGACTCGTCCGTGTGGACCTACGACCTCGGCGAGAACCGCTGGCGAAACCGGCGGCCGTTGCCGACGCCGAAACTTGCGCCGTATCGCTGTGCCTCGTGGGATAGCGACGAACAGCTCGTCGTGGTCTTCGGCGGCGAGGGGAGTCACGAGGGGACGTTGCTCTACGATCCCGCGCGGAACGAGTGGCGTTGGCCCAAGCCCGCGAATGAGCCGGCCGCTCGCAGCGGTGGGAACATGGCCTACGACGAGGCTCGCAAGCTGCATGTGTTGTTCGGTTCGCAGTTCGACAACGACGTTCACACTTGGGCCTACGACGTCCGCCGCAACGAGTGGCGCGACATGAAACCGGACGTCCAACCGCCGACCGACAAGAACGACGCGGTGCTGACCTACGATCCGATTCATCGCGTCGTGCTGGCGATCATCAAGATCACGACCGGCAAGGATGAAGACGCGAAGCACGAATTTCAGACGTGGGCTTACGACGCGGGCGCGAATCGCTGGCAGCGGATGAACCCGACCGCCGAACCCGAATCGTCTAGCAACCGCGCACGGAATCTGATCTTCGCTCCGGAGCTGAACCTCGCGATCCTCGAAAACTGCACGAGCAAGCCGCGCGAGCAACAGGTTTGGACGTATCGATTCGGGGACGCACCGACGGGACAATTACCGTTGCGAGTCGCGAAACCGCGATTTGTGCTGCCACTGGTTGAGGACGGAGTTGTTTCGGTCATTGGGCCGGAGCGAGCGGAAATCAGTTGGACAGCCCCCGTAGGCCTGCCGCTCCGCGACGGAAAATCCTCGTCACGGAATGACGCGGCGACGCTGCGGTATCACGTCGAGCGCGCGGTCGTCGAAGTCTACAGCGACGATCAACTCAAACGGCTCAAGTCGCGCACGCCGCCGATGGGCGAGCCGATCGTTGGAGCGATCCGCCGCATCGGGCCGTTTCAGCGGCTCACGACCGAGCCGCTCAAGGTGACATCGTTCGTCGATACGAAGATCAAATTGAATGAACCACAAGCAATCGAAGGCGAACCGAGCTACGACCGGCCATTGCACAAAGAACATCTCGACGAGTCCGGCCGCGAATATCGCAAGGCGGTCTTTGCCTACCGCGTTCGCTCGATCGATGAAGCGGGCAAGGAAAGCGGTCCGTCGTCGGCGCTGTTCACGATCCCGTCGTCACCACAAAACGTCTTCAGCCGCGAGGAGGGAACGACCTGCCAACTGAAATGGTCGCCGAATCCCGAACGAGGCATCGCTGGCTATCGCGTCTATCGGATGGATGGCCGCTACGACAAAGACCCGGTCTCGCGACTGACCGCCGAGCCAATCACAGCGACGACCTTCCAAGACGAATCCGCCGGCAAGCAGGCTCGGCGGTACTACATCGTGGCGGTGGACGCTCTGGGCCAGGAAGGTTTCCCGTCATCACCAGTCTGGTTTCAGCGCGAGTGGCGTGATTTCTATCTGCCGTTCATCGGCGAGTGGCATCAGTAACCACGCTCGCCGGAGCGTGGGCGAGTCACCACAATTCCCACCATGGTGATTGCCAACTTGAAAGTCATTTCCATGCAGTACCGGACACTCGGCCGAACTGGGATCAAGGTTTCCGCGATCTCGTTCGGAGCGGGACCGGTCTCCGGTTTGATGACCGGCACGGATGCGAACGCTCAACGCAATGTCGTGGTGGCCGCGATCGAGGCGGGGATCAATTGGTTCGACACCGCGCCGGGTTACGGAGCAGGCAGCTCGGAAGCCAACCTGGGTCGAGCGTTGTCCGAGATCGCGCCGGCTCAGCCGATCCACATCGCGACCAAGGTGCGCATTCCGTTGGACTCAACCGAGTCGATCAGCGACATCATTCGTCGCTCGGTCGAGGAGAGCTTGCAGCGGCTGCGAGTCAGTTCGGTCTCGCTGCTGCAATTGCACAACGGGGTCACGTCTGGTCGCGGAGACGAACCGGCGGCGATCACTCCCGATGACATCCTCTCGCGCGGTGGAGTCGCCGACACATTCGACAGGTTGCGAGAGGAAGGACTCATTCAACACACGGGCCTGACCGGCACCGGCCAGCCGTCGGCGATGAAGGCCGTGATTCGTTCCGGTCGATTCGACACCGTGCAGACGCCGTACAACGCGCTCAATCCCAGCGCGGGTGCGACATCGCCGGTGCAATCCGGCGACACCGACTACGGCAACATCCTGGCCGATTGTGCGGAGACGCAGATGGGTGTGTTCGCGATTCGCGTGTTCGCCGCCGGTGCGCTACTCGGCCAAGTGCCGAGCGCTCACACGCTCAAGACGCCGTACTTTCCGCTCGATCTGTATCAGCGCGACGCCGCGCGGGCCGAACTGCTTCGAGCCAAACTCGGCGAGGGGGAGAGTATGACTGAATTCGCTCTGCGCTTCGCGCTGTCGCATTCGGCGGTGAGTTCCGCCATCATCGGCTTCGGCTCGCCGAGCCACGTCGCCGAGTTAGCACACGCAGTTCGACACTAACCCGAAGCGTCAGCGAGGGCGAGCGATCCAATCGACGTCTTTCTTGTACCGAGGCGTCGTGAAGCGTTCGTCCTCGCTGACGCTTCGGGTTTGTTTGGAATTCGCTTCGCAAAGTCGCCTCAATGATCCTGCTCAAAGACCAAACCTCGACTGAACTCACACTGGCGTTGGCTGATCTCGCGCTGCCCGATCGACTCGTCCGACAGTTGCACGCGGCGGCCGTGCGGCGCGGCGCGACCGAGATTCCGTTTGAGCTGCCGACCGTTTCGCCGCGAGTGCTTCAGAAAGTTCGCGAGCATGTGACCATTCCGCGTTTGAAATTGCTCGACAAAATCGTCTCGCCGCAAGACGGCTTCGCGAAGTATTTGTTCGAGGGTGACGGCGAAGGACGCTTCGAGGCCATTCGCATTCCGTTGCTGCACCGGCCGGACGACTTGAAGTATGTCGTCTGCGTGAGTTCTCAGGTCGGCTGTGCGTTGGGGTGTGCTTTCTGTGCGACCGG